>NZ_JAGGOW010000023.1 GCF_018614135.1 Streptomyces sp. ISL-66
CCGGCCGGCGGGGCGTGGGTGCGGGCGGCCGGCACGCGGGTCACGAGGGCGAGGGTCAGGCACAGGGCGGCGGCCCCCACGGCCACAGCGAAGGCCGCGGCGGGCCCGTACCACTCGGCGAGCCGCCCGGAGACGGCGAGCGAGGCGGCTTGTCCCGCGACGAGCGAGCTGGCGGCGAAGGCCATCGACTCGCCGAGGCGGCAGGGCTCGACCGCCCGCTCGGTGAGCGCGAACGCGGTGATCAGGTGCGGGGCGTAGGCGGCTCCGAGCACGGTGACGACCGCGTACAGCGGCCACAGGGTGTCGGTGAAGAGCAGCGGCAGGGACAGCACGAGCGCGGCGGCGGTGGCCACCCGCCAGCGCAGCCGCAGCCCGAAGCGGGCGGGCAGCGCGCCGAGCGAGAGCCCGACGGCGGCGCTGACCACGCCCATGGCGGCGTAGACGATGCCGGCCTGGCCGGGGACGCCCAACTGTGCGGTGAGGGCGGCGATTCCGGCCTGACAGGCGCCGAACATGGCGCCCTGGAGGGCGAGGGAGCCGCGCACCGCGTAGACGACGCGGGGCGGCCGGACCCGCGTCCTCTCCTTCTCCTCGCGGACCCGCGCGGACACCCCGGCCGTGACGGCGGCGGTCGGGTGGAGCGCGTACCAGGTCCCGAAGACGGCGACCAGGGCGGCCGCGCCGCCGAGGGCGACGGCCGGGTGCAGGACGAGGGTGGCCGTGCCGACGAGGGCCGGCCCGAAGACGAAGGAGACCTCGTCCAGGGTGCCTTCGAGGGAGTGGATGGCGCCCACGACGCTCTCGTCGGCCTTGGCGCGGTGGGCCAGGGCCACGGAGCGGGTCCGGGCGAGCGGACCGATCAGCGGTACGGAGGCGCCGGTGACGGCGCCGATCGCGGCGAGCGGGAGGGTGGCGAGGTCCGAGAGGGCCCCCACGACCAGAGCGGCGGTCGCGACGGCGTTGACCGCGGCGGCGCCGAGGACCACGGGACGCTGTCCGTGGCGGTCGGCGAGCCGTCCGAGGACGGGCCCGAAGACCACCTGCCCGGCGGAAAGGGTGCCGCCGACCATGCCGGCGGTGGCGAGGGAGCCGCTGGTCTGCGCGACCAGCAGGACGCTCCCGAACTGCGACATCGCCACGGGCAGCCGGGCGAGGAAGGAGACGAGCGGGAGGAGGGGCCCGGTCAGGGCGATGACTTGACGATAGGTGTTGACGGTTCCGAACACTTGAGTCACGTTAACCCGGCGCAGTCACTCGGATGCATTGGGTAATGGCACGGAATCCCGCATCCTGGGTACGTACGTTCTCATGAGCCAGCCCGCGCACACAGGCGTTGAATCCACCTCGCCGGAATCCGATGTTCCGCCCGCCGTCGCCCGGACGGCGGCCCGCCTCGCCCCAGCGGCGACCTACCGGCTACAGCTGCGCCCGGAGTTCGCCTTCGCGGACGCCCGGGCGGCGGTGCCCTACCTCGCCTCGCTCGGCGTGTCGCACCTGCACCTCTCCCCGGTGCTGGAGGCCGTGCCCGGTTCGGCCCACGGGTACGACGTCACCGACCACACCCGGGTGCGGGCCGAGCTCGGCGGGGAGGGCGGGCTGCGGGAGCTGGCCGCCACCGCCCGCGCGCACGGCCTCGCCCTCGTCCTCGACATCGTGCCGAACCACATGGCGGTGCCGGCGCCGCTCCGGCTGAACCGGCCGCTGTGGGAGGTGGCCCGGGAGGGGCCGGGCTCCCCGTACGCACACTGGTTCGACATCGACTGGGAGGCGGGCGGCGGGAAGCTGCTCCTGCCGGTGCTCGGCGAGCCGCTCGATCCGGGGGAGCTCAAGGTCGACGGGCGGGGCGACCGGGCCGTCCTGCGGATCGGGGAGCTGGAGTTCCCGCTGCGGCGGGGCACGGCCGAGCTGGAGCCGGCGGCGCTGCTCGCCGCCCAGTGGTACCGGCCGGCATGCTGGCGGGAAGCCAGGACGGGCCTCAACTACCGTCGCTTCTTCACCATTTCCGAACTGATCGGAGTCCGCGTCGAGGATCCCGGCGTCTTCGCCGCCACCCACGCCAAGGTGGTGGAGCTGGTCCGGGACGGGGTGGTCGCGGGGCTTCGGATCGACCACGTGGACGGCCTCGCGGACCCCGAGGGCTACCTGCGCCGGCTGCGGGAGGCCGTCGGCGAGGGCTGCTGGGTGGTGGTCGAGAAGATCCTGGCCCGCCACGAGCGGCTGCCGCACTCCTGGCCGGTGGCCGGAACCACCGGGTACGACGCGCTCCACCGGGTGGACGGAGTGCTCACCGACCCCGTCGGCGCCGCGCGACTGGCCGACGCGTTCCGCGAGTCGACCGGTCAGCCCCCGTGGTCGCAGACCGCCGGCGCGAGCGCGCGGGAGGTCCTGACCGGGGACCTGGCCGCCGAGCTGGCGACGCTGGAGCGGCTGGCCGGACCTGAACTCGCCCCCGCCGTACGGGAGCTGCTGATCGCCTACCCCGTCTACCGCCCCTACCCCGGCGAGCGGGAGCTCGTACCCGGGGCGCTGGCGGCGGCCGCCGCGCGGGCCGGTGCGGGCGCGGTGGCCGGCGTACGGGACCTCGTGCTGCTCGATCCCGTCTTCGCGGCGCGCTTCGCCCAGACCTGCGCCGCCCTGCGCGCCAAGTCCCTGGAGGACAGGGCGTTCTACCGCTACGCCCCGCTGCTGTCGGCGACCGAGGTGGGCGGGGATCCCGGGAATCCCGCGGTCACGGTGGCCGAGTTCCACGCGTACTGCGCCGAGCTGGACCGGCGGTGGCCCGCGTCCGGGACGGTGGTGACCACGCACGACACGAAGCGCAGCGCGGACGTGCGGGCCCGGATCTCGGTGCTGTCGCAGGAACCGGGGCTCAGGCCGCCCGGGCCGGAGGGAGCCGATCCGCAACTGGCCTGGGTGGCCTGGCAGACGGCGCTGGGCCTCGGTGACGACGGCCCGCAGCGGGCCGAGCGGCTGGAGCAGGCCCTGCTGAAGGCGGTCCGCGAGGCCGCCCTGCACACGAGCTGGACGGAGCAGGACGCGGCGTACGAGGCCACGCTCGCGCGGTACGTCCCGCCCGCGGCCCCGGAGCTGCCCGGGCCGCTGGGGGAGGCGGCCCGCGCGAACGTGCTGGGCGCGGCGCTGCTCCACTTGGCGATGCCCGGGGTGCCGGAGGTCTACCAGGGTTGCGAGACGGAGTACCGGGCCCTGGTGGACCCCGACAACCGGCGTCCCGCCGAGTTCCCCCGGGAGGCGCTGGCCCGGCTGGACGCGGGGGCCGCGCCGCGCGGCACGGCGGAGGAGAAGCTCGCCCTCACCGCGACGCTGCTCCGGCTGCGGCGGAGCCGGCCCGAACTGTTCCACGGCTACGCACCACTGGCGGCCCGGGGCCCGGCGGCGGACCACTGCGTGGCCTTCACCCGCTCCCCCGGCCTCGTGGCGGTGGCCACGCGCCTGTCCCACCGCCTCGCCCGGGCCGGGGGCTGGCGGGACACGGTCCTCCCCTTGCCGCCGGGCCGCTGGCAGCCCCTCCTGGGCCCGGGGGCCACCCTCCGGGGCGAGGCCCCTCTGGCCGGCCTCCTCGGCGGGGCCCGGCCGGTCGCCGTCCTGCTCCGGGAGGGGTAGGCGCAAGGCCGGGGAGATCAAGGAGCCCGCTCACGTCGAGACCGGGACGTGGCTGCGCGAGGGCAGTGAATCGATCTACAAGGACAGTGACAGTGTGTCCGGCCGGTGCTGACGCACGGAACCGCGGGCCGGGCCCGGGCCACCACCCGGGCCCGGCCCGTACGGCGCCTCGCGGCGTTGCCGGACCACGCACATACGTCCGGTTTCACCAGTCGTGGCCCTCCACCTCGCGATGCACCGCACCGAACGACGCGGCCGGGCAAACCTTCCCGGCCAGAGCACTAGGCCGCACCCGTCCCGGGAATGGCATCACCTGTGACCCTCATCCGTGACATGTGCTACCCCACCCCGCACGAACTCGCCCTCGCCTCCCGGGCGCTCGCCGATGAGCACCCCGCCCGCGTCCGGCTCCGCCAGGCCGGCACCTCCCGGGCGGGGGAGCCGCTCTGGGTGCTCTCCGTAGGGTCCCCCGCGACGGCCGGGACACAGGCGGCCACGGCCGGAGCCGCCGCCGCGCCCAACGTCCTCGTCGTCGCCGGCGCACACGCCAACGAGCCCGTCGGCGGTGCCACCGCCCTCGCGCTCGCCCGGCACCTGATCCGCGAACCCCACGCCGGAACCACCTGGCACTTCCTGCTCTGCGCCGACCCCGACGGCGCGGCCCTGCACCGCACGCCACGCCCCTACTCGCTCCTCGACTACCACCGGAACTTCTTCCGTCCGCCCGGGCCCGAACAGCCCGAGTGGGCGCCGTCCTTACTGCCCCCGGACCGCCTCCCCCCGGAGACCCTCGCCCTCACCCGCCTGATCGACGAACTCCGCCCCGCCCTCCAGATCTCCCTGCACGGCACCGATCTCGGCGGCTCCTGGGTGCAGCTCACCCGGGACATACCCGGACTCGCCGAGCCCTTCGGGAAATCGGCCGCCGAGCTGCGCATCCCGGTCGAGACGAGCGCCTCCGACGCGTCCGGCTGGCCCTCCCCCGGCGCGGGGATCTTCGTGATGCCCACACCGGACGGCGTGGACAGCGTGGACGCCACGGACTCCGCACACGCCACGGTGATCCCTCCCGAGGACACCCGCCTCAGCACCTGGTACCACGCCCACCGACACGCCGGTACGACCGCGATCGTCGAAGTCCCCATGTGGGCCTCGGACCTGGTGGACGACCCGGCCCCGCACCCCGATCCGCGCAGCGCCCTGCGCGCGCTGGCCGCCCGGCTCACCTCCGATACGGCGCGGGTGGCCGCCCTGCGGGAGGGCGCGGCGGGCGGTACGGGTCCGGCCGCCGACGCCCTGCTGCGCGCGGTGGACTGGACGCTCGCGCTGATCCCCGGGATCGCCGCCGAGTGGACGGGCGCCGGGGCTCCCGCCGAGGCGACGGCGGCGTACATCGGGAGCATCGACGCCTTCGGCCGCCGACTCTCGCTGCGGGCGGCCGCGATGCTGCTACGGGTGCTGCGCGCGCAGGGCCATCCGGCGGCGCCGGCCGTGGACCGGCTCGTCACGGGGTGGTGCGAGGAGTTCGCGGCCCGGTTCCAGGCCCGGTGGGTCCCGGTGGCCACCCAGGTGGAGCACCAGTCGCGGGTGGTCCTGGCGGCTTACGAGCGCCTCGTGGCGGCCGGCAGGTGACGGGCCGGCCCGCGGTCACCTGCCCGGCGCCGCGGGCCTCATTCGGCGGGCGTCACCAGCGTGTACCGCAGCTTCGGCAGGCTGGTCGCCCCGAGCCGGTCGTAGAAGCGGATCGCGCCCTCGTTCCAGTCCGGCGTCTGCCACTCCACGTGGCCGAGCCGCAGCTCGCGAGCCAGGTCGCGCACGCCGTCCATCAGGGCGGCGCCGAGGCCGTGGCCGCGGGCCTCCTCGGCGAGATAGAGACAGTCCATGTGGAGGTAGTCGCCGGCTTCCCAGAAGGCGAACTGGGCCGAGCAGGCGGCGTACCCGGCGACCTCGCCGTCCGGGGTCTCGGCCAGCAGCACCCACAGCCGGGTCTCGTCGGCGAACAGCTGCGGGCCGAGCCGGTCGGCGAGGTCGGCCGGCCGCGGCTCGGACTTCTCGTAGACCATGTGCTCGCGCATGAGCTCGATCAGCCGGGGCAGGTCCCCGGGGCGCGCGGGTCGTACGACGGGGGTGGCGGCTCCGGTCTCCGGGGCCGCCGCGGCAGAAACGTGTTCCGTGCGTGTCATGGAAACCATCCTCCGTGCCGGACCCGCCCGCCCTCCATCGGGGTCCCCGGACCGTCTGCCCCGGACGGAGCGACAGCCCCGGGCGGCCCCCGAGCCGTCTCGGACGGCCGCGGCCTAGGTGGCCGACAGCCTGAACGTCATCCGTCCGAAGCCGATCTGGTCTCCGTCCCGGACCAGGGCCGAGCCGGTCACCCGGCGCCCGTTCACGGTGGTCCCGTTCGTGGAGCCGAGATCGGTGACCACCCACACCCCGTCCCGCACGGTCAGTTCGGCGTGCGCCCGGGAGACCGTCTCGTGGCTGAGCCGCAGGCCGTTGCCCGGATCGCGGCCGATCCGCAGGGGCTGGGCGCTGGGGTGCGGCAGGAGCAGTTTGGGCAGCTTCTCGGCGGCCCAGGCCCGCCGGACGCCCACCGTCACCGCCGAGGCCCGCCCCACCCAGCCGAACAGACGGCGGGTCCAGGGGCTTTCGGCGCCCTCCCGCCCGTCCAGGTCGGCGGTGAGCACCGCCAGGTCCTCGGAGCGGCGGGCGACGAGGGCCAGTTCCATGCGGCGCAGGAAGGTGTCGTGCGACAGCTTGCCGAGGGCCGCGCCCTCCCTGAGCTGGCCCAGCGCCCTGTCCCGCTCGGCGTCGGACAGTCGCGGAACGGGATAGGCGGGGAACTCGAAACTGGACGTCACAGGGTGATTGTCGGCCCGCCGGGGGCAGAGTGTCCAGAACTCCCCCGCCGAGCCGGGGATGATGGCCCGGACACGCAGGTTGGGGTACCGCCGCGAGACGAGGGGACCGTCCGTGAAGTTCGAGGTGTGGGCACCGCTGACAGGTCCGACGGGCCGGGTCGCGCTGCGGCTCGACGAAGCCACGTACGAGATGACGCGCGATCCGGAGCGGGAGGGCTGGTGGGCCGTGGAGGCCCCGGCCGCCGACGGCTCCCGGTACGGGTTCCTGCTGGACGAGGGCCGGGTTGAAGACCGGGGCGAAGGCCGGGACGGCGTCCGCGGCACCGTACGGCCCGATCCCCGCGGCCGCCGCCTCCCCGACGGGCCCGACGGCCTCTCGGCGGTCGTCGACTTCGAGGCGCTGACTCCCGCGGCCCCCGCCCCGGCTCCGCGAACCGTCCTCCAGGACGCCGTCCTGTACGAGCTGCACATCGGGACCTTCACCCCCGAGGGCACCTTCGACGCGGCCGCCGGCCGGCTCTCCCACCTCACCGCCCTCGGCGTCACCCACGTCGAGCTGATGCCGGTCTGCTCCTTCCCCGGCCGCCACGGCTGGGGGTACGACGGGGTCGCGCCCTGGTCCGTGCACGAACCGTACGGGGGCCCGGCCGGGCTGGCCCGGTTCGTGGAGGCGGCGCACGCCGCCGGGCTCGGCGTGGTGCTGGACGTGGTCCACAACCACCTCGGCCCCTCCGGAAACCACCTCCCCGCCTTCGGGCCGTACTTCACCGACACCCACCACACCCCCTGGGGCGCGGCGGTGAACCTCGACGCGCCCGGCTCCGACGAGGTCCGCGCGTACTTCCTCGGCAGCGCCCTCGCCTGGCTGCGCGATTACCGGATCGACGGGCTCCGGCTGGACGCCGTCCACGCCCTCGCCGACGGCCGGGCGCTGACCTTCCTGGAGGAACTGGCCACCGCCGTCGACGAACTGGCCGCGGAGACGGGCCGGCCGCTGTTCCTGATCGCCGAGTCCGACCAGTGCGATCCGCGCACCATCACCCCCCGCGCGGCCGGCGGCATCGGCCTGCACGCGCAGTGGAACGACGACTTCCACCACGCGCTGCACTGCGCGGTGACCGGCGAATCCCAGGCGTACTACGCCGACTTCGCCGAGGCCCCGCTCGGAGCCCTCGCCAAGACCATGACCCGGGCCTTCTTCCACGACGGGACCTGGTCCTCCTTCCGGGGCCGCCACCACGGGCGTCCGGTGGACCGCGGCCGCACCCCCGCGCACCGGTTCCTCGGCTACGCGCAGACGCACGACCAGATCGGCAACCGGGCCCTCGGCGACCGGCTCTCCGCCTCCCTCTCGCCCGGGCTGCTCGCGTGTGCGGCGGCCCTCGCGCTGACCGGCCCCTTCGTCCCGATGCTGTTCATGGGCGAGGAGTGGGGCGCGGGCACGCCCTGGCAGTACTTCACCGACCATCCCGACCCTGAGCTCGCCGAGGCCGTACGGGCGGGCCGGCGCCGGGAGTTCGCGGAGCACGGCTGGAAGCCCGAGGAGATCCCGGACCCCCAGGACCCCGCCACCCGGGACCGCTCCCGCCTCGACTGGGCCGAGCCCGGCCGGGATCCGCACGCCCGCCTGCTGGACTGGTACCGCACCTTGATCACGCTCCGCCGCACCCACCCCGACCTGCGCGATCCCGATCTGGCGGCGCTCCGCACGGCCCACGACGAGGAGCGCCGGTGGCTGACCTTCCGCCGGGGGGACATCCGCGTGGTGGTGAACCTCGCCTCCGAGCCGACCACCGTCGCGCTGGGCCGCAACGGCGTACGGGTGCTGGCCGCCTGGATCCCCGTCGGGCATCCGGACGCCGACGGGCGGGTCCGCGTACCGGCGGAGTCGGTGGTGATCCTGGGCCCGTGAGGGCCGTGAGGCCCGTGAGACAGGGCGCCGGGGCGTCCCGTGGGCCGGGCGCCCGGGCGCCCGGCCGTCGCCCCTTCGCCGGGACCCCGGTCCGGGCCGGGGCCCCGGCGGCGAGCGGTCCTACTCGACGATCGCCAGCTCCCGCGAGGCGTTGTTGAAGCTGCGGCAGCCGTCCGCCGTGACCGTGATGATGTCCTCGATGCGGACGCCGAACCGCCCCGGCAGGTAGATGCCCGGCTCCACGGAGAAGCACATCCCGGGGACGAGGGGCTGCTCCTCGCCCTCGATCATGTACGGCGGTTCGTGCGTGGTGACGCCGATGCCGTGGCCGGTGCGGTGGATGAACCGCTCGCCGTAGCCGAACTCGGTGATCACCGCGCGGGCCGCCCGGTCCACGTCCTGGCAGGCGGCGCCCGGCCGGGCCGCCGCCACGCCCGCCAGCTGGGCCTCGCGGACGATGTCGTGGACCCGCTGCTCCTCCTCGGTGGGCTCGCCGACGTGGACGGTGCGGGAGATGTCCGAGCCGTAGCCGTCCTTGATCCCGCCGAAGTCGAGGACGACCATGTCCCCGCGCTGGATGACCCGGTCGCCGGCCTCGTGGTGCGGGTTGGCCCCGTTGGGGCCGGATCCGACGACGGTGAAGTCGACCTGGGAGTGGCCGTGGACGCGCAGCAGCGCGGCCAGGTCGGCGGCGACGTCGCTCTCCCGGCGGCCGGCGAAGGGGACGTGCAGGATCTGCGCGTACGCGGCGTCGGCGGCCGCTCCGGCGGCCGCGAGCCGGGCCAGCTCCCGCTCGTCCTTGACCGCGCGCAGCATCGGCAGCCCGTCGGACAGCGAGACGTACGAGGTCGTCGGCAACTCCTTCTGCAGGCCCAGCAGATGCAGCGCCCAGGTGTTGTCGCTGACCCCGAAGCGGCCGGCCACGTCGAGCAGCGGGGAGGCGACCGCGTACGGGCTCTTCCCGTCGGTCCAGTCGCGCAGGGTCAGCGCGCCCGCCCCGGGCGCCTTCGCCGCGTCGGGCGCCTCCAGCGCGGGGACGACGAGGACGGGCTCCTGGCCGACGGCGAGGACGAGCAGGGTCAGTCTCTCGGTGTCGATGGGCCGGTAGCCGGTGAGGTGGGCGAGGTCGGGCCCGGGGGAGATCAGCAGGCCCGCCAGGCCGGCGTCGGCGGCCGACTGCGCGGCTGCGGTCATCCGGGCGGCGTAATCGGCGGCCGTGAAGGGATCGGCGGCGTGGGCGGAGTCTTGAGCGGAGTCGTGGTCCATACGGGGATCCTGCCGTGAGCCGCCCGCCGAGGGCAGGGGCCGCGCCGGTCGGAGCCCGGCACGGGCCGCCGCCCCTCGGACCAGGCCCGCCCGGGCGGGCCTGGTCCGTGTATGTGGCGCTCGCGCTCGGGGCGGCCCCCGCGGTGTCGCCGATAAGGCGTCGCGGGAGCACCGTGCTGATCGGCTATGCTGTGCATGCACATCGATCGGGTGGTCCGCCGCCCGTCGTGGTGGGTGTAGCTCAGTTGGTAGAGCACCTGGTTGTGGTCCAGGTGGCCGCGGGTTCAAGTCCCGTCACTCACCCTGTTGATCCCGTAGGGGTACGAGGTTTCCTCGTACCCCTACGGGATTTTCCGTCTCCGGACCGTCTCAGGGCCGCCTCCCGGCTGCTTCCTCTGCTTCGCCCCTTCGCCTTGCGCCGCGATGCCGGGCGTCGGGCGTCCTGGCAGGATCGGCGCCATGAAGAGCGACATCGCGGTCAGACGGTCTTGATCGCCGGGTCCGAAATGCCCGTCGCGCCCGTTTCGACGTGGCCCGCGAAGCGGCGCAGGAAGGTGGTGTCCACGTCGGAGACGACCTTCACGTCGTACCAGCGGGCCGTGGTGCGCAGGTCCACCGCGTACGGGACCGTCGCGCCCGGGTTGACCTTGAAGGTCTGGGCCGCGCCGCCGTAGGCATTGGTGACGGTCAGGTTGACGGCCGCCGTACCGGCGTTGGTCAGGGAGAGGAGCAGATTGCCGGAGGTCCCGTCGTGGCGGGCCGTGACCTCGGGGCCGGCCTTCTTCGCCGGGCCCTTCCAGGTGCGCAGGAAGCCGTTCGGACCCCAGACCGTGAGGTTGATCTGGTTGCCGGTGGAGCTGCTCGTGCTCCAGGTGTCCGCGAGGGTCCTGCCCGCCCCGACCGTGTAGGGCCACGGGCCGTCCGTACGGTTGCCCGAGGTGCTGTGGAAGTGGGCGCCGAGCGAGGGACCCGAGGAGAAGGTCAGCGTGAACTGGCCCGTGGAGACGGTGGCCTTGCCGTCCACGTACGGGACGTAGCCCAGCGCGCGCGTCGGCTTGCTGCCGGCCTCCTGCCTCGACAGGGTGCCCGTGGCCGGCGGGACCGGGCGGTAGGACGGGTGGGTGTTGTGGTCCGGCGGCACGTAACCCGCCGTGGAGGGCAGGGCGGCCGGGGACGCGTCGGTCCTGCTGAAGTCGAAGGCCGAGGTCAGGTCGCCGCAGACCGCGCGGCGCCACGGCGAGATGTTGGGCTCCTGCACCCCGAACCGCTTCTCCATGAAGCGGATCACCGAGGTGTGGTCGAAGGTCTCGGAACAGACGTAGCCGCCCTTGCTCCACGGGGAGACCACGATCATCGGGACGCGCGGGCCGAGCCCGTACGGGCCGGCCGCGTAACCGCCGCCGCCCGCGTAGAGGTCCTTGGTGACGTCGGCGGTCGACAGGCCCCACGCGGAGGAGGCCGGCGGGTACGGCGGTACGACGTGGTCGAAGAAGCCGTCGTTCTCGTCGTAGGTGATGAAGAAGGCGGTCTTCGCCCAGAGCGCCGGGTTCGCGGTCAGCGCGTCGAGCACCTGCGAGATGTACCAGGCGCCGAAGTTCGCGGGCCAGTTCGGGTGCTCGCTGAACGCCTCGGGCGCCGCGATCCACGAGACCTGGGGCAGGGTGCCGTTCACCACGTCCGCGCGCAGCTTGTCGAAGTACCCTTCGCCCGCCTTGGCGTTGGTGCCCGTGCGCGCCTTCTCGTACAGGGCGCTGCCCGGCTGGGCGTTGCGGTAGGAGTTGAAGTACAGCAGTGAGTTGTCGCCGTAGTTGCCCCGGAAGGCGTCGCTGATCCAGCCCCACGAACCGGCCGCGTCCAGGCCGTCGCCTATGTCCTGGTAGATCTTCCAGGACACCCCGGCCGACTCCAGGCGCTCGGGGTAGGTCTTCCAGCCGTAGCCGGCCTCCTGGTTGCCGAGGACCGGGCCGCCGCCGACGCCGTCGTTGCCCGTGTGACCCGACCACAGGTAGTAGCGGTTGGGGTCGGTTGCCCCGATGAAGGAGCAGTGGTAGGAGTCGCAGACGGTGAAGGCGTCGGCGAGCGCGTAGTGGAACGGGATGTCGTTCCGGGTCATGTACGACATGGTCGTCGCGGTCTTGGCGGGGACCCACTTGTCGTACTTGCCGTTGTTGTACGCCGTGTGGCCGCCGGCCCAGTCGTGGTTGAGCCCCTCGACGAACCGCATGCCGAGATCGTTGACCTGCGGGTTGAAGGGGAGGACGTCCTTCGTCCCGTTGGACTGGTAGAAGACGGACTTGCCGTTGTCCTGCAGGACGGGACGCGGGTCGCCGAAGCCCCGTACGCCCTTCATCGAGCCGAAGTACTGGTCGAAGGACCGGTTCTCCTGCACGAGGACGACGATGTGCTCGATGTCCTGGATGGTCCCGGTGCTGCCCTGCGCCGGGATGGCGGCGGCGCGCGCGATGCTCTCGTTCAGCATCGTGGCGGCGGCCGAGCCGCCCGCGATCTGCAGGAACCTGCGGCGGTTCAGTTCTGCCATGGTGTCGACGACCTCTGCGGAGTGGAGACGGTGCGGGGTGGTGGAAGGCTGTGCGGGTGTCCGTGGCATCTGGGGCATCTGGGGCACCCCGAGAACAGCGGTCCCGGGGTACCGGTCGGCATTGCTTTCGTGACAGTGGGCCGTACACCTGGAGAACGGAAGCCCCCGTCGGCCGCTTCCTGCCCCACGGGCCGCTTTTCGTCACGGGACCGCACCACCGACCCGGGTGCTCACCCGCCCCGGCGTGGCCGGATGAGCATCCGTACTCAGGACCGGGGCGCGGCCGCTTGCCAGGGTGGGGCCACGCCGATTCAGCCATCCGTACCACGGCCGCGCGCCGGGATCACCGCCGTCGCCAGCGCACTGCCCGGGGAAGTCCTGACCTCCGACCGGCTCCAGCGAGAGGTGGCCCGGCGCGGCGGACTCACGCTGCCGCCCACGCTGCTGACCCGGGCCACCGGGATCCGCACCCGCCGGATCGCGGGCGACGGCGTGTACGCCTCCACCCTCGCCGTGGACGCGGCCCGCCGGGCCCTCGACTCCGCCGGCCTCGGCCCGCTCGACGTCGACCTGCTGCTCTTCGCCTCCGCCTCCCGCGACGTCGCCGAGCCCGCCACCGCGCACATCGTGCAGGCCGAACTCGGTACGAGGGCCCACGCGCTGGACGTCACCAACGCCTGCAACAGCTTCGTCAACGGCATCGACCTCGCCCGGAGCATGATCCTGGCCGGGCGGGCCCGCCGCCCTCTGGTGGTCACCGGGGAGACCCCGAGCCGGGCCGTGCGGACGGCGCCCGCCGACTTCGCCGAGTTCCGCGACGGCTTCGCCGGCTACACCTTCGGTGACGCGGGGGCCGCCGTCGTCGTGGAGGCGGTGGAGCGCGGCGGGATCCTCGACGTGGACACCGAGACGCACTCCGAGCACTGGGAGGCCGGCGGCATCCCCGGCGGCGGTTCGCGCCACCCGCGCGGAGACGCGTACACGTACTTCCGCGGCGACGGGAACGAACTGCGCGGCGTCTTCGAGAAGGTGGGCACCGCCGTCATCGACCGGACCCTGCACCGCACGGGCATGGACTGGGACGGTTTCGCGAAGGTACTGGTGCACCAGGTGACGGTGCCGTACCTGGAGCGGTTCGCCGAGCTGACCGGGGTTCCCGCCGGGAAGCTGGTGGTGACGGTGCCGGAGCTCGGCAACATCGCGAGCGCGACCATCGGGGTGCAGCTGGACCGCATATTCGGGGAACTCGCGCCCGGCGAACGGGTGTTGTTCGTCGGGCTCGGCGGCGGAATCAGCATCATGACGATGGTCTGGGAAAACGCGCTGAATTGCATCAGATGCAACATTGCGCACAGTGACGGAAGCGGCCGTCCGGGCTTGGAGTGGGTGAGCCGGACGGCCAGGGATGCTACCGAACCCGGAACGGTTCAGTCTGCTGACGGTCTTGATCGTCAGGTTCAGGTACTTCTTTGCCCAGGTCCACCCGCTCGGCCTGGATCGACCACGACGGCGAACCCCATCACCGAGGGCGCGCTAATCCGCCTGGAAGTCCACCACCTGCCCGGAGGCGAGCGGTGCTCACCCTTGGTTCTTACCGGAGGAGATGACGAGCTTGCGGGCGGACTCCGCACCGAGCTCTACGATCCCGCCTCCTTGGAGCCCGAGCCGCGCCACGAAGTGCCCCGGTAGCGGCGGCCTGGGACAATGGAGGAAGACACTCAGAGCCGAACGGGAGCCTTCCACTCCCGCCCAGCACCGACTGCGGTGATCATCTTGGCAGCACGCATCGGCGCACTGATCCTCGACACCATGCTGTTAGACATCGCGCTGCTGATCACGGCCACAGAAAGCCGTCCCCTCCTTCAACAGCGGTGCGTCGGCCTGCTGCTCCAGGGCAGTCGATACGGCCGATTACCAGCGGCGCATGAACCGCCTCGCCCACGGCCGGCGGCTGAAACCGGCCGGGCGAGGTCACGAAGGCGAGACCGTCAAGGCTGGTCAAGACCATCACAGATCCGTGAGAGGGGTCGCCATGTCGCTCATCCGTTCCCGCCGCATTCGTAACCGTACTCGGGGAGCAGCGGTCGGCGCCGCCTGCGTCTTGCTCGCGATCGTCGGCGCCACAAGCACCAGCGCCACGCCCCTGTCCCCACCCGCCAGCACGTCGACCGTCACGGTCGAGAGTGCAGAGGTTCGCATCCAAGACTTCAAGTTCACCCCTGCGGAGGTCAAGGTAACCGCCGGCGCAAAAATCACCGTGACGAACGAGGACTCGGCTCCGCACACCTTGACCGCCACCGAGGGCTATGCCTTCGACACCGGCACGATCGAAGCCGGCAAGTCCGCCACCTTCACCGCACCGTCTAAGCCCGGCAGCTACCCCTTCTTCTGCTCCATCCACCCGCAGATGAAGGGGACACTCATCGTCAGCTGACGCTCTACTTCGTCACCGGGCCCGGCCCGGCACACCGACTGGCATGCCGGGCCTGTGCCTGAAGGCGGGGGCGCTGCGCTCAGGCAGCGCGATCTCTGCGGCATACCCCGCGGGGGACCCAGCGACGAACCCCGTGGCGATCTCCGTGGCGGGCCCAGCAACGGGCCCAGCGACGATCCCCGTAGCCATCCCCGTACCACCACCCCCCTCCCCGCCCTGCGCATCGCGGTCACCGGCGCCAGCGGATTCTGCGGCGGTCACGTCGCCCGAGCCGCGGCGGACGCCGGGGCTCGGGTGGTGTGCCCGGGCCGCAGGTCGGGCACGGTCGGGGAGCACCGCTTCTGGGACGCGGCCCGCGGGGAGCCGGACCTCTCGGGCACGGACCTGGTCGTGCACTGCGCGGCGGCGGTCGGCGACCCGGCGCCCGGGTCGCGCGCCGAGGCCCTGATGCACGCGGTGAACGTGACGGGCACCGAGCGGCTGCTGCGCGCGGCGGGCACCCGGCCCGTGGTCTGGTCAGCAGCGCCAGCGTGTACGACCCCCGCCTCGACCGTTCCCTCGTCACCGAGGACCACCCGCGCGCGGGGCACCTGAACGCCTACGACCGTACGAAGGCGGCCGGCGAGGCCCTGGCGCTGGCCGCCGGGGCGGTGGTGCTGCGCCCGCGCGCCGTCTACGGCCCGGGCGACACCCAGCTGCTGCCCCGCCTGCTCTCCCGGGTCCGCGCCGGAACCCTGTTCCTGCCGGGCCCGGACGTCCGCCTCAGCCTGACGGCGGTGGAGAACCTCGCGGCGGCCTGCCTGGCCGCCCCCGGCTGGGCCCCGGGCGCGTACAACATCGCCGACGCCGAGCCGTACGGACGCGACGGCGCCGTCCGCGAGGTGCTGCGCGCCCACGGCGTCCGTGCCCGCGTCCGCCACCTCCCGCCGGCCCTGGCCACCGCGGCGGCCAGAATCGCGGAAGCGGTCTCCCGCGGCGAACCGGCCCTCAGCCGCTACGCGGTGGACCAGCTCGCCCACCCGGTCGCCCTGGACCTGACCCGGGCCCGCACGCAGGGCTGGACCCCGTCCCGCACGCTGCGGGACTACCTCAGCCCTCCGCGGGGGTGAGCCGCAGCGAGATGGAGTTGATGCAGTACCGCTGGTCCGTGGGCGTCGGGTAGCCCTCGCCCTCGAAGACGTGGCCCAGGTGGGAGCCGCACTTCGCGCAGAGCACCTCGGTGCGGACCATGCCGTGCGCCACGTCCGCCTTCAGCTCGACCGCGTCGGAGTCCTTCGGGTCGTAGAAGGACGGCCAGCCGCAGTGCGACTCGAACTTCTCCGTGGAGCGGAACAGCTCGGAGCCGCAGCCGCGGCAGGAGTAGACGCCTTCGGTCTTGGTGTCCGTGTACTCACCGCGGAAGGCGGGCTCGGTACCGGCGAGGCGCAGCACCTGGTACTCGGACGGCGTCAGCTCCGCCTGCCACTGCTCGTCCGTCTTCTCTACCTCGTACGACATGACTCTCCTGCTCCCTCGAAACCGACTCGGAACCGACCTGGCACCGGTCCGGACCGTCAGCCCGCCAGACGGGCCAGGATGGCCGGCCCGAGGTCCGTGACGTCGCCCGCACCCATGGTGAGAACGAGATCGCCGGGCTTGGCCATTCCCGCGATGACGTCGGCGACGGCGTCCTTGTCGTGCTCGGGGGTGACGTCGGCGCCCGCGGCCCGGGCGGCCTCGATGATGATCTCGCTGGTGACTCCGGGGACCGGGTCCTCGCGGGCGGGGTAGACGTCCAGGACCACGGAGGCATCGGCGAGGGTCAGGGCCCGGCCCATCTCGGTGCCAAGTTCCTGGGTGCGGGAGAAGAGGTGCGGCTGGAAGACGACCAGGATGCGGGAGTCCCCGGCGGCGCCGCGGATGGCCTCCAGGTCGGCGGTCATCTCCGTGGGGTGGTGCGCGTAGGAGTCGATGACCTGGACGCCGGCCGCCTCGCCCTTGAGCTGGAGGCGGCGCTTGACCCCGGTGTACTTGCCGAGGGCGGAGGCCAGGTTGTGCGCGGGGATGCCGAGCGCGACACCGGCGGCGAGGGCCGCGACGGCGTTGTGCGCGTAGTGGCGGCCGGGCACCGAGACGGTGAAGGTGAGCATCCGGCCGCCGATCACGACGGTGACCTCGCTGGTCAGGCCGCGCGGGGTGATCTTCGTGATCCGGACGTCGGCCTCGGGCTCCTCGCCGTACGTGACGACCTCCAGCCCCTCCTTGCCGCGGACCCGGTCGGCGATCTCGGCGGCTCCGGCCTGTCCGTGGGCGATGACCAGGGTGCCGCCCTCGGGGATCTTGCCGACGAAGGTCTCGAAGGACTCGTAGATCTCGTCCATCGACGCGTAGTTCGCGTGGTGGTCGAGCTCGGCGTTGAGGATGATCGCGACCTGCGGCGTGTACGTGTGGAAGCTGCGGTCGCTCTCGTCGGCCTCGGCGACGAAGATGTCGCCCTCGCCGTGGTGGGCGTTGGAGCCGGGGGCGTCCAGGTCGCCGCCGATGGCGTACGAGGGGTCCAGGCCCAGCGCCGAGAGGGAGACCGCCAGCATCGAGGTGGTGGTCGTCTTGCCGTGGGTGCCGGCGACGGCGATCGGCCGCAGGCCGTCCATCAGGCCGGCCAGGGCGTCGGAGCGGTGCACGACGGGGATGCCGAGCTCGGCGGCGCGGGCCAGTTCCGGGTTGTCGGCGCGGATGGCGCTGGAGACGACCACGCAGGTGGCGTCGTCGGCGAGGTGTCCGGCGGCGTGCCCGATGTGGACCGTGGCGCCGTGGGCGCGCAGCGCCCGGGCGGTCTCGGAGTCACGGGAATCGCTGCCGGCCACCTTCGCGCCGCGCTGCGCGAGGATCTTCGCGATGCCGGACATGCCGGCGCCGCCGATGCCGATGAAGTGGGGCCGTTCCATGGCGGTCGGCAGGCCGGGCTTCATTCAGGTAGCTCCAGGATCGAGTGCGTGCGGGCAGCCGGACACGGGTTCCGGCCGCCTCCCACCCTATTCCTTGTGGGCGAAGAGCTTGAGCACCGGAACGCCGACCTTGTGCCGCGCCCGCGAGGCCCAGTCCCGGTGGAAGAACTCCTCCACGTAGTGCGGGGCGGTCAGCACGATCACCTCGTCGGCGCCGGTCTCGTCCACCACCGCCTTGAGCTTGTCGAGGGGGTGGTCCTCGATGACCTGTCCGACGGCCTTGGCCCCCTTGGCGCGCAGCGAGGCGAGGGAGTGTTCGAGAGCCAGTTCGGCGGGCCCCCGGGCGGCGTCGCCCTCCGGTTCGTCACCTTCGCGGATGGCCTCGGGCAGCTCACCGAGCGCTACGTCGTCGATGGCGCGCAGCAGCCGGTCCCGGTCGCCGCGGGGTTGCATGAGGACGACGAAGGAGACCGACTCGTCTCCGTGCAGGGTCGTGACGAAGTCCACGTCGACCGGGGTCAGCGGCTGCTCGATCATCAATACGCTCGTGAACACGGACGCTCTCTTCTTCATGGGCGGAGGCCGGTCTGCCGGCCCCTGCGGAAACCATCCTGCCCCGCTGTCGCACGGAGCCTTGCGCGGTATACCTGCCCAGTCATGTGCCCAGCGGAAGCTAATCGGAACGACAAATTCCGCCTCTTCTCAGATCCGACGGTAGCGCGTGAAGAGGAACCCGGCCTCTTCCAGTACGCAGGCCGCCGCGAGCCGGTGCGGAACCGTGACGGAAGGCCCTCCGGAGATCCTCTGGGCGTCACCCGCGGTGAGCATCGGCGAGATCGTCAGGCACAGCTCGTCCAGCGCGTCGGCGGCCACGAACTGGCCCAGCAGCCGCGGTCCGCCCTCTGTGAGCTGGCGGCGCAGCCCCCGGTCCGCGAGCTCCCGTACGACGCGGACCGGGTCCACCGCGGCCCCCTCGCCGGCCACCACGACCTGGGCCCCGGCCCTGACGGCCTCGGCCACGCGCCCGGCCGGAGCGGTGGCCCCGGTGACCACCAGGGTGGGCACGAGCGGGGAGGTGAACAGGGGCAGCGAGAAGTCCAGCTCCAGGCTCGCGGTGATCACGGCGATGGCGGCGGCGGGCCCCTGGCCGGAGGCCGCGCGGCGGTCCGCGAAGGCCTCCCGGGCCCGCGCGGGGCGGTACCCCTCCTGGCGAACCGTTTCCGCACCGACGACCACCACATCGGCCAGCGCCCGCAGGGTGCCGAAGATCTTCATGTCGGTCGCGCCGGAGATGGGCTGCGAGCGCCCGTCGTGCTGGGCCGCGCCGTCCAGCGTGGACACCATGTTGGCCCGCATCCAATGGCCGTCCGGGCCGAGGTCGGGGTACGCGTAGGCCTCGGCGAGCTCCTCCGGCGACCACTCCCGGTCGGTCGCGTCCGCTGATGTCTGATCGGTCACAGGGAACAGGCGTCGCATCGGTGCAGTGTGCCACGCCCCGTAGAGTTATGAGCTGTGTCAACATCACTCTCGCCCTCAGCGTCAGCCCCCGGGCGGCCCCCGATAGCCGACGCGGGACCGCAGTCCCTGTGCGCCCGCGAGCCGCGGGTGCCCGCCGAACGGCTGGTGGCCGAGATGGTGCCGCCGCCCCGCTTCGACTCGGTGCGCTTCGACACGTACGACCCGGACCCGGCCCAGCCGAGCCAGTCGCAGGCCGTCACCGTCCTCGCCGGCTTCGCCGCGGGACTCGGAGGCGCCCACGCCAGCGGCGCCGGCAAGCGCCGCTGGTTCGCGAAGAAGCCGGCTGCTCCGAGCGCCCCGCGCGGGGTCTACCTCGACGGCGGCTACGGCGTGGGCAAGACCCACCTCCTCGCCTCCCTCTGGCACGCCACCCCGGCCGAGCCCGCGCTCAAGGCCTTCGGCACCTTCGTGGAGCTGACCAACCTCGTCGGCGCGCTCGGCTTCCAGGAGACCGTGCGGACCCTGGGCGGGCACCGCCTCCTGTGCATCGACGAGTTCGAGCTCGACGACCCGGGCGACACCGTCCTCGTCTCCTCCCTGCTCAGCCGCCTGGTCGAACAGGGCGTGGCGCTGGCCGCCACCTCCAACACCCTGCCCGGCAAGCTCGGCGAGGGCCGGTTCGCCGCCGCCGACTTCCTGCGGGAGATCCAGGGGCTCTCCGCGCACTTCCGGCCGCTGCGCATCGACGGCCAGGACTACCGCCACCGCGGCCTTCCCGAGGCCCCGTCGCCCTTCTCCGACGAGCAGGTGGCGAAGTCCGCGTACGCCACCGAGGGCGCCAGCCTCGACGACTTCCCCGGCCTCCTCGACCACCTGGCCCGGGTCCACCCCAGCCGCTACGGAGCCCTGACCGACGGCATCACGGCCGTCTGCCTGACCGACGTCGGCCCGGTCCCGGACCAGTCGACGGCGCTGCGCCTCGTGGTCCTCGCCGACCGCCTCTACGACCGCGAGATACCGGTCCTGGCCTCGGGTGCCCCCTTTGACGAGTTGTTCAGTGAAGAGATGCTGAACGGTGGCTACCGCAAGAAGTACTTCCGGGCGATCTCCCGGCTCACCGCGCTGGCACGCGACGCGAAGCCCCTGGTGTCCCAGTAGGTTTGGCAACGCCGGGCCGATTTCCGCGGGCCGGCCGTTTCCACTTCCGTGAAGGGATCCACCATGGCTGCCACACGCAACGCACACGCCGTCTGGGAAGGCGACCTGTTCGAAGGCAAGGGCGTCGTCACGCTCGACTCGTCCGGCCTCGGCAGCTACCCCGTCTCCTGGCCCGCGCGGACCGACGAGGAGGCGAACGGGCGCACCAGCCCGGAGGAGCTCATCGCCGCCGCGCACTCCAGCTGCTTCAACATGGCCTTCTCGAACGGCCTCGCCAAGGCGGGCAACCCGCCGGCCAAGCTGACCACCTCGGCCGCCGTCACCTTCGTGCCGGGCAAGGGCATCACCGGGATCCACCTCACCGTCGAGGGCGAGGTACCGGGCCTGGACAGCGACGCGTTCGTCGCCGCCGCCGAGGACGCGAAGAAGAACTGCCCGGTCAGCCAGGCACTGACCGGTACGACCATCACCCTGACGGCCACCCTCGTCTGACCCGCCGGCGGCGCCGTCCTGCCGCCATCCCGCTCCACCGTCCCGGCCCCGGAGGACCTGCCTCCGGGGCCGGCCGCCGCGCCCCTGCCGCCGGCGGAGTGACCCCGCCACCGCGTCGCGGCGCCCGCCGCCACGCCGCGTGATACCACGGCCCGGTCTGCGTCCTGCCCCACCGCCGGGAGTTGCCGATGCGTGCCATGCGTCCGAAGCCGCCGATGCCACCGATCGCGCTCAGCCGGCGCAGCCTGCTCGCCGCCGGCGGCATCGCCTTCAGCGGAGCGCTCGGCGCGCTCTTCCCCTCCGGCGGCGCCGCCGCGCCGGCCGCCGCCCGCGGCTACGGACCCCTCGTGCGCGACCCCGCCGGACTGCTCGATCTGCCCGCCGGGTTCACCTACCGGGTGCTCTCCCGCGCCGGGGACCCGCTGCGCTCCGGCGAGGGCACCGTCCCCGCCAACTGCGACGGCATGGCCGCCTTCGCCTCCGGACGGGGCCGGGACCGCGGAACCGGCGGAAGGGGCGCGGGCGGCGTCCGGCTCGTGCGCAACCACGAGAACCGGACCACGGCCGCCCTGCGGGTACCCGCCGTCGACGGGCTCACGTACGATCCGTTCGCGCTCGGCGGCTGCACCGTGCTCGATCTGGACCCGGCCGGCCGGGTCACCGGTGAGCGCGTCGCCCTCGCCGGTACGGCCGTCAACTGCGCGGGCGGCCGCACTCCCTGGAACACCTGGCTGACCTGCGAGGAGACCGAGGACCGGGCGGGCACCGCCGGCTACGGCCGCGACCACGGCTTCGTCTTCGAGGTCGACCCCGCCGATCCGCACCGCTCCGGCGCCGTCCCGCTCACCGCGATGGGCCGCTTCGCGCACGAGGCCGTCGCCGTGGACCCGTACCGCGGGGTCGTCTACGAGACGGAGGACGCCTTCGTCGAACCCTTCGGCCTCTTCTACCGCTTCCTGCCGGCCCGCCCCCTCGGCGGCCTCGGCTTCCTGCGCGCGGGCGGCGCGCTGGAGGCCCTGCGGGTCCCCGGACTGGCGAACCTGGCGGTGGTGGACGAGCCGGGGGCCCAGTTCCCGGTGGAGTGGGTCCCCGTACCGGACCCGTCGGCGTCCGGGACCCCGATCCGGCTCCAGGACTTCGGCCCCGGCGGGATCACCCACGCGCAGAAGCTGGAGGGCTGCTACTGGGGCGGCGACGGCGTGCACTTCGTCTCCAGCTACTCCCGCAGCAGCGAGGGCTCCCCCGCCGACCACCACGGACAGGTCTGGTTCTACGATCCGCTGCGCTCCCTGCTCCGGCTCGACGTCGTGTTCGGCCCGGCCGCCGACGTCCAGCTGCCCGGCGACTCCCCCGACAACATCTGCCTGGCCCCCGACGGCGGGCTGATGGTGTGCGAGGACGGCGGCGGCGCGCAGTACGTCTTCGGCGTGACCCCGGGCGGCGAGGTCTACCCGATGGCCCGCAACGCGGACGACATCGGCAAGCCGGGGGCCCCGGAGTGGGGGGAGTTCGCGGGCGTCACCTTCTCCCCGGACGCCGGGACGATGTACGTGAACGCGTACGCGCCCGGGACCACCTTCGCGGTGACGGGACCGTGGCGGTAGGCCGCCACCGCGCCACCGCCTTCCCGGCCGGTCCGGACGACCCGCACGGACGACCCGCCCGGACCGGCCTTTCGCCCTCTGGCGATCGCCTGCGATCTGTCGGAACATCGGAACATCGGGGGGAGTCGACGGGATCGGGGTAGGCAGTCGTGGCCAAGAAGGACAACGGGAAGCCCGCCGTGGCGCAGAAGCCCCGTTCCCTCCGCGAGCCGCTCCGCACCTCCGCCGAGAACTCCAAGAACCCCAAGGCCCCCAAGGGCGCCCGCAGGACCGGCGGCCACGGTCCCGGGCGCGGCCACGGCACCCCCCTGTCCCCCTTGCTCCGCGTCCCCTCCGGCGAACCCGTCGACCTCGACGCCTTCGACCCCGGCGGGACTCCGGGCGGCCCCACCGACAAGGCGGCCGGCGTGGCGGCCACCGCCCGGATGGCCGAGCGGCTCGCCTCCCTCCAGGAGCGGCTCTACGCCGCCAGCACCGCCGGCGACCGCCGCCGCGTCCTCCTCGTCCTCCAGGGGATGGACACCAGCGGCAAGGGCGGCACGGTCAAGCACGTGGTCGGCCTGTTCAACCCCTCCGGCTGCCGGATCAAGGCCTTCAAGGCCCCCACGCCCGAGGAGCGGAACCACCCCTTCCTCTGGCGCATCGCGAAGGCGCTCCCCCAGCCGGGCGAGATCGGCATCTTCGACCGTTCGCACTACGAGGACGTCCTCATCGCCCGCGTCCGCGAGCTGGTGCCGCGCAGTCAGCTGGGCCGCCGCTACGCGCAGATCAACCGGTTCGAGAAGTCCCTCGCCGACGACGGCGTGAGCGTGGTGAAGGTCTTCCTCCACATCGGCTACGCGGAGCAGCGCGAGCGGCTGCTGGAGCGGCTCGACAACCCGGAGAAGCACTGGAAGTTCAATCCGGGTGACATCGAGGAGCGCTCCGCGTGGCCCGCGTACCAGCAGGCGTACGAACTGTCCCTGGAGCGCTGCTCCACGGACGCCGCGCCCTGGTTCGTCGTCCCTGCGGACCGCAAGTGGTACCGCAACTGGGCAGTCGGCAAACTACTGCTGGAGCATCTGGAGGACATCGCACCGCAGTACCCGAAGGGTGACTTCGACGTGGACGAGTGCCGCGCACGCTTGCTTGCCACATAGTCATATATTTTGCGTATGTGACCATCTCACTGCGCAGGACGGCTGCCGTCGCGGCCACAGCAGCTATCAGTGCCGCCCTCACCGCGTGCGGGGGCGGCACCAGTACGTCGGGCGCCGGCGGCCAGGCCCGGATGGGTGCCTCCGCCGCCCCCTCGGTTCCGGCTTCCGGCTCCCCTTCCGCGGCCGCGTCCGGGCCCTCGCAGTCGAGCCCCGGCAGCAGCCCGTCGGCGTCCCCGCTGGCGGGCGCTCCCGGCAAGGCGCCGACCATGGCGCCCGGTCCGGGCGGACTGACCCCCGTGTTCGAGCGGGCGAAGCAACACAGCGACAAGACGGTGGCGCTGACCTTCGACGCCGACATGACCTCCGACCAGGGGCCGCGCGCGGCGAACGGCGAGCACTTCGACAACCCGCAGCTGATCTCCACGCTGCGCACGCTCAAGGTGCCCTCGACGATCTTCATGACGGGCCGCTGGGCGGAGGAGTACCCGGACCAGGCGAAGTCCATCGGCACCGACGCGAACTTCGAGATCGCGAACCACTCGTACAGCCACCACGCCTTCAAGGCCCCCTGCTACGGGCTCCCCACCCTCGACGAGGCCGCGGCGCGCGCCGACGTGGACCGGGCCTTCGACGCGTTCCGCAAGGCGGGGGCCGTCAACACCGTCCCGTACTTCCGCTTCCCCGGCGGCTGCTACGACGACCAGGCGCTGCGCGCCATCTCCACCGCCAAGGTCACGGCCGTCCAGTGGGACGTGGTCAGCGGGGACGCCTTCGCGAAGGATCCGGACGCGGTGGCCGAACAGGTCCTGTCCGGGGTCAAGCCCGGCTCGGTCGTGGTCATGCACTGCACGCGCAGCGCCGCGCCCGTCACCGAGGAGGCCATCCGGAAGATCGTCCCCGAGCTGAAGAAGCGGGGCTACCGCTTCGTCAAGGTGTCCGAGCTCATCGGGAAGTAGTCCTAGTAGTCCTCAGCCGGAGCAGGCCGTGCGCTGCGCGTCCTGCCACTCGCACACCGGGCACAGCACCACGCCCGGTGTCGCGACCCCGTACTCGGTGGGCTTGCCGCACTGCACGCAGTCGGCGTACGGCGGCCCGGCCACCCTTCCGGCGGGCGCCGCGGGGGCGGGGTAGTACGAGGAGTCCTGCGGGCTCTGCTCGGTCTCGTCCATGCGTACGAGCCTACTCACCGCATCCTGCTCCGGCGCGCAGCGAGTGGGTCTTGGACCCACGGCCGCCGCTCCTCCCCCTCGGACATCGTCCTGACGGCGGAGGCTGGCAAACTTGGCCGGATGAGCACCGAGCACACGCAGCAGGACACCCCGGTACCCGCCGTCGGGTCGGACAGCCCCTTCCGGCAGGAGCGGATCGCCCGCGACGAGGCACCGCAGTTCGTGCTTCCGCTGGTGGTGCGGATCGAAAAGGTCGACCCGCCGGCCCGGACCGACGCCCTGGAGACGGCGGCGCGCGCGGTGCTGGTGCTGCTGACGGACGAGCGGTCGGCCGGCGACGGCGAGTGGGCCGGGGCGGTCCGGGACTGGCAGGACGCGCGCATCCGCAAGGTGGTCCGCCGGGCGCGCGGGGCGGAGTGGCGCAAGGCCGGGACCCTGCCGGGCCTCACGGTGCACGGTGCGGTGTCGCAGGTACGGGTCTTCCCGCCGGTCCCGCTCGACGGCTGGCCCAAGGAGCTGGCCAAGCTCCAGGTGTCCGGCACCGACCTCGACGACCCGGAGCCGCCCGCACCCCCGCAGGCCGGACTGCCGGTCCTCTGGATCAACCCCGACCTGGACATGTCGGCCGGCAAGGCCATGGCCCAGGCCGGACACGCGGCGCAGTTGGCGTGGTGGGAGCTGACCGGCCCGGAGCGCGCCGCGTGGCGGGACCGCGGCTTCCGGCTCGCCGTACGCATGGCCGCGCGCGAGCGGTGGGCCGAGCTGGCCGGGAGCGGGCTGCCCGTGGTGCGCGACGCGGGGTTCACGGAGATCGCCCCGGGTTCGTGCACGGTGGTCGCGGACCATCCCGCGCTGCGCGCGCGGCTCTGACCGGACCGCCCGTCCCGGCGCCCGCCCTCGCGGGGCTCGTCCGTGCGCATGCGCATCCGGTCCCTCGGGTCCCGGTCGGATCTCGGTCGGATCTCGGTCGGATCCCGTTCTCGCGGATCCGACCGAGATCCGGCCGGGACGGGAACCTCAAATGTTGCTCTGAACGTCCCCCTGGGCGGTTGGCTCGACTCCGTCGGGGCCATGACATCGGCAGACGGACCGATGAGGGGGGCGAGGGGACATGAAGCCCATGGCACACCTGGGGGTGGGCATCGGCTGGCGGCCGGAGATCGCGGACGCCGTGGAAGGCCTGCCCGGCCTGGACTGGGTCGAGGTGGTGGCCGAGAACATCTGCCCCGGCCACCTGCCGCAGCCGCTGCTGCGGCTGATGGAACGCGGGGTCCGCGCGGTTCCGCACGGGGTCTCCCTCGGACTCGGCGGCGCCGACCGGCCGGACGCGGGGAAGCTGGCCGCGCTCGCAGAGCGGGCGGTGGCGCTGGGGGCGCCGCTCGTCACCGAGCACATCGCCTTCGTACGGACGTCCTCGGCCGCGCCGGGGCCGGCGCTCGAGGCCGGCCACCTGCTGCCCGTGCCACGGACCTGGGACGCGCTGCACGTGCTGTGCGAGAACGTACGGATCGCGCAGGACGCGCTGCCGGTGCCGCTGGCGCTGGAGAACATCGCCGCGCTGGTGTCCTGGCCCGGCGAGGAGCTCACGGAGGGGCAGTTCCTGACGGAACTGGTGGAGCGTACGGGGGTGCGGCTGCTGATCGACGTGGCCAACCTGCACACGAACCGGGTGAACCGGGGCGAGGACCCGGCGGCCGTCCTGGCGGGCGTTCCGCTGGAGGCGCTGGCGTACGTCCACGTCGCCGGGGGCGTGGAGCGGGGTGGGGTGTGGCACGACACGCACGCGCATCCCGTACCGCGGGTCGTCCTCGACGTCCTGGCGGAGCTCCGCTCCAGGGTGGAGCCGCCGGGGGTGTTGCTGGAGCGGGACGACAACTTCCCGCCGGACGGGGAGCTGGAGGGCGAACTCATGGCGATCCGCCGGGTACTGGACTCCGCGGGACCCGCCGGCCCCGTCCGGACCCGGTCCGCGGCCGTGGCCGTGGCCGCGGCCACGGCCACGGCCACGGCCACGGCGCATGCGACGGCACCGGCCACGGCGACGGAACCGGCGGCACCGGTCACGGTCACTGCCACGGCGGCGGCGATGTCCGTCGTACGGACCGGCGCGCCGGGAACGGCTTCGGCACCGGAGCCGGAGCCGGGGGACGCGACGGCCCGGCTGGACCCGGGCCTCGAAAAGGCCCGGACGCGCGTCGCGATCGGGCAGGCGGCCCTGCTGTCGGCGCTCGTCGCCGGCACGCCGGTGCCCGAGGGGTTCGACCGGCAGCGGGTACGGGTGCAGGCGCGGGCGCTCGCGGCCAAGCGGGCCGGGGTCGTGGCCCGGCTGGCCCCCGAGCTTCGCGAGATCCTGGGCGGCGAGGAGCCGTACCGGGAGGCCTTCCTCACATACGCCCGGCACCGGCCCCTGACCGCCGGATACCGGCGCGACGCGCTGGACTTCGCCGAGCACCTGCTGATCCGGGACCTGCCCGCCGATCCCGCCGCCCGGCGCCGGCTCACGCGCTGGTGGCAGGACCGGTCCGGGTCGCGGCCCACGCGCCGCGTGGTGCGCTGGGCCCGCGCCTTGACGGGGAGAGCCGCATGAACTTCTTCGACTACCTGGCCGTCGCCGTCTGGGCCGGCGTCATCCTCTCCACCGTGCGGCTCCTGCGCGGTCTGCGCCGGTCGCAGCCGTCCACCCTCGGCCCCGCCCCCCGCCTGCACGACCTCTCCGAGGCCGCGTTCATGGCGGGCGGACCCGGCGCCGTGGTCGACGCGGCGCTCGTCTCCCTGCTCTGCGACGGCCGGATGGTGGTCGGCGGACCGGGCATCGTCCAGGTGCGGCCGGGAGTGCGGGCCGGCGATCCCGCCGAGCGGGCCGTGCTCCAGGCCCAGCAGGGCGCTCCCTCCGGCTGGCTGTACCAGATCCGCTACGCCGCCATGCGCGACCCCGCCGTCCAGGAGACCGGCGACGCGCTGGCCGCCCGCGGCCTGATCGCCCCGCCCGGCGGCCGGCGCGCGCAGTACCGCCACGGGGTGATCCAGGCGGTGGCGAGCGGGGTGGTGCTGATCCTGTCCCTGCCGCTCACCTTCGTCGCCCTCGCCCTGCAGGCCGGCCCGGGCACCTTCCGCGTGCCGTTCATCATCGAGGTGTTCCCCGTCCTGCTGGGCGGGATCGTCATGGGCGTCGCCGGTGCCTCGCGCGCCCGGCAGCGGATCACCGGGGCGGGGGCCGCGGCGCTGCGCGACATCCGCGCCCACTACCGGACCGACCAGAACCCGTACGTCCGGACGTCGCTGTTCGGGCTGCGGGGCCTGCGTGATCCGTACCTGCGCGAGCAGCTGGTGCCGGCGGCCCGCGGGACCCGGCTGGCGGCGGCCCAGGCCGGTGCGCGTAGGGGCGGTTCCGGCCGTTCGGGCTCGGACGGCCTCTGGGCGGCCGGCGCCGAGGCGGTTCCGGTCGTCTGGTGCGCGGGCGGTGACGGCGGCGGGTCGGGCGGATCCGGCGGTTCGGGCTGCGGATCCGGTGCGAGCTGCGGGTCTTCGGGCGGAGGCGGTTCCTCGGGGTCGGGCTGCGGGTCCTCCGGAAGCAGTTGCGGAAGCAGCTCTTCGAGCTGTTCCAGCAGTTCGAGTTGTAGCAGTTCGTCCGGTTCCAGCTGCTCCAGCAGTTCCTGACCGTCCATCACGGACCCGTCACGGGCTGCTCACACCTCGGCACGACCCTATGCCCGGCGGTTCCCCACCTTGTAGAAAGCGGGCATGTTCTGGGTCTTGTTCCTGTTCCTGGCCTGGGCGGGCGTGCTGCTCGCGTGCGCCCGCCTCCTGAGGGCCGCCGACGGGGCCGCGGAACCCGCCACCGGGTCCGCCGCCCCGCACCGCCGCCACCACGACGAGCTGAGCCTGTACGAGGCCGCGTACCTCGCCGGCGGCCCGGAGCGGGTGGCCGACCTGACGCTGCTGTCGATGCAGCGTCAGCGGCGGCTGCTGCTCGCGCACACCGGCTGGGTCACCGTGGTCGATCCGGTCGGGCGCGATCCGTACGAGCGGTCCGTGCTCGGCGCGTTCGGGCCGGACGGGCAGGAGCAGGTGGTGTGCGTACGCACGGCCGCGGAACGCGATCCGGCGGTACGGGCCCTCGCCGACCGGCTGGGCGACGCCGGCCTCGCGCCGCGCGCCGGTACCCGGCAGGGGACGGGCGAGGGGGTCCGGTCGGTCCGGCAGGCCTGCGGGCTGGTCGTTGCCATGACGGTGGCCGCGCTGTGCGTACCGGCGCCGGAGGCCACGACGGGGATGATCCTCAGCTGGTTCGCGCTGCCGCTGATCCTGACGCTGGGCTGCCTGGCCATAGCCCGCTTCGAGGGGCACGCGCACTCCCCGTGGGCCTCCCCCGCCGGGCAGCGGCTGCTCGTGGAGCTGGCGCGGGAGCGGGGCGCGCGGGGCTCGCTCACCGCGGTGGCCGTACGGGGGCTGCGCGCGGTCACCGAGCCCGAGCTGCGGGCGGCGCTCGCGTACGGCAGGCGGGGGCGCGGGGCCGGGCAACGGGGGTATTGAGCGCGACACCGGCCGCTGATCCTGTACAGGGGCCCGTCCGCCGGATCTCATCGGAGCATCCGATGAGATGAGGATCCGTCATGCGCAGACCGAGCCGCCGCGCGCTCCGCGCCGCACTGGTCCTCGGGCTGGCCGTATCGCTCCCGGCCCTGCCCACGGCCCAAGCACGGCCCGGGGGCCCGACGGCACCGGCCGGGCCGACCGCACCTGTCGGGCCGACCGCACCGACCCCACCGGCCACACCGGCCACACCTGTCGGGCCGACCGGGCCGACCGGGCCGACCACACCGACCCCCACCGAGGACGCCGGAGCCGAGCTCGTCGCCCGGCGCTCGGGGCAGGGGCTGGAGTTCGGTCCCTGCCCCGTGGTCGAGGGGCTCGGCCCGGACGTGCGGTGCGCCACCCTGCGGGTGCCCCTCGACTACGCGCGGCCCGACGGCCCGCAGATCGGCATCACCGTCAGCCGGGTCCGCGCCACCGGAGCCGGCGGAGCCGCACGGCAGGGGGCGCTCGTGTACAACCCCGGTGGCCCCGGCGGGAACGGGATGTTCTTCCCGCTCGTCGCCGACCGGCCCGAGTGGCGGCGCGTGCACGCCGCCTACGACCTCGTCGGCTATGCCCCGCGCGGCGTCGGCCGATCCGGTCCCCCGCTGTCCTGCCAGGATCCGGCCCGGTACGCCCCCGCGCCGACGAAGGCCCCGTCGGCGGCGCCGGACCCCGCCGACAAGGCGGAGCGCCTCGCCGCCGCCGGGGCCTACGCGCTCGGCTGCGCCCGGCGGACCGGCCCGGACCGCCTGGGCCACTACACGACCCTGAACAACGTCCGCGACCTGCACGTGCTGCGCGCCGCGCTCGGCGAGCCGAAGCTGAACTTCATGGGGGCCTCGTACGGCACCTACCTGGGCGCCGTCTACGCCACGCTCCACCCCGCCCACGTCCGTCGGATGGTCTTCGACTCGGCCGTCGACCCCGCGCCCGACCGCGTCTGGTACCGGAACAATCTGGCCCAGGCCCCCGGATTCGAGCGGCGCTGGCGCGACTTCCGCGCCTGGGTGGCCCGCCACCACGCCACGTACGGGCTGGGCACCACCCCCGAGGCCGTGCTGTCGAGCTACGAGCGCGTCCGCGGGGCACTGGACCGCGAACCGGCGGGCGGGGTCGTCGGCACCGGGCAGCTGCACGCGGCGTACCTGCGGGCCGCGTACTACGACGAGGTCTGGCCGGAGCGCGCGGCGGCGCTGGCGGCGTTCCTGCGAGGCGATCCGGGTCCGCTGACCGCGCTCGCCGCCCCGGACCCGGCGGCGGCCGCCGAGGGCGAGAACGCGACGGCCGCGTACACGGCGACCCTGTGCAACGACGCCCCGTGGCCCGCCGACTGGGAGACCTGGGACCGCGACAACACCGAACTGGCGCGCACGGCCCCCTTCGAGACCTGGGCCAACGCCTTCCTCAACCTGCCCTGCGCCCGGTGGCCGGTGCCCGAGCGGCAGCGCCCGGTGGACGTGGGCGGGCCGGCGGCCGCGCTGCTCCCCCGTACGCTCGTCGTCGCGGCCGAGCGGGACGGCGCGACCCCGTACCCGGGCGCGCTGGAGCTCCAGCGGCGGCTCGGATCCGAGGCGGCGCTGGTGACGGAAGAGGGGGCCGGCACCCACGGCGTGGTCGGCGGACGCAACGACTGCGTGGACCGACACGTGGAGCGGTACTTGCTGACGGGTGACACCTCGGCCTGGCGTGTCACGTGTGCGCCGCATCCGGAGCCCGCACCGGTGTCGCTGGACGGCCGGGCAGCCAAGGCCGAGGGGCACCCCAGGGCCTTGCTGCCGCCAGTCGTCTGAACTTCCGGGCGGGATCTCCGGCTGCGTCGATTCGGGGGCAGGGCCTCCCGATCCAACCGGCAGGACCGCGGTCAGCGGTCCTCCGGTCCTTCCCCCCAGGGGAGGTCTCAGGCGAGTCCGGCCACCAGATCGGCGACGGACTTGCGGCGCCCGGTGTAGAAGGGCACTTCTTCACGGACGTGCATGCGGGCCTCGGAGGCGCGCAGGTGACGCATGAGGTCGACGATGCGGTACAGCTCGTCGGCCTCGAAGGCCAGCATCCACTCGTAGTCGCCGAGCGAGAAGGAGGCGACGGTGTTGGCGCGCACGTCGGGGTAGCCGCGGGCCATCATGCCGTGGTCCTTGAGCATGCGGCGACGGTCCTCGTCGGGCAGCAGGTACCAGTCGTAGCTGCGCACGAAGGGGTAGACGCTGACGTAGTCGCGCGGCGTCTCGTCGGCCAGGAAGGCCGGAATGTGCGACTTGTTGAACTCGGCCGGGCGGTGCAGGGCCATGTTCGACCACACCGGCTCCAGCGCGCGGCCCAGCTTGGTGCGGCGGAACAGGTTGTACGCGGCCTGCAGCTCGTCGGAGGTCTCCGCGTGCCACCAGATCATGATGTCCGCGTCGGCCCGCAGGCCGGACACGTCGTAGGTGCCGCGGACGGTGATGTCCTTGGCGCCCAGCTGGTCGAACAGCTCCTGGACCTCGTCGGCGTAGCCGGCGCGGTCCTCCGGCAGGACGTCCTTCAGCTTGAAGACGGACCACAGGGTGTAGCGAATGACCTCGTTGAGGTCTTTCGCCTTCTTCCCCGCGTTGGGAATCTTCTCTGGTGCAGTCATGTGTCTATTGTCCCGTGCGCTGATCAGTGGTCTGTGCCAGGGGTGCCCCACCGGTCCCCAACGTGGCGATCACCACGTCGGCGGCTTTGCCGGCACTGGCGATGCACGCCGGGATGCCGACCCCGTCGTACAGCGCGCCGCACACCGCGAGGCCCGGCAGGGCCGCCACGGCGGTGCGGATCCGGGCCACCCGGTCGAGGTGGCCCACGGGGTACTGGGGCAGGCCGCCGTCCCAGCGGGTGACGGTGGAGGCGACCGGGCGGGCGGCGGGCGCGAGGCCCACGGCCTCGCCGAGGTCGGTGAGCGAGACGTCGACCAACTCCTCGTCGGAGCGCCCCAGATCGGCGTCGTCGCCGTACCTGCCGACGGACGTCCGCAGCAGGAAGAGCTCGGGATCGGCCCCGGCCCAGGCCCACTTGTTGCTGGAGAAGGTCGACGCCTTGATGGTCCGGCCGTCCACGGGCGGTACGAGGAAACCGCTCGCGCCGCCTTCGGTGACCGCGGCCGGCAGGTCGCGGCGCCGCCACGCCATGGTGACCAGGGCCATGGAGGCGTACTCGGCCCCGCGCAGCTCGGCGGCCGCGGCGGGCGCGAGCCCGTCCAGCAGCCGGGCGGCGGGCCCGGCCGGGGTGGCCAGGACCACGCCGTCGGCCTCGAAGACCTCGGTGCCGCCGCGGGTGTCGGCGAC
>NZ_JAGGOW010000239.1 GCF_018614135.1 Streptomyces sp. ISL-66
GGCCGTGACAGCGGCCCCGGCCGGGGCCACGCAGAAGCGCCGCGTCGCCGTGCTCGGCGGTGGCGTGGCCGGGCTCACCGCCGCGCACGAGCTCGCCGAACGCGGCTACGCCGTCACCGTGTACGAACGCCGGGCGCTCGGCGGCAAGGCCCGCAGCATGGACGTCCCCGGCAGCGCGCGCGGCGGCCGGCGCCCGCTCCCCGCCGAGCACGGCTTCCGCTTCATCCCCGGGATCTACCACAACCTGCCCGACACGATGCGGCGCATCCCCTTCCCCGGCAACGCGAACGGCGTCCGGGACAATCTGGTCGCCCCGCGCGAGATGATGTTCGCCCGCGCGGCCGGCCGGGAGGACCTGCGGGCGCCCATCCCGTGGCCCGAGCACTCCCCCGCCGAACTGACCCCCGAAGAACTGCGCCGGTCCCTCACGGGCATCCTGCAGTCGCTGGTCCGGCTCCCGCTCCACGAGACGGCGTACTTCGTCAACCGCGCGCTCGTCTTCCTCACGAGCTGCGACGAACGGCGCGACGAGCAGTGGGAGCGCACCCCTTGGTGGGAGTTCACCCGCGCCGCACGGATGTCGAGCGAGTACCAGCGCATCCTCGCCATCGGGGTGACGCGCAACATCGTGGCGACCAAGGCCGAGGAGGCCTCCACCCGTACGGTCGGCACGCTCGGCGAGGCCTTCGTCTTCAACCTGCTGGGACGCGGCGCGGACGGCCCGCCGGACCGGATCCTGAACCTGCCGACCAACGAGGCCTGGATCGACCCGTGGGAGGCCCATCTGCGCTCGCTGGGCGTGGAGTTCCGGATCGGCTGGACGGTGCGCGAGGTGCGGTACGAGGGCGGTCGCGTGAGCGGGGTCCTCGTCGAGGACCCGGCCGGCGCGGCCGGGACGGTCACCGCCGAGCACTACGTCAGCGCCCTGCCGGTCGAGCACGCGCGGCGCACCTGGAGCCCGGCACTGCGGGCCGCCGACCCGATGCTCGGGCGGTGCGACCGGCTGGAGACCGACTGGATGACCGGCATCCAGTTCTACCTGACCGAGCGCGCGCCCCTCGTGCACGGACACCTCAACTGCATCGACTCGCCCTGGTCGTTGACGGCGATCCAGCAGGCCGAGCACTGGCCCGCGCGGAACTTCCCCGCCGACTACGGGGACGGCTCGGCCGTGGACTGCCTCTCGGTGGACATCTCCGAATGGGACAAGCCCGGGATCCTGTACGGGAAGACGGCCAAGGAGTGCACCCGCGAGGAGATCGCCCGCGAGGTGTGGGCGCAGCTGAAGGCCTCGCTCAACGACACCGGGAAGACCCTGCTGTCCGACGGCAAACTCCACTCGTGGTTCCTGGACCCGGGAGTGGAGGGGACCGGTACGCCGAATCCGACCAACCAGGACCAGCTGCTGATCCATCCGACCGGCACGTTCCACAACCGGCCGAGCGCGGGCACCCGCATCCCCAACTTCTTCCTCAGCGGGGACTACGTGGCCGTCGACATCGACCTCGCGACGATGGAGGGCGCCAACGCCTCGGCCCGAGCCGCCGTCAACTGCCTGCTCGACCAGGACGGTTCGCAGGCGGAGCGGTGCACGGTGAAGCCGCTGTACCGGGCGCCGGAAGTGGAATCCTCCAAGCGGCACGATCTGTGGCGCTACCGGCTCGGCCTGCCGAACGCCTTCGACCTGGGCTGAGCCCAGCCGGGTTACCGTCGGGGACATGACGACGACGGCAACGGTGGGATCACTGCTCCGCACGTGGCGGGAGCGGCGCGGGATCAGCCAGCTGGAGCTGGCGGGCCGCGCCGACTCCTCCTCCCGGCACATCAGCTTCGTGGAGACCGGCCGTTCGCGGCCGAGCGAGGAGATGGTGCTGCGGCTCGCGGAGCACCTGGACGTCCCGGTGCGGGACCGCAACGCCCTGCTGGTGGCGGGGGGTTACGCGCCCCGGTACGCGCACACCCCGCTGGACGCCCCCTCGATGGGGGTGCTGCGCGAGGCGCTGGAGCGGCTGTTGACCGGCTACGAGCCGTATCCGGCGCTGGTGGTGGACGCGACGTACGACGTGGTGGCCGCCAACCGGGGCGTCCTGATGCTCCTGGAGGGCATCCCCGAGCACCTGCTGGCCGGTCCGCTCAACGCGATGCGGCTGACCCTGCACCCGCAGGGCCTCGCCCCGCGGATCCGCAACCTGCCCGAGTGGCGGGGGCACCTGCTGGCCCAGATGGAACGGCAGATCGCGCTGGCCCGCTCGGAGCCGCTGCGCGCGCTGTACGAGGAGGTCTCGGCCTATCCGGTGGCCGCGGCCGGGCAGCGATTCGGGGAAGGTGAACCGGACGGGGCCGTCGCCTCCATCGCCCTCCCCCTGCGGATCGAGCACGACGGGCACCTGCTCTCCTTCGTGTCCTCCATCTCCACCTTCAACACGCCGATGGACGTGACCGTCGCGGAGCTGGCGATCGAGACCCTGCTCCCGGCCGACCCCGCGACGGTGAAGTACCTGCGGTCACTGGCGCCCTGAGCCGGCGCGCAGCGCGAGCTGCTGGAGGAGCGCCAAGGCGGCGACGACGACGGCCTGCGCCGCAATCCACACCGCCCCGGCGGCGGTGGGGGTGAACCAGACGAAGAGGGCGACGAGGCTGAGCGCGGCCCAGGCGTAGTTGGCCTCGACGACGAACCTCACCGGGAAGACCGGGGGCTGTCGGCGCGAGGCCAGCAGGCCGACGCCCGCGCCGTAGAGCACCAGGAAGGCGCCCAGCACCAGCAGCGCCTCCTGTCCGATGCCGAGCAGCCGGCCCAGCGGCGCGCAGAAGGCGGTGTAGGCGAGCCCGTTGCCGACGGTGACGACGGCGTCGAGGGCGAGGACGCGGCGCAGCGCGGTCCGCGGGTCGGTGGCGCGGGCTACGGCGGCGAGCGGGGTTGCGGACATGGCGGATGAGCCTCCGTCGAGAGTCGAATGCGCTGGTGGAGTACGAGGTGACCCGGGCTCCGGAGCCGAGTGCGCGGCCCGGGAACCCGATGCCCCCACTGTGCCGCCGCGTCCCCGGCGGGGTCGATTACCTGCGAGGTCATGGCCTCGGTGGCCCCACCTTCTTTGAGCTGTACGGAAAGAACGGTGGGGAGGCACCCTGGCCCGCCACAGAACCGGGGGTTAGGCTTCACGCAGAGCAACGCCCTCGAACCTTCTCTCTACTGACGGAGATGCGCCCGGTGCCAGCCGCCGTCCGGTCCGACCTCACCGCGACCTGGGGCCGTGTCGTGGCACTGGCGGAGCGCTGCGGCCAGGATCCGGCGGACGTGCTCGCCGTGGAGCGGCTCAGCCACCTCTCCGGGGTCGAACCGGCCCGCGTCCCCCGGGTGCTGGCCGGCACCGCCGGCGAGCTGCCGCTGTGCGAGCGGGTCCACCAGCGCTTCCTGCGGCTGCGCGCCACCCGCCGCGACAAGCACGGCCGCGCATGGCCGCTCGCCGCCATCGCCGAGGACTTCGACGCGCCCGGCGCCTCCCTCGGCCCGCTCAACGCGGGCACCGGACTGCTCCGGCTCGGCCACGCGGCCGGCGTACAGCGGTTCTTCGGGGTCTACGCCGGTTTCCTCCTCGCCGACAGCAAGAGCGCGGTGGAGCGGGCCCTCGCCACCACCGGGTCCGGGCCGGCCGGACGGCCCGCCGGCGGTGCGGACGATCTCGAACACCTCTCGTACCTCACCGGCATCACCCCGCACGCCATCCGGCTCACCCTCGACGGCGACCCGCCCCGGCTCCCGCTGAAGGAACAGGTCCGCGAGAGGTTCGAGCACCTGCGCCGCACCCGGCCCCGGGAAGACGGCCAGCCCCACTCCCTCTCCGCCATCGCCGGGTCCTTCGACGCCTCGGGCCAGTCCCTGACCCGCCTCGCGCAGGGCGAGGGGCTGCCGAACCTCGCGGCGGCCGCCGGGATCCAGCGCTTCTACGGGGTGGAGAGCGGTTTCCTGCTCGCGGAGGACACCGAAGCGCTGACCGCCGCCCTGTGCGGGATCGAGCGCGAACTGGAGTCCGCGGAGCGGCCCGCCGAGAACCCGATGCTCGCCGTGATGCGGGCCCACGACGTGCGCAGCATCGTCGCCCGGGCGGGCAAGCTCTCCGCGGGCGGCTGGAAATCCCTGGCCGACCACCTGGACGATCTGCTCGCGCGGGAGGGGCAGCTGAGCCGGCCGGCCGCAGCGGGCGCCGGCGACCGCACCGCCCATGCCACGACTGCCGAGGGGGAAGCGCCATGAGGACCCCACGGGCCATGCGGAAACTCGGCGACGACCTGCTGGCGGCCGCGCACCTGACCGCCCCCGCCGGGGCCGCCGACATCATCGGCGGCATCTGCGCCGCCTACGGGCGCGTGCGCGGCGGCCGGCCGGTCGAGTTCCGGTTCGCCTCCTTCCCCCCCGACACGGCCAGCGGGCTCTGGCTCGGGCTGGAGGAGCGCGACCTCCTCGTCATCGAGGAGCGCACCCGGCCCGAACACCAACTCGTCATCGCATGCCACGAGTTGTGGCACGTGGACGAGGGCACGTGCGACCACCACGGACCGGGCATGGCGGTGGCCGCGCGGCTGACGGCCCGCCGCGGCGGCCTCGCCGAACTGCTGCGCTCCGACCGCGGGCTGGACCGCGTCGTCCGGCAGGCCGCGGCCCGCGCCGACCAGGAGGATCCGGCGGAGATCCGCGCGGAGACCTTCGGACTGCACCTCGGCAAGATCCTCAAGGCGTTCCTTCCACCACCCCGGGAAGAACAGGTCCCCGAAGCGATCGAACGCATCAAGAGTTCGTTCGGCTGGGGACGTTGAGCGCGGCCCCGGTGACCACACCCGACGGCTGACCGCCGCTTTCCCACCGACGCACTTCCTCCGCCGATGAGCCTTCCGATCGGCCCTGACAGAGAGCACCACACGATGAGCCAGTCTTCCCCGCCCCGCCACGCCGTCGTCATCGGCGGCAGCCTGGCCGGCCTGCTCGCGGCAGCCGTCCTCGCCGAGCACGCGACGGTCACGATCATCGACGCTGACACCCTGCCGGACGGGCCCCAGCCGCGCCGCGGACTCCCCCAGGCCCGCCACACCCACCTCCTGTGGTCGGGCGGCGCGCGCGCCATCGAGGAGATCCTGCCCGGCATCACCGGCGACTGGACGGCCGCCGGCGCCTTCCGCCGCAGCCTGCCCACCGACCTGGTCACCAAGACCGCGCAGGGCTGGCTGCCGCGCCACGGCGAGATGCAGTTCAACATCTCGTGCAGCCGCGACCTCCTCGACGCGGTGATCCGCTCCCGCGTCGTCGGGCTGGCCGGGGTCACCACCCTCCAGCAGAGCCGGGTCCGGGGCCTGGAAGGCACGGCCGACCGGATCACCGGCGTCCGGGTCGACGCCCCCGGGGAGGAGAACCGCCTGGTCACCGCCGATCTCGTGGTCGACGCGAGCGGCCGCGGCTCCCGCTCCCGGAGCTGGCTGGAGGCGCTCGGCGTGAGCGGCCTCAAGGAGGCCGGGGTGGACTCCGGGCTCGTCTACGCGACGCGCATCTTCGAGGCCCCCGAAGGCGCGCACGCCCTGGGCTTCCCGATCGTCAACGTCCAGTCCGATCCCCGGGTGCCCGTACCCGGCCAGACCGCGACGATCGTGCCGATCGAGAACGGCCGCTGGCAGGCCACCCTGTCCGGCACCCGCGGCGGCCAGCCCACCGGCGACCCGGAGGCCTTCATCCCCTTCGCCAAGGGCGTCCGCGACCCGATCGTCGGCGAGCTCCTCGAAGGCAAGAAGCCACTGACCGACGTCGCCGTCACCCAGGGCACCGCCAACCGCCGGATCTTCTTCGAGAAGGCCGAACTTCCCGACGGATTCTTCGCCGTGGGCGACTCGGTCGCCACCTTCAACCCGCTCTACGGGCAGGGCATGACGGTCGCCGCCCAGGGCCTGCTGGCCGTCCGTACGCTGCTGCGCGCCAAGGGCCTCGCGCACCCGGGCATCGGCCGCGAGGCGCAGCGCGCCATCGCCCCGCAGGTGTCCGTCGCCTGGGACCTCGCCACCTCGCAGGACATCCTCTACCCGGGTGCCACCGGGATGAAGCCCCGCCCCGGGGCGGGGCTGCTCAACGGATACGTAGACCGGCTGATGACGGGCGCCACCACCAGGGAATCGCTCACCGCCGCCCTGCTCCAGGTCATCACCATGAACCGGGCGCCGACGTCCTGGGTGCGTCCCGGTGTGGTGTGGGAGGTGCTGCGGGCCTCCGCGCGGGGCGCGCTGAAGGCGGCGCCGCTGACCGCGGCCGAGCGGGCGGTCGCGGGCCTGGACCAGGACGGGCCGCCGCCCGCGTCCACGGCGACCGCCGTGCCCGACACGGTCGCGGCCGACACCGCCGTGGCCGACACGGTGGTGACCGCCGCCGGCACCGTGCTGGCCGCGGACACCGCCGAGAGCTCCGGACCGGCCGACCCCGTCGGACAGGCCCGATGATCGAAAGCCTCGTCCTCTACGTGCCGGGCGTGGTGATCGCCACGGCACTGATCGTCAAAGCGCCGACGTTACGACGGGGCTGGGACCAGCCCCTCATGCGCGCCGTCTGCACCCTCCTCGTCGTGGGCTCGCTCGCCGTGTTCCTCTCGGCGCCCCCGACCATCGTCGCCGTCAACGCACTGACCGGGATCGTCAACTTCTCGGCTCCCCTGGTCTACAGCCTGCTCACCGCCTTCTCCGGCGCCTGCATCGTGCTGATCCTGCACTGGAGCGGCCCTCCGACCCCCTTCGTACGCCGGGCCACCCGCCTGACGGTGGTCGCGTACGGCGCCGTGACGGTGGCGATCGCCGTCCTGTTCGCCCTGGGCGAGGCGCCGGACGAGCGGCTGCGGGACATGGACACGTACTACGCCAACACGCCCTGGCTGCGGGAGATGATCGCCTGCTACCTGTCGGCGCACACCGTGGGCAGCACCGCGCTCACCGTGCTGTGCTGGAAGTGGCTCCGGCGCCTGGACCCCTCGATGTGGCCGCTCCGTACGGGACTCGCGCTGGTCATGTCCGGCGGGGCGTTCGACACGGCCTTCGTCGCCGTGAAGTGGACGGCGGTCGGCGCGCGCTGGAGCGGCGGGGACCTGGACTACCTCTCCACCTACGTGGCGCCCCCGCTGGCCGCCGCCGCGGCCCTGCTGGTGGGCTGCGGGTTCATCGTGCCCCTGGTCGGCGGGTCGGCGCCCTGGCAGGACTACAGCCGCTACCGGCGGCTGCGACCGCTCTGGGCCGCGCTGCGCGGATTCTCCCCCTGCGGGGTCCGGCCCGTGCCGCTGACCTGGTGGTCCCCGGTCGGGATCCGGCTGATCCACCGCGAATCGGTGATCGACGACGGGATCCTGGCACTCGTGTACTGGTTCGACCCCGCCGTGCGCGAAGAGGCGTACGAGGCCGCGCGCACCCAGGGGCGGCCGGAGGAGCAGGCCGCGCTGGTCGCGGACGCGGCCATGCTCGCGGCGGCCTGCGAGCACCGGGCCGCGGCCGACCGGGCGGGCGCCCGTCCGGACGATGCCGGCC
>NZ_JAGGOW010000240.1 GCF_018614135.1 Streptomyces sp. ISL-66
CCATCCAAATGAGATGACTTCTTAGCACAGAGTCCTGTGGTTCACAGTTCAACGACGTCGTGTCTTGCTGTTGATGCTCGTTACCTTCGAGGCAGATTCGAGAGCTGCTTGTAGCCGTTGGGCGCGGAGGGCGAGGTGCTGGATCTGCGCTGCGGCGAGGGCAAGCTGAGTGACCAGATCTCGATTCCGTCGGCGGAGCTTTGCGTTGCGGGCGATGAGCTTGTCATGCTCGGTTGGCCCGCCGCGACGAGCGGTGGGTGTGGCCCGATGCTCGGAGATCTCTTGCGCGATCTCGGGATAGCGGCGGCGGAATGTCGTGTTGGTGAGATTGAGGCGTCGGGCCAGCGTGAGAACGCTGGGCCTGGTGTTGGTTGCCCGGCAGGCGTCCAACATCTCCTGGAGATGCCTGCGGACCAAGGCTTCGGGCAGGTCGGGGACTGGGCGAGTCATGCCGGGATGACCTCCTGCCCGTTAGCCACCAGGAAGGCCACCACTTCAGCCCGCCGGCTCTGGTGGAGTTGCTTGAGGCGGGGGGCCAACGTCGGCCGTGAGCCAAGACGCTTGTCGATGCGGGCGATCTCTCGTTGCCAGGCACCGACGTTCTCCGGCGTGAGCGTGACATTGCGGCAGGCCAGGGGCAGGCAGCCGCCGTGGGCAGGCAGACCCTCGCTGTTTCCGCGGCGCGCCTTCTCGCAGAGGGCTTTGGCAGGGTCGTTCACGCAGGTGATGTACTCGCCTGGGTAGATCGCCGGATCGTTGCGCTTCATGATCCTTCTCAGGCGGTGCTTGTCCAGAGCGACCTGGCCTTGGAACTGGGCTCGGTCTCCGAAGTCCGTCAGGCGGCGGGTGGCCTCTTCGGCTGAAGGGCCGGCGAGGTTGAGGTGCTGGTGGGCTTCGATCATTTCCATGTAGACCTCACCGCGGGCGATGGCCTGCTCGCTTTCGACCTCGGCCCGGAAGCCGGAGTCGCTGGTGCCGGCGTACCCCTCGAACATCCGGATCGACCGATGCCGATATTGCAGGGCGCCGGCGATGACTCCGCCTGGGCGCCGGGCGATGAACCAGGCCAAGGTCCGCCGGAAGTAGCTGGTCTTGAGCTTGAAGGGCTGGCCCACACTGTCCGCGATGATGTCGCTGCGGCCGCGGTCTGCGCAGAGCTGGTTTACGAACGCCACGAGGTCGTTGAGGTGTGTGTTGGTCGCTCTATTTCCCTCCACCTCGTTCGATGACTTCTTGGCGCCGTTGCCGTGAAGGAGTCCCGCGAAGAGGTATTCACAGGTCTTCGGCTGGAGCTTCTCGAGCACCTCGACTGCGCGGACGACAGTTGCGCAGACCGTCCAAGTCGCTGGGACGCCCTCCACCTCGTCTTCCCCTTTGAACGCGAGACTGCTGAGTTTCCAGCGGTAGGGACGGCCGTCTTCGTCGTATTTGATCTCGATGCAGTCGCGTTTGATGTGTTTGACCTCGCTCTCCCTCATGCCACTGAGGAAGGCGATCACCACGTAGCAAGAAGCGTGGAGAATGCGGCTGAGCCGAGCCAGGCTGTTCGCTGACTCGTGGTTGGTGGCGATCGAGTCGACCCACGGTTCCCCGTCCAGACGCCCTTGGACGCTTCCGTCGAGGAATGCGCCCTCGGTCACGCCGACGACAGCGGCGGCGGCCGCGAGGGCAGCGTGATGGGGCCGGACGTTGTCGTGACGGCAACCGAGAAGGCGGCTGAAGTGGGTCAGGCTGGGCTGTCCGCGCCAGCCGGGCAACGGGCGGCCGGCGGCGACGTATTCATCGAGGATCGCCTGCAGGCGTGATCCGACAGCGCTTCGCTCCAGGTAACGGCCAACGCGTTTCTCACGGCTTTCTCGCCATTCCCGGTCGGCTTCGAGGATGTCGGGGGCGAAGTCGTCGATGAAACGCAGTGCCCAGACCAACAAGGGCCCCAGGACTTCCTCGGGCAGTCGGTCGGTCTTGTTCTCGCCCCGCCCGGTGCTGGACGACTCCCTCCATCCGTCGAGGTGGAGCGGTTCGAACCGCAGGGCGTGTTCACCCATCTGCAGGCGCCAACGCCAGAGCAGCCGTACTCCGCCTCGGGAGGACTCGCGTTGAGAGCGATTGCTCGGGAAGCGGGCCAGGAGGTGCTTGCCGTAGTCCTCGAGATCGCTTGAGGACAGTACGGACAGTTCGTTCCGCTCCGGTGGCCACCGTTTGTCGAGCCACATCAAGAACCGTCGCATCTCGGTGAACATGCCTCGGATGGTGGCGATGGTTGGGGACGGTTCACCATCCGGCGGCTTCAACGAGAGCAAGGCGTAGAACAGCTGCTTGACCGCCGGCCGAAATCGTTGGGGCAGAGACAGAAAGTTCAAGATCATCGAGTACTCGTGGATCTTGAGTCGTGCGGGCGCCAGGTGCCAGACGTCGTGGCTGTAGCGAGAGGTGTCCTCCAGCCGGGCTCCTGGCCGCAGCGGGCGGCCGTGGAGGACGTACGGATCTTTCAGCGTGACTGCGGTGGGGTTGGAGGCGAAGGTCGCGATGCTCATGGCTGTTCCCAAGGTGGTTCGACCAGGTCAAGGAGGGCGTCGGGCAAGGACTGCTCTTGTGCTTTGCTGACTTCGGCCGGGGAGAACTTGGCAAGGATGTCTCGCCGGACGGCGACCCATGCAGGGCCATAGCGTTTCCACCAGTCGCCCTCGCTCATGCGTTGGCGCAGGCCCCCCAGAGCTTCCAGCAGGGCCAGGATCCGGGGCAGATGATCGCGGGTGACCAGGCAGTTTCCGCAGTGGAAGCAGACAAGGAACGAATCGCCGCAAGGTGCTCCGGTCTCCGGGTTGTGGTCATGGTCCTCGCAGGCCGTCCAGGCGGTGTCCAGGTTCCCGTCGGAGAGATCGCGGGCGGTCTGCGGGGCGAGTCCTGCTACCTCGAGCTGCTGGGCGGAAGAGTCGTCAGTGATCACCTTGGGACCGCCACCGCGGCGTCCCGCCACCGCCGCATGGGCGCCCAGGGCAGCTTGCTCCGCATCCCCGAGAGCCTCGGTGATCACTTCCTCCGCCCACTCGCGGGTGGCTTCGTCGGGCTTGAGGTAGTTGGCGAACAGGACCTGGGCGGTGTTGCTCTTCGCCGACGAGGGCAGGTGGCCACCCAGCTGGCGAGTCCGGCGGGCATCCATGCTGGTTTTGATCTTGTTGAAAGTCACGACCAGCGGGATCGGAGGTTCCTTCTCCGAGCCGTCTTCCGCGGCCTTCGCTTTCGCAGAAGGCCGCGGATCAGCGAGTACTGGTTTGATCCTCGTGGCCGCCCATGCGGACATCTCGATCCCAGAACCGCGTCCGAGGTCCATCTCGAACGGAGCGAAGTGCTCCGACCGGTTGCGCTCTGCGACGGCCCAGTTGTTGCGCCAGAAGCAGATGGCCGCGGTGGAGCCGCAGAATTCCCGGCTGCGGCCCGTCAGCTCGAGCAGGAGAAGGTAGAGGCCGCCAGGGGTGTGCAGCTCACGCGACTTGGGACCGATTTCCCAGGTCACCGTCTCGAACCACTGCTGGACTCCATGGCGTCGTTTCACCAGGACGACCTCGACCGCCCGGTCCTCCAGCAGCCGGTGTCTGACCGGAAGCTCCTTGAGGCTTTCCCCGTTGCGTTCAGTGACCACGGCGAGGAGAGCCATCAAAGGCGCCAGATCCGCCCACGTCATGAAGAGGTGTCCCGCGAGATCGGCTCTCCGTCGGAGCCAGTATCTGTCGCCCTCCAGCAGAGGGATCTCGCCTGTCTCCGCGATGCGGATCAGGGTCTCCCCTAATTCCCGCTGCCGGGCGTCCAGTTTCCCGGGGTCTTCCCGCGCCTGGCGCAGGAGCTGTTCGCCGGCTCGAATACGCCGAGAGATCCGGGCTACGTCCGCTCGGGCCGCGGCCGTCAGCCGATCCAACTCGCCGTGTGAGTAGCCTCCGACTCCCGACTGCTTGAGCGTGGGCAGCCGGCGGTTGAAAGCGTCCCAGGCGTCAGCGGGAAGGAGGTGGGAAATCCGCTCATTCTCGAACTGCTTGCTCATCTCACGCATTTGGACGTGCCGCGTACTCTTGGCAGAACCTGGTCGAGTGTAGAAGGCATTCACATGTTCACGGGTCAGTTCATCGACGGTTTTCGGCGGCTGCTCCAGCGAGGCCAGGAACTGGATCCAGGCTTTGGCCGAGGTCCAGCTGTTCCGGCATCCCGACAGAGTTCGGATTCCGCCGCTGTGCCCGACCCTCAAAGCCAGGGCCTCAGCCAGAATCGGATGCCAGCCGGGCATCGCCAACGGCCCGAAGTCGTAACTGGCCCGGCGGTCGTCATCACCATGGAAGTCAACGATCAAACCGCCCGCGTTTCCTTCCCGGACGAGCGGCGGCGCTTCGTAGCCACTGGGTGGAAGGGCGGACGGGCGTCCTGGACCAGTGCTGCCACGGCCCCGGCTTGTCACGCCGATACCTCTCTGGGCAGATCCTGCGGCGGCGTCTCGTTCCCGAGACTCCCCAGCGGCGTGTCCCGGGGGTCCTCCCAGGTGTCGGGGACCAGGGCCATACGCGTCTCCATCTCGAGTTCCTGCAGGGCATGCAGATAGATCAAGGTCGAAAGCTGCGAAGTATGGCCGAGCCTGCGGCGGATCCAGTCCATGGGGTCTCCGAAGATCCGCTGGTAGTGGAGTCGCTGAGCCTGATTCATGTCGGCGAGATCGGCGATGTGGCCGCGCTGAAGCTGTTCGAGGGTGATGACCGCGAACGTGTGACGCAGGAGGTGTGCATGAGCTCGAAGAGTCAGGCCGGCCTCCTCGCATCGGCGGTTGGCGTCGGTGAACATGTCCTTCCACGTTGACAAGGACAATGGCAGCCCGCTCTCGCCGAGCCAGAACATCGCGGGCTCGAGGCCGTCCTCGGTATCCACCAGGAGCCGGCGCCGCTCGCGCGGGTTGAGGAGCCTGACGTTTACCTTCTCGCTGCGGTTGATGCCGCTCGTGTACCGAGCCATGTGCGGGGTTCTCGGATCATCGATCACGATCGGGCGCCGGATCTGTCCGTAACGCCCCGCGTCACGAGCCTCCTCGACGACCCACCGTCGGTCGGCAGCCTCGTAGGCGGTCAGATCCCGCCGGACCGACGCAGGCTCGTAAACCCAGCGTCCCGAGTTCCGCTTGGCGATCGCCCCAGGCAGCCAGAACCTGCTGTAGCCCGCCGGACCGGGCCCCCTCGGGACTTCTAAAATGATGCGACTGGCCTGCTCCTCCAGCCTCATCCCCGTCCGGACCAACGAGTCGCTGAAGGCACCATTACGCGATGCCCACCGGCCGCGGAAGTTGTCCCGGGGCAGGCCCTCACGGTCATAACCAAGGACGCCGACGTCCCGCCACCGGCGATATGCCGGTGCAGGCAGCCACTCGAAGGCTTCCTTGCCGCCTTGATCGTGGGAGTACGTCGCTGGCACCGTGTCCACGACCTCGTCCGGCACCGGGCGCCGTCGGCCTTTCTTCTCCTCGTCCTTCGAATCACGCCGGGGCCGCTGTGGGATCGGGACTGACGGGACCCAGGATTTGGACTTCGCGAAAACGTAGAACTGCTGGATGTGAGAGATCTCCTGGCTCCACGTGTCGCCATCAACGCGGGGCCCACCTGGATCACGGCGACGCCAGTGGTGGTAAGCCGCGTGATCCTCCTCGGTCGCGTCCCGCCAGTCCTTCCCGCCCCGGCTCTTGTGTAGGAAGTTCAAGTTCCGACAGAGAGCCGACGCCCGGTTGAGCTGGCTGTTCAGCGGACCCGCCATCAGGTTCACCCGATGGAAGTACGAGTTCAGGTCCGTGTCGTAGACGAAGCACGGCGACAACAGGTACGGCGTCCCATCAGGAATGCCCAGGTCGTCGAGCCAAAGTTCCCACTCGCCCGAGGAAAGCTGCAGGTGCCAGGGCTGCGGCTCAGGCTGCGGTAGGTCCCGCGAGCTGTAGTGCACTGACCAGGCGTCTTGTCTCAACACCCGCGGACCGTACATCCACCCGGTCAGTGACCGAGCGTGCACAAGTGGCCGAAGACGGCAAGCAGGCTGGGCAGCACGGCGATCTCCAGGTGCGGTCACGGTACGGGGACGGGGGTGCCGGTGAGATGCTCGGCCCAGCGGGCGAGGCGGGGAGCGAGGTCCGAGTGGCCGCCGCGACCGGCGACCTGGAGGAGCTGGAGGAGCTGGGCGAGCGCGACGAGTTCACCGGTCCTTCCCGCGGCCGGGTCCAGGACGTGGGCGAACTCGTGGCGGATCCGGGCGGCCGTGGCTGGCTGGGCGAGGCTGTAGGCGTGGAGGAGGCCGGCGTCATATCCGACGGGCGTCCGCCCCCAGGACTCCCAGTCCAGAATGACCAGATTTTCGCCACACAGGTTCGCCCAATGGAGATCCCCGTGGCCGGTGGTCCACGCGTTGATCGGCACGGGCGGGATGCCGAGATAGACGGCGAAGTTCTTGTCGATCCACTGCTGCCGGACGGCCTGCCGTTCGGTGGGCACGGACGTCATGGCCGTCAGGGCGGCGCTCAGTTCAGTCCACCACACCGGCGGCAGGGCGGGGTCTTGGGTGAGGACGGGCCCTCCGGCTTGGATGACCGGCCAGGGTACGAGCTCGGACAGCTCCGCGCGGTAGCGGTGATCGCCCGCCGTCCACTCCAGAACGTCCACGATCCGTGGCCTGGGGATGGCGCGTGGCAGCTGGGCGTCCGCGGCCGCCGCGCCGTCCCAGAGCCGGCCTGCCGGTTTGTCCAGGGGCTGGGAGACGACGCGCAGCCATCGGTCGCCGCAGCGGCGGCTGATGGTGCGGCCCTGCCACCCCCATGCTTCGGGGCCCGATGCGGCGGTGACCAGGAATGTGCGCGCGGCTCGGTGATGGGCGTCGCTTGGGCGAGTTCGGAGTCGGCCGGCAGGGGCCGGTGGGCGTGCATGTCGGTGCGCAGGATGTTCGCGAGGACCAGGCCGTCGCCGGGGTCGGACTTCTTGCGGCTGACGCGGTGGCGGTCCCGGTAACGGGCGGCGGCGAGCGGATTGATCGCGAAGACCCGACGACTGCCGGTGCGCAGGCTCGCGACCAGGAGGCCGTGGCTGGTCTCTATGGCCACCGGTATCGGATCGTCTGGGTTGTCACCGTGCTCGGCCAAGAGAGCCAGGAGGCTGTGGTAGCCGGCCGCGTCGTCGGTGATACGGGCCTTTGCGAGCAGAGTGCCGGCTTCGTCGACGAGGGCGATGTCGTGGTGGCGCTCCGCCCAGTCGATGCCGCAGAACACGGTCAAGCTGTCCTCCCAGATCCGTTTATTTATGCAGGTCACGAGCACATGCGGGTCACGCGGCGCCCTAATCCAAGGACTCGTTGGTCCGCCATCTCAGTAGCCGTTCGCGACACCAGCACACTCCAGGGGCTCGATCTTCTGCAGAGCTCGCGGGCTCGCGGATGAACAAGAGGTCGACCCTGGAGCGGGCTCGCGCCGTGACGATCAACGTCTGGCTAGTCGCCGGGAGTTTCCCGGTGATCACGGAGGCGCCGGGCTGCGCCGCTCTTGACAGAGGCCTCAAGGGCCCGGGGAAACGGAGGCATCAGCCCGGCGCCCGCGTCATCACCGCGAACCCCGCAACGGACAGCAGTGCCGCTCTTTGAGGAGGCCTTGACGGCCAGGGGGGATCCAGGCATTCGCTGTCCTGCGTGAGCAGTCGCCCCGGGTCGTTGCATGAGCCCGGGCCGTCTGCTTACACCCTGGATTAGGGGGGATCACGTCGGCCCCTCGCCCGTCGACCGGGCCCGCCCCGGCTCCAAACACCACCTGATCGTCGACCGCCACGGAACCCCGCTCGCCGTCACGCTCACCGGCGGCAACCGGCACGACGTCACCCAGCTCCTGCCCCTGCTGGACGCCGTCCCGCCGATCCGGGGGCTGCGGGGACGTCCCCGCCGCAAGCCCCGACGCCTGTACGCGGACCGGGGCTACGACTTCGACAAGTACCGCCGTCTACTGTGGAAGCGCGGCATCAAACCCGTGATCGCCCGCCGCGGCATCGCCCACGGCTCCGGACTGGGCAAGGTGCGATGGGTGGTCGAACGCGCCTTCGCCTGGCTGCACCAGTTCAAACGGCTCCGCATCCGCTACGAACGACGCGCCGATCTCCACCAGGGCCTGCTCGAACTGGCCTGCAGCCTCATATGCCTCCGCCGCCTGCGAACCTCATTCTGAAACGATCAGTTAGAGGGTCGGCCAGTAGGTGCCGAGCTGAGCGGCAGTAGCAGGGTCCCTGGCCGGCGTCATCATCACCGTCCGCCGCCTGATCCGACGCGCCTGGACCCTCTACCGCTGGGACACCCGCCCTCGAAGGCCCCGAATCCGATGACCTGCAGGCGGACACCCTAAGCGAGAACATCTGGCACTTCCGTCGCGGCCTCGTTCCCGATCCCTCGCGATAGTAGCCATGGACTTAATGTCCATGTACTGTATCTGCCATGAGCGGAGCACATCCCGACCCCACGCCAGGCTTCCTGGTCTGGCGTCTCTCCATGAAGTGGCGGGTGGCGGTCGACCGGGCCATCGGCCCGCTGGGCCTGACCCACGCCCAGTACTCGCTGTTGGCCTCACTGCTCGACATGCAGCAGGCCCGGCAGCAGCCCAGCCAACGCCAACTCGCAGACCACACCGGCCTCGAACCGCTCTACGTCTCGAAGCTGGCCCGCGCTCTGGAGGCCGCCGGTCTCGTCGCGCGCACCCCTGACCCCGCCGACACGCGGGCGGTCCGGCTGTCGCTCACCGACCAGGGCCGCGAGGTCACCCACCGCGCGATCGAGATCGTCCAGCAGCGGATGGACGAGCTGCTGGCGCCCACGGGTGGCCTGGACGGCGCACGCACCAAGGTGTTCGCCCGCGAGCTGGCGGCCCTGCTCGACGTACCACTCAACCCTTCGGCCAAGGAGTAGTCATGTCCACCACCACCCCTGCCGCTCCCGCCATCAACGGCCAGGTCGTCGGCCTGGCCCATTACGCCTCGCGCGCCGTCCTGGAGCGCGTGCTGGCCCGCAGCGGCACCACGTTTCAGCAGTCGCTGGCGCTGGGCGCCGTCGCGGGCAGCGACGATGCCGTCGACCGCGACCAGCTGGTCACCCAGATGATCGAGCGCCTGAAGATCGACGAGTCGGCGGCATTGGAGACGATCGCCGAGCTGACCGCCTCTGGCCTGCTGGAGTCCCTGCCCGCCGAGGAGTCCCGTCTGCGGCTCACGGATGCGGGCCGGACGCTGAGCGGGGAGATCCGCGCCGCCGGCGCCGAGATCGCCGCCCGCCTGTACCGCGACATCCCCGCCGAGGACCTGGCGGCTGCCGCCCGCGTACTGACCCTCGTCACCGCCCGGGCCAACGCCGAACTGGCCGGCGCCGAGCAGTAGTCGCCACCAATTGCCGGCCCCTACTGGCGGACGCTCTTACTTGACTCGGTCATCGGGCCTCCCCGGCTGAGGCGTCGAGGGCGCGCTCCGGAGTTTCGAGCCTCTGGTGTGGTTGTTCCAGGCGAAGTGGTGTCCAGTCGACGCCTCTCACCGCGAGCAACGCAGCCTCGACCTTGGCCGGCAATCGCCGACCGGCGATCGGATTGCGCGCGAGATGCCACCATCGGAAGTCCGCGACCTGGCTGATCGCGGCATCAGCCCGCGCGATCAGCGGGTCGAGCGTCGTAGCCTGCCTGGCGATGTACGCCGCCAACTCCTCACGGTAAGGCTCCAGCGTTGGATCTTCGGCAACGGTCATCCGCCACAGCCGCAGAGTGGAGAACTGGACCCAGGACCGCGATGAGACCTCAAGTGCTGCGCCCGAAGCGAGAAGGAACTCAACCGATTTGGTCAATCTCCGTTCACGACCTCGCAGAGTTCGATCGCGCGCCACGTCCTCGAGTGTCGTGATCGCCTCGCGAAGTCTGTCGATGTCGTGGAGCAAGTGTTTCCGGAGCAGAATCCCGCTCGACTCGATCTGTCCCCAGTTCATCTCCGAGAGGGTCTCGACGCTTCTCGCGGTTCGGTAGACCTCCCCAAGTTGGTCCTGCGCGGCGCGAGCCTCCGAGTGCCATTCGCGGAGCTGCTGTCGCTGGACGCTTCCCACCTGTTCGGAAATGGTCGTGAGCTGCTTCTCGATCCGATCAAGCTGCGCCTGGAGCGCCATCGCGGAAAGAGCGTTCGTCATCGACGCTGCTGCGGCGAGCCCACCTACCCCCTTGAGGCGTGCAACATGCTCGAACCTGCCCTTGCTGCCTCGAACGAGGGCGAGGACCTCTCCGGCCTTGTCCTTCGCCGCACGGCCCGCGCGAAGAGCAGCCGCCATCTCCGGGTCGACCCGCACGATGCATCCGACCATCTGCTGGTACGCCTGTACGCCGTCCACGGCAGCCTTGGCCTGAGTGGCCCATGACCCGAGCTGCATGGGCGTTTGGATCACCGTCGTGCCGAACACGTCCAGATTCTCGCGCGCGCCGAACGCGTACACCTCATCGTCGCTGGTTCCCGGCAAGACCAGAACCTGGGAGTCAACGACGGGTACGGGCGATGGTCTCGACTCCGTCGACACCATGCCGTTCATGCCCGACGGCGGCTGCGGTTGAGGGTCCCCGTCTACGGGCGCGGTGAAGACATCGAACCGACGCCGACGGAGGATCAAGAGTGTTGCCAACACCGCACAGCCCGCCGCTGCTAGGGCGACCAGGGTGATTACGGCAGCGTTCAACATGCGCCAACTCTAACGACCTTGGGGTGAACAGTGGGCCCTGATCCCATTCCCGCCTCGCCACCGTGTGGCGGCCGAGGTTTCAGAGGTCGTTTTCACCTGTCTTGGCTGTCTACAGGCTGATTCTTGGAGGGGACAGTGGTGGCGCGATTCACCCCGATCCCGAAGCGGTGGGCGGTCGAGCGGACGTACGGCTGGCTGATGCTCCACCGGCGCCTGGCCCGCGACTACGAGACCCTTCCCACCCGCTCCGAAGCCCTGGTCAATCTCGCCATGACCGACCTCATGGCCCGCCGCCTCACCGGCGAGAACACCATCTCCTGGCGCGACCCGAAGAACACCACCAAACAGCCCATCCCGGGATGAAACATCGGACGAAAACGACCTCTCAGCTTGTCATTTATCCAGTCGGCGGGACTTGGTGCCCTTCTTGTGATGGGCGGGTCTGGTGTACGCCTCGCCGGTTGCGAGGACCCGTCCCACGTCGTGACGGGTTGCCGAACGGCTGATTCTTGAACCGAGTGGGCGGCCGGGGCCAGGTCGGGAGGGTTTGGGCGCACGCGCTGGCGTCGGGGTCTGAGCGTGGAGGTTTCTGAACCCGGTTCAGGCGGGGGTCGTGGTCACCCGCGCAGTGTGCCGCCCAGCCTCGGCGGTCCGGGCCGGTTCACCGGCGGTAGCAGTGGCTTAACGCTCTGTTCTGGTGAGCTGAAACAACCAGCCTGGCCCTGCTGGCCAGGGCCAGAGCACTATCACCGCTGATAGCGGCCTGGCCCTACCCGCAGGGCCGGACCTGGGAGACTAGGGATCATGACCGACCGTCGACCGCTCTCGCTGCCCGCCTTCTCCGAGCCCGCTTCCGACGCTCCCGTACCCGCCCAGGCGGGTGGGCGCCGGCTGATGCCGGTCGAGCAGGGCGCCGACTTCCGCCAGCCGCCCGGCGAGACCGAGCCCGAGCCCGCACCTGAGCCCGCACCCGCCCCGGCCCGACGTCCGCTCGCTCCCGGCGGCCTCACCTTCTCAGACCCGGACCGCCATATCTGAGCGTTACCACCACGGATTGCGCCACGTCCAGGACCAGCTCACCACCTAGGTCCTGTCTGGAGTCCAGATCATGAGTTTGGTAGATCGCCTGCGCGCAGGGTCTTGGTCTTGATAGGCCATCAGTCATGGCACGAGGCGATCTCACCGACGAGCAGTGGGCTCTGATCGAACCCCATCTCCCTATCGCTGCGGTCGGTCCTATCCCCGACCTGCGGAAACAC
>NZ_JAGGOW010000241.1 GCF_018614135.1 Streptomyces sp. ISL-66
GTACTGGTAGGTGCTTCACCTGTTTCTGCTGAGTGACTAACTGAGTGACTACGGCTTCCGAGCGTCCTTGAAGATCTCGTCCATGGCCGTCGCCCCGGTCTGGATCACGGGCCTGATCTGCTTCCGGTAGACCGCCTCGGTGACGGCAGTACCGGAGTGCCCGACGAGCCGCGAGATCTCTTCGAGCGGGACCCCGCTGTCGGACAGCAGGGACACGAAGCTGTGTCGTAGCTCCCTCGGAGTCCACTCCTTCGCGTCGACCCCTTCGGCTCCGGTGATGGCCTGCCGGAAGGCGCGCCGGACGTTCGTGGAATCGAGCTCCGTCCCCGTCGCGGAGGAGAAGACAAGACCCTTCTCCTGCCACTGATCACCCGCGGCAAGCCGGTCCCACCCCTGCTCCTCGAACTGCTGCCACAGGGCGTCCACGCACCTGGCCGGCAGGGCGATCGTCCGGCGGGATTTCCGGGTCTTCGTGTCCCCGGTGGACCGGACCGACCGCCACACCGCGACGTGCGGCGGTACAGGCGGCAACGCGTCCGGGTCGCCCTTCAGGAAGACGTGATCCCACGTGAGTGCCCGCATCTCCTCCGTGCGGGCCCCGGTGAGCAGTGCGACCACGATGTACGCGTGCGCGGACGTCCCCTCGGCCGCCTTGAGCACTGCCTCGGCCTCGGCCAACTTGAGCGCCTTCGACGGCCGGCCCGGCTGTCCGGTCGGGATGGCGCACAGCTCCACGATGTTCCGCTTCACCTTGTCCCGGACCATGGCCCGCTTCAGGGCTCGGTTCAGGCATGAGTGCATCGCCTGAAGGGTGCGCGTGCTGTGCGTCTTCGCCTTCGCGGCCAGCCACTTATCCACGTCCTCCCCGCTCAGCTCCCGAAGCTTCCGGGCGCCGAGGGCAGGGATGACGTGGGTCCGGCTGAGCGAGGTGCACGTCGCCACGGTGTTGGCGTCGCGGCCGGCCAGCCCGTACATGAGCCAGTCGTCCACGGCGTTCGCCACCGTGTAGTTGGTCGGGGCGACCGCCAACCCGTCCTCGTGGTCGCGGAGCACCTCCTTGAGCTTGTTCTTGGCCTCGGTCTTGGTCTTGCCGCTCCCCTTCCGGACGACGCGCTTACCACTCGCGTCGAACCCGAGGGTCACGGTGGCGATCCACCGCTGACGCGTCTCGTCCCAGTGGAGGCCGCCGTCTCCCCTGCTGCGGCGCTTGGTCACTTGCTCACTCCTGCCTCGCGCTCCAGGAGCGCGATGTACTCGTTGATGGCGGATCGGGTGATGAAGCGGGCCCGCCCCTCGTTGACGCTGCGGAGGCGGCCTGCGCGGATCAGCTCGTAGATGACGGAGCGACTCATGCTCAGGGCGTGCATGGCAGCTTCGACCTTGAGCAGGACCGGCTCTACCGGCGGCGTGGTCGTGGCGCTCACTGGTTCTCCTCCGAGGCGCGAGAGTGGCGGTGTCCTGCCGGCCGCGGGCGTCGCAGTGCCGAGGCAGGGGTCCGGGTGTGTCCGAGGTACGGATTTCTGCGTCATTGCGACACCTGCGTCGCTCGTACCGTCTGACCTGCGGCTTTCGGTGACATAAGCCGTCGGTGGGTCTGTCACCGGGAGGGCTGGTCCACGTCACCGGCTGGTGACTCAGGTGACGTGAAATGACGGAGTCTCAGCCGTCCGCGTCATCGGTAAATGCGCAGGTGAAGTGCCGGTTTCGATTTCCGGCGTCGCAGGTGACGCAGCATCTCTTCTCTTCGGACAAGAAGGGTGGGTTTCTGCTGTGGTGCGTCTGGTTCAGAGCGCGAAGTAGGGGCCACTGCGCGGCACGTCCTTTGCAGCGGCGGCAAGCCGCCGGACAAGCAAGAGGAGCACCCCCCACGTGGTGCGTGCTCCTCTTGCTTGTTCCAGTGGTCCGGGATGGCCGCAGGTCAGAAGGCGGTCTGCTGCTGCTCCGGCGCGGGTGCGGCCGGTCGGGTCATTTCGATGTAGCGGGCGGCTTTGGTGCGGCCCCAGTCGACGAGGACGCCGCGCGCGGCCAGGGTGGGTTGGAGGCGCTTGAGGCGGTCGGAGAGGACTTTTCCGGTGGTGGGCCAGCCCTTGGGGAGGGGGCGGCAGTCGTCTCCGGTGTAGAGCTGGGTGAGGGTGTGGAGCCACTCGGAGGAGGTCATCCGGACCTCCTCACCCGGGGTGAGGGTGATGGCGTGCTTGAGGACGGTTTGGGCGAGGAGGTCGCCTTCGATGACGTCGTCGTTGAGTTCGTCGAGGCTGGCCCGGTAGGCGGCGAGCGAGCTGAGGCCGGTGGCCGCGTCGAGCTGCGCGCAGAGGTGGGCGAAGTCTGCCATCCGCAGGTCGGTGGGGATCTCGGCCACGGCGGCACGGACCTTGGCGGTGAGGTCGAGGAGGGATCCGAGGATGACCGGCAGGGCTTCTTCGAACTCCCGCCACAGTTCGTCTTCGGTCCGCCGGACGGTCGGGCGTTCCAGGCGGAGCTGGAGGAGTCGCTCTGCGAGGTCGGGGCGGATGATGCCGACGTCGATGCCGGTGAGGAGGAGGGGGCGGCGGTAGCGGGCGCGGACGACGTCGCCGTCGGTGTAGAGGGCGCGTTTGATGGTTTCGGCTCCGGTGACGATGCAGCACATGAGGTCGGACAGGTCGGGGGCGAGGTGGGAGAGGTTGTCGAGGGCGGTGACCCATCCGGCGGCGACGGCCGCGATGAGGTTCTCTTCGTCCTTGGGGGCGCGACGCAGGTCGCCGGTCATGCCTTCGATGATCCGCACGAGCATCCTTCCGCCGGTGGACTTGCCGGCGCCCTGGGGGCCGGTGAGGAACGGGGCCGGGACCGGGACGGACGGCCCGAGACAGCCGATCAGCCAGGCGATGGCCAGGCACTCCGTTTCCGCGTTGGCGAAGTTGCACAGCCGCAGGAACTGGTCGATGCCCTTGCCGTCGGTGTCCTTGGCGGGCAGGGGCAGTTCACCGGTGAGCTGTGTCCGGCGCCAGCACACCTCCTCCGGCGAAGGGGTCATGACCTCCCAGCCGGTGGGGTGGATACGTACGGACTGTCCGTCGTTGCGCCCGAGGTCGAGCCAGGTGGCGCCGTCGAAGCCGGGCGCAACGCGGATGTGGACGGACTGAACGTCGTTGGTCAGAGCGAGAGCCTCAATCAGGTCGAGGGCCTCCTTGAGGGCGGTTCCGTTGAACACGCCGTGTCCGTTCTCGTAGAGGCCGACCATGAGTTCCTGCCGGTGGCTGCCGGAGGTGCCCTGGGAGCGGATCGGGCGCGCGACCGGGTGGCCGTTCTTCTGCGCGTACACGGTCCCGTCGGCAGTGCGGAAATACCGGAAGTTCTGCTGCGCGTAGCCGGTGATGATCTCCCGGCCCGAACTCTTCTCGTCGTCAGCCATCACAGCCCCAATGCGGTGCGGGCGTTGGCCCACGCCGCGGTGCAGTGCCGCACCGACTCACCGCAGGCGTGGGCGGCGGTGAACAGCCGCTTCACGTGGTCCTCGGTAAGGCAGCCGCACCGCCCGTGGGTGGACAGGACAGCGAGGAACACCCGGTAGACGCTGCTGTGGATCGCGCTCCGGGAATCGGTGATGGACCGCTCGGCCATGGCGATACCGCGCTCAAGGTAGGCGGGGGTGCGGTGCCGGCATTCCCCGCCACCGGTCACCCCGGGAATGCTGACCCCGTGGGCGGCGGGGCGGGAAGCGGACTTCTCCCTCACGACCAGCGTCCGGACGACGTCCGGCAGGTCAGCGATAGGGCCGGTGCCGAGTCCACGCCACACGGCGTAGGACATGTGGGACTTGATGTCGACCCCAGGCCGCACGTTGTTGGAGGACTGCATGGCACCCCGGTACACCCAGTGCTCGCCCCGGGTGGTCGGCACCGTCTTGGTGGCGGGGAGGGCCTGGCGGGCCCAGGCGACCGCGTCCGCGTTGTCGAGGTCCACGACGGTGAGTCGGGCACCGCCCGGGTGGTAGGCGACCCCTCCGGCCTGGTGCCAGGCCGAAGCCCAGGCGGGGCTGGTGAGGACGGCGGGGTCCTTCGTGGCGGCGGCCCAGCCGTGGCAGGCGGCCGGGCACTGGCAGGGCCCCGCGGCCTTCATGTTCGGGCGGTCCCCGCAGGCACTCCCGGTGCAGGCCGGGCAGTTCCCGAACGGGAGCTTGCCCTCCCGCAGGGGCAGGACCGGGATGCCGAGTTCGGCGAGCCAGAGCGCGATCCGCAGAAGTCCGGTGGTGTTCCTCATGCGGCGGCCTCTGTCTCGTGGGAGAGGTACTGGGTGGCGATCCATTCGGTGTAGGCGGGGGGTACGGCCTGGCGGGCTTCGGTCTTGTTCATCCAGGTGCAGCCCATGGCGTCCGCGTAGGCGCGCTCGCCCTTGTGCTCGAACGCCAGCAGACCCTTGTGGTGCCAGCAGGGCGGGAGGAGGTCGCCGCCGCCGTTCCAGGAGGTCTCGAAGGCCCGGCGCCGGCGGACGTTCAGGCCGAACTGTGTTCCGCAGAGGAGGTAGTCGGCGCGCAGCGTGCCGTCCCAGGCGGCCTCGGGAACGTTCTCGATCACCCACGGGCGGCCCGTCGCGTTCAGGGCTTCGCGGGTCGGGGCGATGAGGTCGGGGTGGGCGTTGCCCTGGATGCGCTGGCAGTCGGTGTCGTGCTGGCAAGGCGGGGACGCGTGGATGAAATCGAAGCCGGAACCGAAAGCACGGATGAAGTCGATGGCGTCGCTCTGGTGGAAGCCGAGGGGGTAGCGGGTCTGCGGGTCCTTGTCGACGCCGGTCACGTCGAATCCGGCGTGGTGGTAGCCCATGCCGGCGCCGCCCTGGCAGCAGAACGCGTCCAAGAGGCGCGGCTGCTGCTCTCGCGGGATGTCGGTGGTCTGGGTCATGCTGGTCTCTCCAGTTCTTGAGGTTCTGGATGAGGGCGGCCCCGGACTTTGGCGAGACGGGGGCCGCCCTTTGCCTTGCCTGTCGAGCGCTCGGGTCCTAGAGGTTGGGGATGGCGTCGACGATGGCGTTGGCCATCTCGTTGATGGGGCCCGCGGCGCCGATGGAGGCGAGAAAGAATCCGAATCCGGCGGCGACGAACGCGCTGCCCGCGCTGAGGCTGTGGGAGCGCAGGAGGAAGTACAGGACGAGTCCGAAGAGCGCGACGAGCGAGACGGTGATGGCCATGCCGGAATCTCCTTTGACGTGCACGGGGAAGGTTGCGAGGCTGCGCGTACTTCGGGTGCTGACAAGCTCGGGGTCTTGCCGGTGGCCGCGTCCGCCTAGCTCGCCCTGTCGAGCGGGGTCCGCCTTATGGCGTGCGGCCACCGGCCTTGCTGTGCGGGGTCAGCGGGTACCGGCGCGGTGAATCTCCCGGCTCTGGTTGTGCAGGCGGCGCCCGACGCGTAGGCGCTTGCCCTGGCCGTGGCAGCGGCGGCAGGGCTTGACCCGCTTGACCTTCCTGGCACGGTTGACGGTGAGCTTGGCGCCGATGCCGTCGCACTTGCGGCAGGTCCCGAAGGGGCTGACCATGCACAACAGGCTGTAACCGGCGAGTGTGGCGAGGATGAGGGCGCTAGCGATGAGCATGCGGGTCTACTCCCAGCGTTGGGGCGGTTTCCGGGGCTTTTCGCAGGTGGGCCACTAAACGCTAGATCCCTGATCAGGGGCCCGATGGGGTGCTAGCGGGGGTGCTAGACCTAGCAGCGGCTCCTGCTAGGTCTAGCAGCGGTTCTAGGGTCAGGCGGCGGCCCGATCGGCGTCACGGCGGGTGATGGCGGTGGTGATGTCGGCGCGCTTGATGCCGCGCCGGTTCTTGCCCTCGCCGCTGTCGTCTTGGCCCCATACCTGTCCGGGCTTGATGCCCCAGGGCTTGAGCGCGGCGGTGACGTTCTCGCCCTTCCACCCCGCGTACGCGTCGGGGCGAAGCCCGGTGAGGCGGGCGGCGATCCGCTCGCACCACACCGCGTCCTCGTCGGCCGGGATGACCGCGAGGGTGTCGGTGAGAATGTCGAGTCCGGCGGTGGTCTCGGGGCCTTTGCCGATGGCGTGCCCGGTGACGTTGCCGTACTCCTCGCGCATGGTGCGGGCTCGGGCCACGACCTGCTCGGCGGCGACCGCATCCACGAAAGCGGAAGCCACGATGCGCGGGTCGTCTCCCTCGCCGGCCATCCAGCAGATGCCGCGGTCGGAGCGGGAGAACATCGTGGCCCGATACCCGGCCTTGTACATCGACGTGCCGAGGATCATGTCGTTGGCGGGCTGGCCCATGACCTTGAGTGCGAACCGCAGGACCGCGTTCGCGGAGATGCCGGTCGGGAGGGACTTGGCGTCGGGGCGCTGGGTACCGAACATGCCGACGATGCCGAGGGCGGGGCCGCGCTTGGTGATGTCGGTGCAGATGTCCTCGATCTCCTGGCCGTACTTCTCGTGCTCGAACGGGACCTGGCACTCGTCCAGTCCGACGACGATCGGGTGCAGCCCGAGCGTCTTGTCGCTGGCCAGCTCCGGGGTCACTTTTGACTCCGGGCACCGCGAGCGCGGCAGGGACTTGATGACCTTTGCCCGGCGGCGCAGCTCGTCCTTCAGCTCTCGGAGGGCTTGGACGACGTATTCGATGTCCTCGTCTTCCTCGCCGGCCCGGTAGCGGTGGCAGACCGGCTCCAGGGCGGAGAAGTCGCCGGTCCCCTTGAAGTCGAACGCGTAGATCTGGGCGCGCGGGTCGAGGGCGGCGATGAGCAGGAGGAGCCGCATGAGGAAGGTCTTGCCCATGCGGGGGATGGAGCCGACGACGACCGCGGCGAACATGAGGGTCACGGACACGTCCCGCATGCGCTGGTCGTTGCCGAACACGACCGGCTTGAACAGGTCCACCTGCCCGGACTTCAGGAGCGGCCAGGCGGGCTTGGTGGTCTCGTTCATCGGCTTGTCCCCGACCCACAGGACGAGTCGTCCTTCGTGCTCGGTCGGGTCGGGGGCGGGCCAGACGCAGCCGACCTTGCGCCGGAGTCCGGAGGCTAGGGGCTTACGGGCCTCCATGATGTCCTCCGGAGTCACGCCGTACGGGAGGTCGAGGTCGGCGCGATAGCCAGGCCCGTCCCTCACGATCTCCGAGGTGAAGCGGAGCCCGTTCATGTCGCCGCCCTTCTTGATGGCGGCGGAGATCTTCGCGTTGCCGATGCTGTCCAGACCGCGCAGCACGATGGAGCCGGTCATCTTCTGCAGCTCGGTCTTCAACACCGCCGGGCCGATGACCGGGGCGTCGGGCTGCTGACCGGCGAAGCCCAGGAGGAGGACCCCTCCGGCGGCGAACGCGTACAGGAAGGCGGGGGCGAGGACGTAGAGCCAGAGGGCGAATCCGAGTCCGAACACGGCGGCGACGAGGGTGACCAGTCCGCGCAGCCGGATGCGGCCCTGCCGGAGCCGGGCCAGGCGCATGTACTCCTCGACGTCCTCGGTGCGAACGGCGAAGTCCCGCAGCGGGGCGGCCTCGCGGTCCCACACCCACCGGTTGGTGGAGGCGATGAACCGGCAGGCGCCCAGCGGGGAGCGGGCGGTGAGCCGGCCGGCGTAGACGGGCATCCGGACGCCGTGGAAGAGGGTGGCGTAGCCGAGGTTCGCGCCGGCGTGGCGGGCGGTGGTGGCGAAGTCGCGGCGGTTGGTGAGCCAGCCGGCGAGGACCGGCTTGCGCTTCTCGTCGCGGACCTTGGGGTCGGGCAGGTTCGGGTTGTCGACCATGGTCGGTATCACCGGCTCGACGTCCTCGTCCGGGACGGCCCACAGGTGCGTGCTCGGGGAATCGGTCATGCTGAGAACTCCTGCTCTCGCTGACTAGCTGAGGGTGGGTAGAGCCCGGGGCGGCCGACGTTCTTTGGCGAGAGGGGCGGCCGCCCCGGGGCACAGCTACTTGCGCTTCTTGCCCTTGCTGTCCTTGAGGTTCTGGGCCTCGCGTTCGCGGGCGCCGTCAACGATCCGGGTGAACTTCCGCTCCAGGTCGCCCTGGTAGACGGTCTGGCTGGCGATACCGCGCTTGGCCATCCGGGCGGTCAGCCAGGCCATCTTGGTGATCTCGCCAGCGGTGAACTTCGGGTCCTTCGCCATCACGGGACTCCTTCCGGGGCCGGTCTGTCCGGCTCCCCTCACCACCCACACCTGGTGGGTGGATCGGGCAGCCGTCAGCGACGGCGCGGGAGCAGGATGTGAACCACAAGGACGGCTTCCACGGCGAGGAAGGCGGTCCAGCCGATCTGGTGGCCCCAGGTCCGGGACACCCACAGCAGGGCCGTTCCGAGCGCGAGCCCGAGAACGACGATGAGCGCGTACCGGCTGACGATCGAGAGCATGCGAGAACTCCTCACGAGAGGTGACGGGAGAGGTCAGCCGCGACGGCGGCGGGCCTTGCGCACGTTCTTCACGGCCGCCGCACCACTCGGGCTGCCGATCGACTTCACGACGGTGTGGACACCCCACGCGAGGACCAGCGCGAGGAAGGCCAGGAAGGCCAGGTTCGCGGCGATCGCGGTCAAGGCGGCGATCAGGAGCGGGCCGAAGTACACGCCGGCGGCGACCGCGCCGGCGCCGATACCGGAGCCGAGGGCGATGCGCTGGACGGTGCGGTCGGGCGGGGCCTGGTGGATGTGCTGGTGGACGACCTGCGGCCCGGCGTACGCGGCGGGCAGCGTGCTGGGGTCGGCGTAGACGTGGGTGCCGTCCGGGAGCCGGATGACGCTGGCGTGAGCGGGGAGTTCGGGGAGGTGGTTCACGGTCAGCCCCCTTCGGGGTAGGCGCAGGGGATACACGTGCCGAGCGAGGCCGGTATGACGTATCCGGCGTCGCGGCGGCATTCGGGGCAGGTGCGGCGGGCGGTGTTGGCCTTCGCCAGCGCGGCGGTCTTGGCCGGGGTCATCGGGCGTACGGGCTTGGCCCGGTCGACGCGGTACAGGAACGCGGCCAGCGGGCCGCGGCGGTAGCGCGGGCGCAGGACCTGGCCGGCGATGTCCTGACCACCGGGCCGCAGCCCGAGAGCGCGGAGCTGCCGACGGGTGGCGAGGCCGTCCGGGGCCAGGCGCCACGGGAAGGTGGGTATCCCGTAGACGGCCCCGGTCGGCTCGAAGCAACGAGCGAACGTCAGGCTCATCCGGCCACCGCCGCAGCAGAGTCCCGCTCCCGCTCCGCCTTCAAGGCCTCCCGCACGACCCGGGCCTTCGCCGGTGACGTCCGCAGGGCCTTGCGAATCCCTTCACCGGTCAGCTTCTCGACCGGCCACGACTCCGTCAGACTCCGCGCCTCACCGAGCAACTCGATGTCCGTGCGAGTAGGGCGGGTCGATCGGGCAGCGGCCGGGACTCGACCGGTCGCCCGACGAGGACGCGGCGACTCAGCCGCCGCGACGAGCTGCGGACGCTGCTCGATCGGCTCGACCGGGACGGTGGTGGAAGAGTGCACCTCCCGCTCTGGCTCCGGCTGCTCTACGGGCGGTTGTCCCTGCTCAGGGGTGGACCGATTTACGGTGGTCTGCGTAGATTGCTGAGCGGCTGGTTCGATCGGGGGCTTGTGGTGGAGGACTTTGGCGACGAGGTCGGAGCCGAAGTAGATCGACCCGACCGGAAGCGACGTCGCCAGCAGGACGAGGGCCCAGTTGGCCGGGTCCCAGTCGGCCAGTCGAGTCCAGTCGATCGACTCGGCGTGCAGCTCGGGCAAGAGTCCGTGGACGTAGTTCAGGACCAGTGACGCGAGCGTGTAGGCGGCCAGCACCCGCAGTGCGAATCGGCGTGCCTCGTCGGTCAGGACGAGGGCGGCGACGAGCGCGAGTGCCATCAGACCGTCGACGACGAACGGGTACAGCGTCGCCGCCGTGCCGTCCGCACCGATCGCTCGGGCGACGTCCCGCAGGGCGTTCCATGAGACCCGGAACGCCATGGCGACGACCACGACGAGCGCCATGACGAGAAGGATTTTGGCCTTGCGGTTCATGAGGTGCCCTCGGCCAGCGGCCGGACCTTGGCCGCGCCCAGGAGGAGGACGCGCACCGGGTGCGGGTGGTAGTCCGGGCCGGTGTGCTCCGTCCACTCCCACTCGGCCTTCTCGTCGAGCGTGAACCCGAGATACGCCAGAACCGCCTGGCGCTGGTCGACGGTCGGGACCTCGGTGGACGTCGGCCAGGTGAAGGTGGGCCACTCATTGACCAGCCCGGTCATGGCCACGTACAACTGCCAGCACGGTCCTGCCGTCCGTTCCGGGGCGGTGGTGCCACAGCAGCGCAACGACATTTGCGCTCCGAAGATCTGCTTGCTCATGCCGCACCGCCCGGCAGGGAAGCGATGGCCTGGTTGGTCAGCATTCGGCGGGCGGCGAGGACCTTGCGGCGGGCCCGGCGGATCCGCCGCTCGTCCAGCTCGGCCGGCGCCCGGTCCAGGCTGGCAATCTCCGCGTCGAGGAGATCGACCTCCGCCTGGATCAGCGGCATCTCCCACTCGATCGCGTCCAGCTCCGCGTCCGACGGCTCCAAGCCGTCCGGCCACGGGGTAACGAGGGCCTGAAGTGCAACGATGGACTTCATGGGTCTTGCTCCTTCGAGAGAGGAACGGGGCCCGAACAGCGGCCCCGGTGTTCCAGCACCGGGGCCGCACGTCGTTGGGGCGGCAGCTCGATTCCACGAACAACCACGGCCGCCGACGCCCGGTGCGTGAGATCAGGCGTCGGTGACCGTGGTCGTTGGTGCGGGTCGGACTGGGCTTCGCACGGCGCCGCTCAAGCCGGGGGCGGTCCGAGTCCCCGGCGGTCGTGGCAGCCAAATGTCTGGCCGTGCGGATCTTTAGAGCCGATGGCGTGCCACCCCTTCGGGGCGTAGGGACCGGTTGTGACGCGGGCCCGTTCTCAGTCGGCTGGTCTCCACTCGCCTCGGCCGGTGCGGTCACGGCCGTACTGCTGCGGTGGATCACGCTGTTGAGTTGTCGGCTGTGCATTGGTGCAGCTCAGAGCAGCCCAAAGAAGGCCCCTCACGAGTCGGTTGTCAGCTCCTGAGCCGCTGTTTCCGGTGGCCTCGTCGCTTGTGACAAGCCTGTCCGCGCAGCACTCCGGAATCGAATGACGGCTTGTCATATGAGGTCTGCCGCCTGCTCGCTGCCCTCTGAACAACATAGTGCACCTAGTGCACTATGTTGGCAAGTGGCTGGGCCCAGGTCTGGGGAATGAATGCCGGGAGACTGGTGTACTAGGTACAACACCTGCGAGCGGAGGAGCACCCCGATGACCGAGTTTCGAGGGCAGCCGGCATACCTTCAGCTGGCCGATGACCTGCGGGAACGCATCCGAAGCGGCGACCTACCCGACGGCTCCGCGCTACCTTCGGCGCAGGATCTGATCAACAGCTCCGGCGCATCAAGCACCGTGGTGAAGAATGCCGTGTCCCTGCTGCGGGCGGAGGGGTACGTAGTCGGCCACCAGGGCAAGGGGGTCTTCGCCCAGTTCCCGCCCCGACTCTCGGACCACTCGCGCGGCGCCGCAGACTGGGCCCTGCCACTTCTACAGGCAGGCACGGAGGTTGAAGCAGCCCTGCGCGAGGCGCTGAGCAAGGACGGAACCGACTCAGCGAAAAGCGAAGCGGCCCTTGAGCGCTGGCGAGCGGCGTTTGCCAACCTGCCGGAGAGCGTCAAGGACTGCTTGGCGAAGCCTTAGTGGGTGTTAAGTCCGAC
>NZ_JAGGOW010000242.1 GCF_018614135.1 Streptomyces sp. ISL-66
AAGCCCTGCTCGTCGGCGGCGATGGCCGCGTCGATGGCCCGCTCCGTGGAGAAGGGGACCAGCGTCTGGCCGCTCTGCTGCTCGTCCGCCGCGCCGTGCATGGTCGCCGTCGCCCGGCCCAGGTCCGCGACCACGGCCGCGATCTCCTCCGGGTCGTCCAGGTCCGACCAGTCCAGGTCCACCGCGTACGGGGAGACCTCCGCCACCAGCTGCCCGGACCCGTCCAGCTCGGTCCAGCCCAGCCACGGGTCGGCGTGCGCCTGCAGGGCCCGCTGGGAGATCACCGTGCGGTGTCCCTCGTGCCGGAAGTACTCGCGCACCGCCCGGTCGGTAATGTGCCGGGACACGGCGGGGGTCTGCGCCTGCTTGAGGTAGATCACGACGTCGTTCTCCAGGGCGTCGCTGTGGCCCTCCAGCAGGATGTTGTACGAGGGCAGGCCGGCCGAGCCGATCCCGACGCCCCGGCGGCCCACCACGTCCTTGACCCGGTAGGAGTCGGGCCGCACCAAGGACTCGTCGGGCAGGGTCTCCAGGTAGCCGTCGAAGGCGGCGAGCACCTTGTACCGGGTGGCCGCGTCCAGCTCGATGGTGCCGGCGCCGGGGGAGAAGCGGCGCTCGTACTCGCGGATCTCGGTCATCGAGTCGAGGAGCGAGAAGCGGGTGCGGCTGCGGGCCGCGCGCAGGGCGTCCAGCAGCGGGCCGTCGGCGGTGTCCAGGGTGAAGGAGGGGACCTCCTCGTTCTTGGCGCCGGTGGCCAGCGCGTGGATGCGCTCGCGGTAGGCCGCCGCGTAGGTCCGCACGAGCTCGCTGATCTGGTCGTCGCTGAGCGCCTTGGTGTAGCCGATCAGGGCGACGGAGGCCGCGAACCGCTTCAGGTCCCAGGTGAACGGGCCGACGTACGCCTCGTCGAAGTCGTTCACGTTGAAGACGAGCCGGCCGTTGGCGTCCATGTACGTGCCGAAGTTCTCCGCGTGCAGATCGCCGTGGATCCACACCCGGCCGGTGCGCTCGTCCAGGTACGGTCCGCCGTGCCGCTCGCGCTCCAGGTCGGCGTAGAAGAGGCAGGCCGTGCCCCGGTAGAAGGCGAACGCGGAGGCGGCCATCTTCCGGAACTTGACCTGGAAGGCCGTCGGGTCGGCGGTGATCAGCTCACCGAAGGCGATGTCGAACACGTCGAGTATCTGCTCGGCGCGCTGCTCGTCGGTCGTCTCGGGAACCGCCATGGCGGGTACCTCCAGGTGGTACGGGGTGGAGCGCTTTTCGGACAGGTGCCCTTGGCTCTGCAACGCATGACCGTACCCGCCGGTGCCCCTGATCTGTCACCCGGGAGACGTAGGATTCAGAGCTGCCGCCCCTCTCTCCCCTCCGGAGGCCCCCACCGTGACCAAGACGCCGTTCACGCACCTGCACGTCCACACCCAGTACTCCCTGCTGGACGGTGCCGCGCGGCTGAAGGACATGTTCAACGCGTGCGAGGAGATGGGCATGAGCCACATCGCCATGTCCGACCACGGCAATCTCCACGGGGCGTACGACTTCTTCCACACCGCGAAGAAGGCCGGAATCACCCCGATCATCGGGATCGAGGCCTATGTCGCCCCGGAGTCCCGGCGCAACAAGCGCCGCATCCAGTGGGGCCAGCCCCACCAGAAGCGCGACGACGTGTCCGGTTCCGGCGGCTACACGCACAAGACGATCTGGGCGGCGAACGCCACCGGCCTGAACAACCTCTTCCGGCTGTCCTCCGACGCGTACGCCGAGGGCTGGCTCACCAAGTGGCCGCGGATGGACAAGGAGACCATCAGCAAGTGGTCGCAGGGCCTGATCGCCTCCACCGGCTGCCCCTCCGGCGAACTCCAGACGCGCCTTCGCCTCGGCCAGTTCGACGAGGCCCTGAAGGCCGCCTCCGAGTACCAGGACATCTTCGGCAAGGGCCGGTACTTCCTGGAGCTGATGGACCACGGCATCGAGATCGAGCGCCGGGTCCGCGACGGCCTGCTGGAGATCGGCAAGAAGCTCGGCATCCCGCCGCTGGTGACGAACGACTCCCACTACACGTACGCGAGCGAGGCCGGCGCCCACGACGCCCTGCTCTGCATCCAGACCGGCAAGAACCTCTCGGACCCGGACCGCTTCCGCTTCGACGGCACCGGCTACTACCTGAAGTCCACGGAGGAGATGTACGCCATCGACTCCTCGGACGCCTGGCAGGAGGGCTGCGCCAACACGAAGCTGGTCGCGGACCAGATCGAGACGGAAGGCATGTTCCAGTTCCGGAACCTGATGCCGAAGTTCGACATCCCGGACGGCTACACCGAGGTCACCTGGTTCCGTGAGGAGACCATGCGGGGCATGCACCGCCGCTACCCCGCGGGCATCCCCGAGGACCGGATGAAGCAGGCCGAGTACGAGATGGACACGATCATCTCGATGGGCTTCCCCGGCTACTTCCTCGTGGTCGCCGACTTCATCATGTGGGCCAAGAACCAGGGCATCGCGGTCGGCCCGGGCCGAGGCTCCGCGGCCGGCTCGATCGTCGCGTACGCCATGGGCATCACCGACCTCGACCCGATCACCCACGGCCTGATCTTCGAGCGCTTCCTGAACCCCGAGCGCGTCTCCATGCCCGATGTCGACATCGACTTCGACGAGCGCAGGCGCGTCGAGGTGATCCGGTACGTCACCGAGAAGTACGGCCAGGACAAGGTCGCCATGATCGGCACCTACGGCACGATCAAGGCCAAGAACGCGATCAAGGACTCCGCGCGCGTCCTCGGCTACCCGTACGCCATGGGCGACCGCCTCACCAAGGCCATGCCCGCCGACGTCCTCGGCAAGGGCATCTCGCTCTCCGGCATCCTCGACCCCACGCACCCCCGCTACGGCGAGGCCGGCGAGATCCGCGGGATGTACGAGAACGAGCCGGACGTCAAGAAGGTCATCGACACCGCCCGCGGCGTGGAGGGCCTGGTCCGCCAGATGGGCGTGCACGCCGCCGGCGTGATCATGTCCAGCGAGACCATCACCGACCACGTGCCGGTCTGGGTCCGCCACTCCGACGGGGTCACCATCACCCAGTGGGACTACCCGAGCTGCGAGTCGCTCGGCCTGCTGAAGATGGACTTCCTCGGCCTGCGCAACCTCACGATCATGGACGACGCCGTCAAGATGGTGAAGGCCAACAAGGGGATCGACATCGATCTCCTCGGCCTGCCGCTCGACGACCCCAAGACCTTCGAACTGCTCGGCCGCGGCGACACCCTCGGCGTCTTCCAGTTCGACGGCGGGCCCATGCGCTCCCTGCTGCGCCTGATGAAGCCCGACAACTTCGAGGACATCTCCGCCGTCTCGGCCCTGTACCGGCCGGGCCCGATGGGCATGAACTCGCACACGAACTACGCCCTGCGCAAGAACAAGCAGCAGGAGATCACCCCGATCCACCCGGAGCTGGAGGAGCCCCTCGAAGAGGTGCTCGCGGTCACCTACGGCCTGATCGTCTACCAGGAGCAGGTCCAGAAGGCCGCCCAGATCATCGCCGGGTACTCGCTCGGCGAGGCCGACATCCTGCGCCGCGTGATGGGCAAGAAGAAGCCCGAGGAGCTGGCGAAGAACTTCGTCATCTTCCAGGAGGGCGCGAAGAAGAACGGCTACAGCGACAAGGCCATCCAGGCCCTGTGGGACGTCCTGGTCCCCTTCGCCGGCTACGCGTTCAACAAGGCGCACTCGGCCGCGTACGGCCTGGTCTCCTACTGGACCGCCTACCTCAAGGCGAACTTCCCGGCCGAGTACATGGCGGGTCTGCTCACCTCGGTCAAGGACGACAAGGACAAGTCCGCGATCTACCTGAACGAGTGCCGCCGCATGGGCATCAAGGTGCTCCCGCCGAACGTGAACGAGTCGGAGCCGAACTTCGCCGCCCAGGGCGACGACGTGATCCTCTTCGGCCTCACCGCGGTGCGCAACGTCGGCAGCAACGTCGTCGAGTCGATCATCAAGACCAGGAAGGCCAAGGGGAAGTACTCCACGTTCCCCGACTTCCTGGACAAGGTCGAAGCCGTCGTCTGCAACAAGCGCACCGTCGAGTCCCTGATCAAGGCCGGCGCCTTCGACGAGATGGGCCACACCCGCAAGGGCCTGGTCGCCCACCACGAGCCGATGATCGACAACGTGGTCGCGGTGAAGCGCAAGGAGGCCGAGGGCCAGTTCGACCTCTTCGGCGGGATGGGTGACGAGAGCGCGAGCGACGAGCCGGGCTTCGGCCTCGACGTCGAGTTCTCCGACGTGGAGTGGGAGAAGTCCTACCTGCTCGCCCAGGAGCGCGAGATGCTCGGCCTCTACGTCTCCGACCACCCGCTCTTCGGCCTGGAGCACGTCCTCTCCGACAAGACCGACGCCGGCATCTCCCAGCTCACCGGCGGCGAGCACGGGGACGGCGCCGTCGTCACCATCGGCGGCATCATCTCGGGCCTCCAGCGCAAGATGACCAAGCAGGGCAACGCCTGGGCCATCGCCACCGTCGAGGACCTGGCCGGCTCCATCGAGTGCATGTTCTTCCCCGCCACCTACCAGCTCGTCTCCACCCAGCTGGTCGAGGACACCGTCGTCTTCGTCAAGGGCCGCCTGGACAAGCGCGAGGACGTCCCGCGGCTGGTCGCGATGGAGATGATGGTCCCCGACCTGTCCTCCGCCGGAACCAACGCCCCCGTCGTCCTCACCATCCCCACCGTCAAGGTCACCCCGCCGATGGTGACCCGGCTGGGTGAGATCCTGCGCCACCACCAGGGCAACAGCGAGGTGCGGATCAAGCTCCAGGGGCCGCGCACCACCACCGTGCTCCGCCTCGACAAGCACCGCGTCAAGCCCGACCCCGCGCTCTTCGGTGACCTCAAGGTGCTCCTCGGCCCGTCCTGCCTGGCCGGATAGCCGCCGCCGTACGGATGCCGCGCGCGAGGGGCCCGCCCCGGTCGACCGACCGGGGCGGGCCCCTCTCATGCCCGCACGGAGGCGTCAGTTGTGGCCGAAGCGCTTCTCGCGGCCCTTGCGGGCCATATCGGCCGGTGTCGCGTGCGAGATCCGCTGTTCCGCCTGATCGGTCATCGACGAACCCTTGGACTGCTCGGCGCCGCCCGGGGACGAGGACTTCTGCTGATCCCTGCTCTGCTTCTTGTTCTTGGCCATGGGGGAACCTCCGTGAGGGTCTAGGGGCCAGGACGCCTTCACACTCACACAGGGCCGGAAACGGCGCATTTTGGATCATTACCGCGCGTAGCCGGTGCTCGCCGCCGCTCCCCTGAGAGATACGCCACGCCGATGATCGAGTTCCGGCCGTCCAGGCCGTTGCCGTCGGGCAGACTCGGGGAAACCGCGAAATACACAGAGGACCCCCAGGGGAAGAGGGTGGTACGCGTGGACCGCTGCGTCGTCCTGGTGGACGCCGGCTATCTGCTGGGCGCCGCCGCGAGCCTTCTCGCGGGAGAGCCCTCCCGCTCCCGCATCACCGTCGACCATGCGGCGCTCATCCAGGGCCTGCGCGAGCGCGCCGAGGCCGACACCGACCAGCCGCTCCTGCGGATCTACTGGTTCGACGGAGCACCCGACCGGGTGCCCCAGCCCGAGCACCGCCGACTGCGCGTCATGCCCCGCGTCACCGTCCGCCTGGGCGCCCTGACCCGCAGCGACGGCCGTTGGGCACAGAAGGGCGTCGACGCCGCCATGCACGCCGAGCTCACCGAGCTGGCCCGCAACCGCGCCTGCTCGGACGTCGTGCTCGTCACCGGTGACGGGGACCTGCTGCCCGGCCTGATGTCCGCCAAGGAGCACGGGGTCGCCGTCCACCTGTGGGCCGTCCAGGCCGCCGACGGCGACTACAACCAGTCCGAGGACCTCGTCGCCGAAGCCGACGAACGCCGCGTCCTGGACCGTACGTGGATCACCCGGGCCGTCCGCGCCCGCGACCTCACCGGCCTGTGCTCCCCGGCGCCCGCCCCGCGCCCCGAGATCGCGGCCATCCTCTCCGCGCCCCTGCCCGAGGCGGCCCTCGCGGAAGCCGCCCGCAGCAACGGCAGCGGGCCCCCGGCGAGCGTGGAGCCCGAGGAGGGCGGCGTACCCGCCCCGGCGTCCTCCTCCGCCGCCACCGGGAAGACCGTGCCCACCCCCAAGGACCTCGCCGGCGCCCTGCGCGCCCCCGGT
>NZ_JAGGOW010000243.1 GCF_018614135.1 Streptomyces sp. ISL-66
CCACCGGGCCCTGGCGGCCGCGCGGGCCGGGGCCGACGGTGCCGCGGAACTGCTGGCCGCGGTGCGCGACGGCTACCGGGCCCTCGGCCTGGCGGAACGCGCGGCCCTGGCCGAACTGCGGCTGGCGACCCTGGGCGCGCAGTCCGGGGCCGGAGCGGGGGAGCTGCGCGGACTCCTGGCGGTGGCCCTGCGCTCCGCCGAAGCACTGGCCGAGGACGAGCCGCAGCGGATCCGGCGGATCGCGCTCGCGGAACTGACCTCGATCCGGGTCGAGTCGTACCTGCGCTCCCTCGAAGAGGCCGAGGCGCACTCCGAGGACGGCGCCCACGACGGCCCCGGCAGTCACGGCGGCCACGACCACGCGCAGGACCACGGGCACGGCCCGCTGGCCGCCGAGCTCGGGGCGTTCGTCGACGCCTACGCATCGGTCGTGCCGGATCTCGCGGCGGAGGCGGAGGAGATGCTTGGCCGCATCGCCCTGACGGAAGGCGACCCGGAGCGCGCCGTGGCGCTGCTCGCCGGCTCCGCCGACCGCTCGGTCGCGGCGGGCCGCCCGTGGCTCGCCGTGGACCCGTTGGTGCTGCGCGCCGGAGTGCTGGTCTCGCTGGAGCGCCCCGAGGAGGCGGAGGAGGCCGTGCGCGCGGGACTGGCGCATGCCACCGAAGTGACCGACCCCGAAACGCAGGGCGTCGTACGGCTCACCCTCGCCGACATCCTGCTGCGGCGCGACGACGCCGACGCGGAGGCAGCCGGGCACGCCCTGGAGGCCTCGTACTGGTTCGACCAGGCCGGTCTCACCGCGGACGGCGGTGCCCAGGCCCGGCTGCTGCTCGCCCGGTGCCACGCCCGCGGCGGCCGCGTCGCCGAGGCGGCCGAGGTGCTGCAGTCGACGCTGCCGGACCTGCTGGAGCACGGCGAGGGCCAGGCCGCGTCCGTACGGGAGTTCCTGGGCGATCTGCTCCGCGACCTGAACGACCCCCGGGGTGCGGCGGAGCAGTACCTGCTGGCGGCGGAGGTGACCAAGGACTGGGAGGACCCGCGTCCGCAGGCGAACTTCGCCCAGTCGGCGGCCGACCAGCTCTCCGAGGCACGGCTGGTCCCGGAGGCCGCCGCCGCGTACGAGCGGGCCCTCGAACTGCGGCGGCGGTCGAAGGACGCACCGATCGCCGAGGTCCGGATCCTGCGGTCGCTTGCCTGGCTGGGGCTGCGCGAAGAGGTCACCGGGGCGACGGTGGCGCGGGCGCGGACCCGGATGGGCGAGGCGGCGGAGGTACTGGCCGAGGCGCTTGCCCAGGACCCCGAGGACCGGGAGGCGCGGGCCGAGCTCGCCGAGACCTGGCACCAGCTGGCCCAGGTGCTGGACCGGTGGGTCTCCACTTCGGAGGAAGACGAGGACGACGAGGACGACCCGGGCGACGACGAGGAAACCGGCCCGACCGAGCCGCTGGGCGCGGCGGAACTGGAGGCGCTGCGACAGGAGGAGATCGTGCTCTGGGAGCGGGCCGCGGGGCTGTACGCCGAGCTCGGCCCGGACCGGCTGGAGGCCCGGTTCCAATGCGTCAACAACGCGGCCTGGACCGAGAACGAGCTGGGCCGGCCGGAGGCCGGCGCCGCCCGGGTGACGGCACTGGCGGACGAGATCCGCGCGCTGCCCGAGGACATGGCGCCCGAGTGGCTGCTGGAGAGCGCCGACCGCACGGCGAGACACATGCGGGACGCCGCGTCCTGACGCGGCCCGTGCCGCCCGTGCGCCCGTGCACCGCCACCGCTCCATCGGGCGGGGGCGGTGGCAGGGGCAGCGGTGGTGGGCGCCCGCCCGGCCATCGGCCGGGACCGGGTCAGTTCAGCTGGGCGAGGCCCTCGGTGGCGATCTGCTCGAAGACCGCCTGGTCGGCGGCGAAGTCCGAGTCGGGGATCGGCCAGTGGATCACCAGCTCGGTGATGCCGAGCTCCTGGTGGCGACCGGCGAAGTCGACGAAGGCGTCCACGGATTCCAGCGGGCGCCCCCGGTCCGGGGTGAAGCCGGTGAGCAGCACCTTGTCCAGCTCCGCCACGTCCCGGCCGGTCTCCGCGCACGCCTTGTCGAGCTTGGCGATCTGGCCGCGGATGGCTTCGACCGACTGCTCCGCAGTGCCCTCCTCGAAGATCTTCGGGTCGCCGGTGGTCACCCAGGCCTGCCCGTACCGCGCCGCGAGCTTCAGGCCGCGCGGACCGGTCGCCGCGACCGCGAAGGGCAGCCGGGGGCGCTGGGCGCAGCCGGGGATGTTGAAGGCCTCTTCGGCCGAGTAGAAGGTGCCCCGCTGGGTGACGGAGTCCTCGGTGAGCAGCCGGTCGAGCAGCGGCAGGAACTCGCCGAAGCGGTCGGCCCGCTCCTTGGGGGTCCATGCCTCCTGGCCGAGCACCGTGGCGTCGAAGCCGTTGCCGCCGGCGCCGATACCGAGGGTGATCCGGCCGCCCGCGATGTCGTCCAGGGAGATCAGCTCCTTGGCGAGCGTCACCGGGTGGCGGAAGTTCGGCGAGGTGACGAGCGTGCCCAGCCGCAGCCGCTCGGTGGCCGTCGCGGCCGCCGTGAGCGTCGGCAGCGCGCCGAACCACGGACCGTTGCGGAAGGTCCGCCAGGACAGGTGGTCGTAGGTGTATGCGGCGTGGAAGCCGAGCTCCTCGGCCCGCTGCCAGCGCTCGCGCCCCCCTTCGTGCCACCGGTGGACGGGAAGGATCACAGTGCTCAGACGCATGCCCCAGACCATACGCGGGCTTCCCGCTGCCCCGCACGTGCCGGCGGAGCGGCTCCGGGAAGCCACGACGGCGTCGCGTCACAGGCCGCTGCCGTGGCCCCGCGAGCCCGCGTTTGGCGTCATTGGCGACCGCCTGAGCGAGGCTTGACTGAGGTGACGAGCGTGCTCAGGCGCAAGGTCGTTCCCCTGAGCCTACGATCGCCGCCCGGAACGCCTCACGCCACGCGCTGGGCGTTCCTGCGCCACAGCGCGAGCAGTACGGGCGAGCCGGTGGGTGCCGGGGCCAGGGGGCAGACGTCGAAATGGCTGATCCGGCACCTGTCGTAGGGTGCGGGGGCGGCCAGGGTGACGGCGGTGCCGTCGGCCGCGATGTGCCAGCGTTTGCCCGCCGGGACGCAGCCGACCGGCCATGCGCCGGGCTCGATCATCAGCCAGCGGCCCAGCACCGTACGGTGCCATTCCGCGTCGCCGCCGCACGTGCGGCAGACCGTCCTGCGCGGATCCCGGACGGCGCCGGACGGGGCATCGGAGCGGTCGGCGCGCACGGTCCGCACGGACCGCACGGAGTGGTCGGCGCCGCCGGAGCGGTCGGAGCGGCCGGCGACCCGGACCAGGGTCGTGGAGCCGGCGGCGCGGGCGGCCCGGGCCAGGGCCTCGGCGGTACCGGCCAGGACCTCGCCCACCAGAACCGGTTCGCGGTCGGGGTGGCCGACGCCCGCCCGCTCGCAGGCCGCGCACAGGGATAACCCGAGGCTCGCGGTCCATCTGGCGTGCGGACCGCCGCAGGCGTCGCAGAACGAGTTCCGGGTTGAAGAGATGGTCACGTCGCCCCCCGTGTGACGTCGTCGAAACCGGTGAAGGGGATCCTTCCACCCCCCGCTGACAACCATGTGGCGATGTTTCACGTGAAACATCGCCATGTTTCACGTGAAACATGCCGACGCCGTTGCCCGGAGAGCACGGTCGGAGCCCGGCCCGGTGGACGGACCGACAGGCGATCGGCCCGGCGGCCGCGCCTCATGGGCGAAGATGGAGTCGTGACCTCGGCTCCCCAGTGCCCGGACGGGCCAACCCCCATGCCCCGGCTCATCGCCACCGATCTCGACGGCACCCTGCTGCACGACGACAAATCCGTCTCCCAGCGCACCGTCGCCGCACTCGCCGCCGCCGAGGAGGCCGGCCTCGAGGTCTTCTTCGTGACCGGACGTCCGGCCCGCTGGATGGGCGTGGTCAGCGACCACGTCCAGGGCCACGGCCTGGCGATCTGCGCGAACGGCGCGGCCGTCGTCGACCTCCACTCGGTCGATCCGCACAGCACCGGGTCGCCCACGGGCCGGGAGTTCGTCCAGGTCAGGCCGCTGCCCCGGATCACCGCGCTCAAGGTGGTGGAGGCCCTGCGCGCCGCCGCCCCCGGCACCTCGTTCGCCGTCGAGCTGACCACTGGCATCAACTACGAGCCGACCTACCCGCCGTTCTTCCAGGACACCGGCGCCAATGTCGCCACCGCCGAGGAGCTGCTCCACGAGGCGACGGACGATGACTCGGCGCCCGTCCTGAAGGTCCTCGCGCACCACGCCGAGTTGGCACCGGACGAGTTCCTGACGCTGGCCCGCTCCGTCGCCGGGGCGTACGCCTCGATCACCCGCTCCAGCCCGACCTCCCTGCTGGAGATCAGCGGACTGGGCGTCTCCAAGGCCAGCACCCTGGCCCTGTGCTGCGAGGAGCGAGGCATCTCGGCGGCCGAGGTCGTCGCCTTCGGGGACATGCCGAACGACGTGGAGATGCTCGACTGGGCGGGTACCTCGTACGCGATGGGCAACGCCCATCCGGACGTGATCGCCGCCGCGTCGGGCCGTACGGTCGCCAACAACGAGGACGGCGTCGCCGTCGTCATCGAGCGCATCCTGGCCGAACGGGCCGCCCGCGCCCGGACCTAGGCCGCACGGCTAGAGCGGGGCCCCCACGGGGCCTCCCAGGCCGGACGGCTAGAGCGGGGCCTCCCACACCAGGGTGGTCCCGCCGCCCTCCTCCCCGAGCCCGGGCCCGTACGAGCTCGAGCCGCCCAGCGACTCGGCCCGCCGGCGCAGGTTCCGCAGACCGCTGCGCCGCCCGCCCTCGGCAATGCCCACCCCGTCGTCGGCGACCTCCAGCCGCACCCCGGGCCGCCCGTCTGCCAGGGTGACGGTGGAGTCGAGCACCACCTCGATCCGGGACGCCTCCGCGTGCCGGAACGCGTTCGACAGGGCCTCGCGCAGCGCGGCGATCAGGTTCTTGCCGACCAGTTCTCCGACGACCGCGTCGATCGGCCCGAGGAAACGGTGCGCGGGCTTGAAGCCCAGCGGCACGGCAGCCATGTTGATCTCCCGCAGGACCCGGGTGCGCAGACCCGAGGGTGCTTCGGCGGGGCCCTGCTGGAGCGCGAAGATCGCGGTGCGGATCTCCTGGATCGTCACGTCGAGCTCGTCGACGGCCTTGCCCACGCCGTCGCGCACCTCGGGCACGACGGACCGGCGCTGGGCGCCCTCCAGCATCATCCCGGTGGCGAAGAGCCGCTGGATGACCAGGTCGTGCAGATCACGGGCGATCCGGTCGCGGTCCTCGAAAACCGCGAGGCGTTCCCGGTCGCGCTGCGCCTCGGCCATCATCAGCGCCAGCGCCGCCTGGGAGGCGAACTGCGTGGCCAGGGTCCGCTCGGCTTCGCTGAACGGCCGCTTGCCGCGCGCCCGGGGCGTGACGAGCGTGCCCAGCACCCGGCCGCCGCTCTGCAGCGGCAGCATCATGCAGGGCCCGTACTGGCTGGTCAGTCGGCTGATCAAGCGCGGGTCCGAGGAAGCGTCGTCGACGAAGACCGGCTCGCCTTCCAGGAGCTTGGCCACCACCGGACTTTCGGCCGGAATCACCATGCCGAGGGAGGTGGCCGGATTGTCGGCGGAGACCGCGACGATCTCCAACCCGCCGTCCTCGGCGGGCAGCATCACGATCCCGGCGGCCGAATCGGCGAGGCGGCGGGCCTGTTCGGCGACGACCGCGAGCGCGTCGTCCGCGTCCCCGCCCGACAACAGGGCGGTGGTGACGGCTACGGAGCCGTCGATCCAGCGCTCGCGCTGGGTGGCGGCTTCGTAGAGGCGTGCGTTGCCGATGGCGATGCCCGCCTCGGTGGCCAGCACCCGGACCATGTGGACGTCGTAGTCGTTGAACTCGCCGCCGCCGTTCTTCTCGGCGAGGTAGAGGTTGCCGAAGATCTCTCCCTGCACCCGGATCGGGACGCCGAGGAAGGTCTCCATGGCCGGGTGGTGCGCGGGGAAGCCCGCCGAGCGCGGGTCCTCGCGCAGGTCGCTGAGGCGGACCGTGTCGGGGTGCGAGATCAGCGCGCCGAGCAGGCCGCGCTTCCCGTCCGGACGGTGGCCGATCCTCTTCGCCAGCGCATCGCTGATCCCGAAGGTGACGAAGTCCGAGAGTCCGCGGCCCTCGATGTCGACGACCCCGATGGCCGCGTAGCGGGCGTCCGCGAGCTCGGCCGCCGTCTCGCAGATGCGGTCCAGCGTGGAGTGCAGCTCAAGACCGGTACCGACCGACCGCATGGCCTCCAGGAGTTGCGGCACCCGGGCCGTGAGCTCGGTGGACAGGCCGTGGAGACTCCGGGTCGCTGCGGTCGCGGCCTCCATCGGGTCCGGCCGGGGCGGCGACGGCAACGGCTTCGGCGATGACGCGGCCGGTTCCTGGGACTCCTGCGCTGACATGCCCTTGAGCCTAGTTAGTCCGCTTTGGTGGGGAAAGTCGGGCCTGGTGGAACTCGGCCAGTGTTCCGTCCGCCGCCCGTTCCCTTTCCAGCAGCCGCCGCAGCGGCCCCTCGACGGCGGCCAGCTCCGCGTGGGTACCGCGCTGGACGACCGCTCCGCGGTCCAGCACGAGCACCTCGTCCACCGCCTCCAGCCCTGCCAGCCGGTGCGTGATCAGCACGGTGGTGCGCCCCTCGGTCGCGGCCAGCAGATCCGCCGTCAGCGCATCGGCCGTCGCCAGGTCCAGGTGCTCGGCCGGCTCGTCCAGGACGAGGACCGGAAAGTCCGCGAGCAGGGCTCGTGCCAGGGCCAGGCGCTGGCGCTGGCCGCCGGAGATCCGCTCGCCGTGTTCGCCGACCAGCGTGTCCAGGCCGTCCGGCAGCCCGTCGGCCCACTCCAGCAGCCGGGCCGCGGCGAGCGCGTCCCGCAGCTGCTCCTCGCTCGCCCCGGTGCGGGCCAGGCGCAGGTTCTCCCGTACCGAGCTGTCGAAGATGTGGGCGTCCTGGGCACACAGGCCCACGATCCGGCGGACGTCGTCCCCGTCGACCACGCGCGCGTTCGTCCCGCCCAGGGTGTACGAGCCCTCGTGCTGGTCCAGGAAGCGCAGCAAGACCTGTGCCAGCGTGGTCTTGCCCGCGCCGGAGGGACCGACGACCGCGATCCTGCGGCCCGCCTCCAGCGTCAGGTCGAGCCCGCGCAGCGCGTCGCGCTCCTGCCCGGGGTGGCGGGCGGTGAGCCCCGTCAGCCGCAGCGGGAAGGGCGAAGCGGGCAGCTGCTCGGGCCGCTCCGGCTCGACGACCGGGACGGGCGCGTCGATGACCTCGTAGAGCCTCTCGGCACTGCGGCGGACGCGCTGGCGGTACTGGACCGCCAGCGGAAGCCCGGTGACGGCCTCGAACGCGGCCAACGGGGTCAGTACGACCACGGCCATGGCGACCCCGGCCAGGCGGCCCCCGGCGACGGCGTTCGCGCCGACGGCGGCGGCGCACACGACGGTCAGCCCGCACACGAGGGCGGACAGCCCGCTCCCGAGCCCGGTGACGGCAGCCGCGCGGGCGGCGATCCCGGTCAGCGTGCGGTCGCTCCGCTGCGCGGCGTCCTTCCGTCCGGCCAGGGCTCCGGCGACGGTGAGCTCCGCGGTGCCGGTGAGCAGATCGGCCACGCGGGTGGCGAGTTCGCCCCGGGCGGGCGCGAGGCGGCGCTCCGTACGGCGTGCGCAGACGGCGCTGAGGAGCGGGACCCCCACGCCGGCGGCGAGCAGCCCGGCCGCGAGCACGGCTCCGGCCTCGGGCAGCAGCCACGCGGTGAACGCCACGGAACCGGTCCCGACGAGCACCGCGGTGCCGACGGGCAGCAGCCAGCGCAGCCAGTAGTCCTGCAGGGCGTCGGCGTCGGCCACCAGCCGGGTCAGCAGGTCCCCGCGCCGCTGAGCGCGCAGCCCTGCGGGGGCGATGCGCTCCAGTCCCCGGTAGACGCCGACGCGCAGGTCGGCGAGCATCCGCAGGACGGCGTCGTGGGACACGAGGCGCTCCGCGTACCGGAAGACGGCCCGCCCCATGCCGAACGCCCGCGTGGCGGTCACGGCCACCATCAGGTACAGCACGGGCGGGTGTTCGGAGGCCCGCGAGATCAGCCATCCGGACACGGCCATCAGCCCGACGCTGGAGCCGACGGCCAGCGCCCCCAGCAACAGTCCGAGTCCGAACCGCCGCTGCCAGGCCTTGGCCGCTCCCCGCACCCGCTTGAGCGGATCGGCCCCGCCGGCCCCGGCTCCGCCCGTCGCGGCCGCCCGCTCCGGCGCGGCCCCGAGGATCCACTCGCCGGGATCCGCCGGGGCCCCCGCGGAGCCGGGC
>NZ_JAGGOW010000244.1 GCF_018614135.1 Streptomyces sp. ISL-66
CGCCGGGGGCGCTCGTCGGGGTGGCGGCCGCGACCGCCGCGGCCGCGCTGCTGCGGCTGCCGGTGGAGCGGTCCGGGTGACCGGGGTCCTCCACGCCGTGGCGCCGCCCGGCTGGGGGGGCTTCGGGGTGCCGGCCTCCGCGGGGGCCGTCGGGACCGTGATCGCGCTCGCACTGATCGCCTCCGCCGAGACGCTGTTCAGTGCGGCCGCCGTGGACCGGATGCACGACGGGGACCGGATCGACTACGAGCGCGAGCTGGTCGCCCAGAGCTTCGGCAACACCCTGTGCGGGCTGCTCGGCGCGCTGCCGATGACCGCCGTCATCGTCCGCAGCGCCGCCAACGTCGAGGCGGACGCCCCCACTCGGGCGGGCCGGTTCCTGCACGGCGGCCGGCTCCTGGTGTCCGCCGTGGCGCTGCCGGGGCTCCTGGAGGGCGTTCCGCTCGCGGCGCTGGCCGGGGTGTTGCTGCACGCGGGCTGGAAGCTGCTGCCGGCCCGGCAGGTGGCCGCCCTGTGACGGACGCACCGGGGCGAGGCGGTCGTGCTCGTGGCGACGGCCTCGGCGATCGTGGCCACGAACCTCTTCGAGGGGGTGCTCGTCGGACTGGGGCTCGCCATCGCCGAGCCAGCCTGGAAGACTTCCCACGTGCACCTCGAGCGGGTGTGGGAGGGCGAGGAGCTGCGCGTGCGGATCGTGGGCAACGCCAGCTTCCTGCGGCTGCCCAAGCTCCTCGACGAGCTGGACGCGCTGCCGCGCGGCGGCGCCGTGCGTCTCGACCTGAGCGGGCTGCGCCACCTCGACCACGCCTGCCTGACCGCCCTCGACGGCTGGGAACGGGACCGCACGCCGCTCCCCGGCCGGAAGGGTGTCATCTAGTGCTGTGGCCTGGAAGGTCTGCCGGGTCGCGACCCGGCGAACCTTTCCGGGCACCGGCCCGGATACCCTCCGGCCGTGAACAACGAGTTGAAGCGCACCCTGGGCGTCGGTGACGCGGTCGTCGTCGGACTCGGCGCGATGGTCGGGGCCGGGATCTTCGCCGCGCTCGCCCCGGCGGCGCGCGCGGCCGGCGGAGCGCTGCTCGCGGCGCTCGCCCTGGCGGCCGTGGTCGCCTATTGCAACGCGCACTCCTCGGCACGGCTGGCCGCCCGGTACCCGTCCTCGGGCGGCACCTACGTGTACGGGCGCGAGCGGCTCGGGCCCTTCTGGGGGCATCTGGCCGGCTGGGGCTTCGTGGTCGGCAAGACCGCCTCCTGTGCGGCGATGGCCCTCACGGTCGGGGCGTACGCCTGGCCCGGCCATCAGCGGGCGGTGGCCGTGGCGGCGGTGGTGGCACTGACCGCCGCGAGCTACGGCGGGGTGCAGAAGTCCGCCCGGATCTCCCGGGTGATCGTGGCGGCGGTACTGGCCGTGCTGACCGGGGTCGTGGTGGTCTGCCTGTCCAGCGGCGCGGCCGATGCCGACCGGCTCGGCGGCGGGGACTGGGGCGGATTCGGCCTGCTGCAGGGAGCCGGTCTGCTGTTCTTCGCCTTCGCGGGCTACGCCCGGATCACCACCCTGGGCGAGGAGGTGCGTGATCCGGAGCGCACGATCCCGCGCGCGGTGCCCCTGGCCCTGGGGATCGCCCTGCTCGTGTACGCCGCGGTCGCGGTGGCGGCGCTGTCGGTGCTCGGCTCCGACGCCCTGGCCCGGTCGGCGGCTCCGCTGGCCGACGCCGTGCGCGCGGCCGGGTGGCCCGGACTGGCTCCCGTCGTCCGGGTCGGTGCGGCCCTGGCGGCGCTGGGTTCGCTGCTGGCCCTCGTACTCGGGGTGTCGCGGACCACCCTGGCGATGGCCCGGGACGGCCATCTCCCGCGCGCGCTGGCCGCCGTACATCCCCGGCGCCGGGTTCCCCACCACGCCGAGCTGGCGGTGGGGGCCGTGGTGGCGGTGCTCGCGGCCACCACCGATCTGCGGGGCGCGATCGGCTTCTCCTCCTTCGGCGTCCTGGTCTATTACGCGATCGCGAACGCCTCCGCGTGGACTCTCGATTCAGGTGTCAAGGACCGGGCCGTGGCAGCGGCGGGGCTGTCCGGCTGCGTGGTGCTGGCCTGTGCGCTGCCCGCCTCCTCGGCGCTCACGGGAGCGGCCGTGCTGGCAATGGGCGCGGCGGCCTACGGCGTGCGCCGCAGGCTCACACCCGGGCCGCCCGGGGCACCCGGGGCACCCGGGGTATGAACCCGCGGCGGGTCGGCGGCGGATCTCCCTCGGCCGCGCGCGTGGCGGCCGGCTTCGACAGCTGTTCGTTCTCGTTCATGCACACACAGTGACATCCCCCACTGACAATCGCTCTGACCTGCGCTTTCAGCCGCTTTGCCGTCCGGCCTCCGGCCCCGGCCCCGGCTCCGTCCCCGCCTCCCGCGCAGAGTCGTACCCGACGAAGAAGGTGGGCCGGCGCTGTACCGCCGTGTAGATGCGGCCGATGTACTCGCCGAGCAGGCCGACGCAGATCAGCTGCACCCCGCCGAGGAAGAGCATCACGATGAACAGCGAGGTCCAGCCGGGTACGGTCTTGCCGCCCAGGTAGACCGCCAGGGTGGCGGCCACCATCAGCAGGCAGCCGAAGAAGCTGGCCACGCCCAGCCAGGTCGCCAGGCGCAGCGGCGCCGCGGAGAAGTTGATGACGCTGTCGACGCCGAGGCGGATCATCTTGCTCAGCGGGTACTTGGTGTCGCCCGCCACCCGCTCCTCGCGCTGGTAGGTGACCTGTCCGCTCGGGAAGCCCAGCCACGGCACCAGCAGCCGGTACACCTGGTGCTGGTCGGGCATGGACTTGACCGCCTCGACGGCCGCGCGGCTCAGCAGCCGGAAGTCCCCCGCCTGCGCGGGCACCTGCTTGCCGACCAGGCGGCGCACCAGCCAGTAGTACGCGCCGGCCGAGCGCCGCTTGAACCCGGTGTCGGTGCTCCGGTCGCCGCGCACCCCGTAGACGATGTCGAGTCGGTCCCGGCGGGCCAGGTCGAGCATCTCGGGGATCTTCTCCGGGGGGTCCTGGAGGTCCGCGTCGATGCTGGCCACGTAGGCGCCCCGGGCGCGGTGCAGTCCGGCGGTGAGGGCGGCCTGGTGGCCGGAGTTCCCGCGCAGCCGCAGGACGCGCAGCTCGGGCCACTCGGCCTGGAGCTCGGTGAGGAGCTGCGCGGTGCGGTCCTTGCTGCCGTCGTCGACGGCGACGACCTCGTAGGTGACGGCCATGGCGTCGAGCGCGGGGCGCAGCCTGGCCACGAGGGCCGGGAGCGCGTCCTCCTCGTTGTACATCGGCACGACGACCGAGAGGGTCGTGGAGGGCTCGGTCGTGGAGGGCTCAGTCGACATCGGTTCTTCCTTGCCCGTTGTGCGTGCCGCTCGTTCGCGTCATCGTCCGCAACCCGGAACTTTAATACGAGTGGACGAACCGACCACGGCTCAGCGCGAGGCGAACGGCGCGTCCGTGGGAACGATTTCGCGGCCCAGCGGCAGGAGCGAGAGCGGGACCATCTTGAAGTTCGCGATGCCGAACGGGATGCCGATGATCGTGACGCACAGCGCGATGCCGGTGGCGATGTGACCGAGGGCCAGCCACCAGCCCGCCAGGACGAGCCACAGCACGTTGCCGACGCAGGAAGCGGTGCCCGCGTCGCGGCGCTCCACGGCGGTGTAGCCGAAGGGCCACAGGGCGTACACGGCGATCCGGAAGGCCGCTATGCCGAAGGGGATCCCGATGATGGTGATGCAGAGGATGACGCCGGCCAGGCAGTAGCCCAGGAAGAGCCAGACTCCGCTGAGCACGAGCCAAATGAGGTTGAGGAGGGTCTTCACCGGCTGTGTCCTGCCATCTGTTCGAGCCGGGCGATGCGCTCGGCCATCGGGGGGTGCGTGGAAAACATTCTGGACAGTCCCTCCCCGGGGCGGAAGGGATTGGCGATCATCATGTGGCTCGCCGTCTCCAGCCTGGGCTCGGCCGGCAGCGGCAGCTGCTTGGTGCCGGCGTCCAGTTTGCGCAGGGCGCTGGCGAGGGCGAGCGGGTCGCCGGTGAGCTGGGCTCCGGAGGCGTCCGCCTCGTACTCGCGCGAGCGGCTGATGGCCAGCTGGATCACGGATGCGGCCAGCGGGCCCAGGATCATGATCAGCAGCATGCCGAAGAGCCCGGGGCCCTCGTCGTCGTTGGAGCGGCCGATCGGGATGAGCCAGGCGAAGTTGACCAGGAACATGATCACCGAGGCGAGGGCCCCCGCCACCGACGAGATGAGGATGTCGCGGTTGTAGACGTGGCTCAGCTCGTGGCCGATGACCCCGCGCAGTTCGCGCTCGTCCAGGATGCGCAGGATGCCCTCGGTGCAGCAGACCGCGGCATTGCGCGGATTGCGCCCGGTGGCGAAGGCGTTGGGGGCCTCGGTGGGCGAGATGTAGAGCCGGGGCATGGGCTGGCGCGCGGACGTCGAGAGCTCGCGCACCATGCGGTAGAGCCCGGGGGCCTCGAACTCGCTGACGGGGCGGGCGCGCATCGCGCGTAGAGCCAGCTTGTCGCTGTTCCAGTACGCGTAGGCGTTCGTCCCGAGGGCGACGAGGACGGCGACGATCAGGCCGGTCCGCCCGAAGAGGCTTCCGATGACGATGATGAGTGCCGACAGACCGCCGAGGAGTACGGCGGTCTTCAGCCCGTTGTGCCGGCGGTGCACGGTACGCCCTCCAAGTGGTGCGGCAGGGGGACCCGTCCAGGATCGGTGGATCTGAGGATCTGAGGGCCTACGGTCCAGTGGACCCTTCCTTCCTGGTCAACGCGAGGTGAGCGCCGCGGGTTCCCGCGCCGCCCCCGCCCGGCGCCCCGGCGGGCCGGGCCGCGGGGCCGGGCCGGGCGTTGGGCCGTACGGGTGACAGACGCGCGGACGGGGCCGGGCGGGACCCGGCGGGAGCCCCCGCGGACCTGCGGGAAGGGCGCCGCTCAGAGGGCGAACAGGCTGCCCGTCGCGAAGCGCAGCACCAACTGCGGGGCACCCGAGAGCACCAGGGCGGTGGCAGCGGTGAGCACGATGGCCGCGGTGACCGGCCACGGGGTGCCCGTACGGGGCCTCGCACCCTCCTCGGCGGCGCCGCGCTCGCCTTCCCGCCCGTCCTCGCCCCGCGGGGTGCGGAAGAGCAGGGCCGTCCAGCGCAGGTAGTAGTACAGCGCGACGACGACGTTGACGGCCATGACCACGGCGAGCCAGCCCAGTCCGGCGTCGACGGCGGACCGGAAGACGGTGACCTTCGCGAAGAGTCCGATGATGCCCGGCGGCAGACCGGCCAGGCAGAGCAGGAAGAAGGCCAGCGCGAGGGCGGCGAGCGGGCGCTCGGCGTACAGGCCGCGGTAGTCGGCGAGCCGGTGCAGGGGCTTCGTACGGGCCACCAGGGCGGCCACGGAGAAGGCGCCGAGGTTCACGGCCGCGTACATGAGGGCATAGGCGACGGTGGAGCCGATCTGGTCGCGGCCGGCGTACGCGGCGGCGGCGATCGGGACCAGCAGGTAGCCGGCCTGGCCGACCGAGGACCAGGCGAGCAGCCGTACGGCGCCGTTCGGGCGGTCGGCGGACTGGCGCAGCGCGGCGGCGTTTCCGAGCGTCATGGTGAGTGCGGCGAGGATGGCGAGGGCCGGGCCCCAGACCTCGGAGTACGCGGGGAAGGCGATCACGGTGACGAGGACGAGGCCGGTGAAGCCGACGGCCTTGCCGATCACCGAGAGGTACGCGGCGACGGGCAGGGGTGCGCCGACGTAGGTGTCCGGGACCCAGAAGTGGAAGGGGACGGCGGCGGTCTTGAAGGCGAAGCCGACGAGGGTGAGCGCGACGCCGGCCATGGCGAGGGTGTCGAGCTGTCCCGGGACGTGTTCGAGCCCCTCCGCGACCCGGCCGAGGTACAGGGAGCCGGTGGCGGCGTAGACGAAGCTGACGCCCATCAGCGATACGGCGGTGGCGGTGACGGAGGACAGGAAGAACTTGAGGGCGGCCTCGGAGGAGAGCCGGTCGCCGCGGCGCATGCCGACGAGGGCGAAGGCGGGCAGCGAGGCGACTTCGAGGGCGACGATCAGGGTGGCGAGGTCGCGGGAGGCCGGCAGCAGGGCCGCGCCGGCGGCGGAGGAGAGCAGCAGGAACCAGTACTCGCCGGCCGGGACGCGCGCCTCGCGGACGGTGGTGACCGACAGCAGGGCGGTGACCAGGGCGCCGGCCAGGACGAGGAACTGGACGACGAGCGCGAAGTGGTCGGCGGCGTAGCTGCACGCCGCGGGACCGGCCTCGGCGGGGCCGGCGAGGCAGAAGGTGCTGCGGTCGCCCGCGCGCAGGGGCAGCAGCAGGAGGGTCGCGGCGGCCAGTCCGGCCACGGAGATCCAGCCGAGCAGCTGCTTGCGGTGTTCCGGTACGAAGAGGTCCGCGACGAGCACGATCAGGCCGACGGCGGCGGCGGTGACCACGGGGGCGATGGCGAGCCAGTCGACCGACTGGACCAGGGTGGGGGCGTCGGCGGCGGTGACGAGGGACCGAAGGGCCGTCATGAGTTGCCTCCCGCGAGGAGCTTCTGGACGGCCGGGTCGGTGAGGCCGAGGAGGACCGCGGGCCACAGGCCCGCGAGGACGGTGAGGGCGACGAGCGGGGTCCAGGCGGCGAACTCGTAGTGCTGGATGTCCGCGAGGGCCGCCGGTGCGGCGCCTTCGGGGCGCGGGGCCTTCGGGTCGCCCATGCACACCCGCCGTACGACGATCAGAAGATAGGCGGCGGTGAGCAGCGTGCCGAACGCGCCGACGGCCGTGTACGTGAGGAACGCGGGCCGGGACAGGCCTTCGGCGGGGTCGAACGCGCCGAACAGGGCCAGCATTTCGCCCCAGAAGCCGGCCAGGCCGGGCAGGCCGAGGGAGGCGACGGCGGCGAAGGCGAGGAACGCGCCGAAGCGGGGGGCGCGGCCGTACAGGGCGGCGCCGGTGGCTCCGGCGAGGGTGTCGAGGTCGGCGGTGCCGTAACGGTCCTTGAGGGCGCCGACCAGGAAGAAGAGGAGGCCGGTGATCAGGCCGTGGGCGATGTTGGCGAAGAGCGCGCCGTTGACCCCGGTCGGGGTCATGGACGCGATGCCGAGCAGGACGAAGCCCATGTGGCCGACGGAGGAGTAGGCGATGAGGCGCTTGAGGTCGCCCTTGCTGCCCTTGCGGGCGAGCGCCAGGCAGGCCAGGGACCCGTAGACGATGCCGACGGCGGCGAAGGCGCCCAGGTACGGGGCGAAGGTGGCCATGCCGTCGGGGGTGACGGGCAGCAGGATGCGGACGAACCCGTAGGTGCCCATCTTCAGCAGTACGCCCGCGAGGAGGACGGATCCGACGGTGGGGGCGGCGGTGTGGGCGTCCGGGAGCCAGCTGTGCAGCGGCCACATCGGGGTCTTCACGGCGAGGCCGGTCCCGATGGCGAGGACGGCCAGGACCTGGGTGGTGTGGCTCAGTCCGCGGCCGTTGTCAGAGGCGAGTGCCACCATGTCGAAAGTGCCGCTTTTCAGTCCGATCAGCAGCAGACCGAGCAGCATGACGACGGAGCCGAGGAGGGTGTAGAGGATGAACTTCCAGGCGGCGGCCTGCCGTTGAGCACCGCCCCAGCGGGCGATGAGGAAGTACATCGGGATGAGGACCATCTCGAAGGCGAGGAAGAAGAGCAGCAGGTCGAGCACGGCGAAGGTGGCGAGGGTGCCGGACTCCAGGACCAGGAGCAGGGCGACGAAGCCCTTCGCGGAGGGGCCCGCGGGGAGCTTGAAGTAGCTGTAGAGCGCGCAGAGGAAGAACAGCAGCGCGGTCATCAGGAGGAGGGGGAGCGAGATGCCGTCGATGCCGAGGTGGATCCGGACGTTCAGCGCCTGGATCCAGCTGATGTCCGTCGTCGCCTGGAAGCGCGACGGGGCGTCGTGGTCGAAGCCCACGGCGAGCGCGATCGCGGCGGCGAGGATGACGCCGGTCACGGTCACGCCGTGGCGCAGCACGGCCTGTTCGGGGCTCTTGCCCTTCAGTCCGGGCGGGGCCGGCAGGAGGGCGGCGACCGCGCCGAGGAGCGGTCCGGCCACGACGAACGCCAGAAGGAACTGCATCACGGACGGGCTGATATCAATCACGGCTGACTCACGGCTCACGATCCGGCGTTGACGTTGGCGAGGACGGCGGTGGCGATCGCCAGGACCACGGCACCGGCGAGCAGGGCGCTCAGGTAGCTCTGCACGTTGCCGGTCTGGGCCCGGCGGACGAGGCCGCCGAGCAGCCGGGGGCCGAGGCCCGCGCCACGGACGTAGCTGTCCACCACCTCGCGGTCGAGGAAGCGTACGAGGGCCGCGGCGGCCCGTACGGGGCGTACGAAGACGCGGTCGTAGACGGCGTCGAGGTGGAAGCCGTCGGCGGCGTGGCGGTGCAGCGGGCCGAGCAGGGCGCGGCCGGGGTCGGCGGCGGGGCCGGCCGGAACGACGGGGTGGTCGTGGGTGACCTCGCCGACCTCGGGGGTCTCGGCGGCGGACGCGGCGGCGGCTACGGACGCGGGCAC
>NZ_JAGGOW010000245.1 GCF_018614135.1 Streptomyces sp. ISL-66
GGACCCGGGGCGACCGGCGGTTGACGGCCGTGGAGCCCGGGCGGCGCGGTGGGGATGGCGGGGCGGTGGGAATGGAGGTGCGGCGGTGCGGCGGGGTTCAGTGGATGCGGCGGATGTCGCGGCGGCGCAGGGCGTAGCCGAGGCCGACCAGGCCGCCGAGCAGGAGGCCTCCGCCGGCGGCTACTTCCAGGGGATCGAGGCCGGCGACACTGCCGCCGAGCCCGCCCCGGACGCCCTGGGAGACACGGCCCGAGGCACCCGTACCTGTGCCTGTACCCGTGCCTGTACCCGTGCCGGATGTCGTGCCCGCGCTCGTGCCGCGGCCCGTACGGGTGCCGGCGGTGGAGCTGGTGGTGGGTCTGCTGGTGCCGCCGGTGATGGTGAGGTCGGCCGAGCCCGTTTCGCCGTTGCAGGTGAAGGAGACGGAGTACTGGGCCCCGCGCCGGGCGTCCCGGTCCACGGTGACGCGTACGGTCCTGCCCCGCTCGATGCTCACGGTGTCGAAGACTCCGGAGGAGGCGGTGGCGAAGGCGGCGTTGCAGCCGGTGACGGAGAGCACCGTCTGGCCGCCGGGGGCGACCGTGGAGGGGGTGATGGCGAAGCCGAAGGAAGTGATGGGCGCGGCCTCGGCCGCGCTCGCGGGGGCCGCGGAGACCGGGCCGAGTACGAGGACCGCTCCCGCGGCGGCGGTGCCCAACAGGGCTGAGGGGGAGGTGCGTATCGCGCCCATGGTTGATTCTCCGGATCCCCGAGGAGCAGCCGCGGAACGGTTTCCGCACGTGGGGGGTCGTGCGCCTCGATGTCCGCCACGCTAGGCGCGGGCGACGTGGCTCGCGATCAGGAACGGGCGAATGGGGCATGGTGCTGGGCCGAACCGGGGACGGAGGCCCGTCCCCGGTTTACCGGACTCCGGCAAGGGGCGAGCTCAGTCGCGCAAGCCCAGGTGCGGGAACTGCGCGAAGAACGGCTCGGCGGTGGCCGCGATGCCGCGGCCGAACGGTGCGTCGAAGTCCCAGATGAGGAACAGCAGGAAGGCGATCAGCGCACTGAACAGGCCGGCCAGCAGCAGCTCGCGGAAGGACCTTCTGATCTGCAGGGTGAAGATCAGCCCCACCGTCACCAGAGCCCCCGCGATCAGCCCGAACCACACCACGCCGGGCATGGTGGCGCCGGCGCTCTGACCGCGCGCGTTGCGGGCGTCGTCGACCACGGCGACCTGGTCGACGAGCGGCTGGTAGGCCTGGCCCTCGTGGTCGGTCCGCGGTTCGTAGTCCGTCACATCACGACGGATGCGGTCCAGCAGCTCCGCGCTGCGGTCGGTGAGATCGCCGTTCTGGGCCATCTCCTTCCATTCGGTGTCCACGACATAGGTCACGTACGCGTCGACGTCGGACCGGATCTTCGCGCGCACGTCGGCCGGGTAGACCTCGGAGCGGACGCTGATCTCGTGCAGGGCCTGGGACTCCTGGCGCACGTACTCCTGGGCGGCGCCGCGGCCCTCCCAGACGCCGGCGATCGCCAGTCCCAGCACGATCGCGTAGATCACCCCGATCATCATCGTCATGTACTCGATGACGTCCGGGGTTTCACTGGGATCGTCGTCCTCGCCGATCCGGCGCTGGTTGAAGAAGGCGATGGAGAGCACGACGGCGCACGCCGCCGCCATCGCGAGGGACAGGACGAGCCATTCCGACAAGATGACTCCAAATCAGGGGTCGGGCGGTGGTTCCTCAGCGCGGACGCAGCGCGACGATCGCGAGCACCGCGGGGGCGGCGGTCATCAAGGTGAAGGTCACCGGCGAGATGTGGCGTTCGGCCGGTTTGCGGGCCGCCGCGTGGTAGCTGGGGCGCGCGACCGCCTTCGCGGGCGTGGGTGCCGGGGCCACCGCGGGGGGCGGCGGCTTCGGCGGGGCCGGCTCGGGTGGCGGGGGAGCGGGCGCCGCGCGTACGGCGGGCGGCGGCTTGGGCGGCGCCGGAGCCGGGGGCTTCGGCAGGGGCTCGGGCGGCGCGGGTTCGGGAGCCGGTGGTGGAGGGGGTGGGGGTGGTGGTGGCGGTACGGGGGGCGGCGGAGGAGGTGGAGGAGGCGGGGGTGGCGGTGGGGTGGGATGGGGCGGGGGCTCGGGAGGGCAGGGTGGAGGAGGGGGCGGCGGGCAGTGCGGGCGGCCGTGATGACCGTCCCCGTGGTGGCCCCGTCCGGGGAATTCGTTTCCGTGTTGGCCGCTGTCGCCGCTGTCGCCGCTGTGGCCGCGGTCTCCGTGACCACCGGCCCGGTCGCCCCGATCGGCTCGGTCGCCGTGATGTCCGCCACCTCGGCCGCCCCCGATCGCGCCGCCGGTGGCGGATGCGACCAGCCTGAGGGCGCTCGCTCCGTCACCGCCGTCGGTCGTCGCGTAGGCGCTGCTATCGGCCATCGCCGGCGTGGTCGACAGTGCCGCCCACAACAGGACGGGGACCGCCAGCAGGCGCCTGGAAGAGGCTCTTTTCACCTCGGGATCATGGGCTCGCGCGCGCCCGCGCACGCGGCGCTTGGCCCGGGTTCGCCTGAACGGGTGACGTGTTGGCTATGGAGGTTTGAGCCAGCTTCAGGACGCGTCCGTTTCGCCGTCGGCCTTTCTCAAAAGGTATTTGTCGGTTTCGATCATTCGCCGCTCACCGGCCCGCGCGGGGCTTTGCCGTGTGACGAAGAAGGGATCGCCAATTTCCGCTTTTGCTCGCCCCGTTGGGCAACGATCAGTACATTCGGCTCGGACAGGGTCCGGCCCCTTCCGGACCACGGCAGGACTACGGCTTGGAGACCCCGATGGAGCGCCCCGCCTGGGCCCCGCCAGGCATCGACATATCGATGCCGAGCGTGTCCCGCATCTACGATTACTACCTGGGCGGCTCCCACAATTTCGAGGTCGACAGGCAGGCCGCCCGCCGCGCCATGGAATTCATGCCGGGACTGCCCAAGATCATGCAGGCCAACCGGGCATTCATGCGCCGCGCCGTCCGGTACGCCGTCGCGGGGGGCGTCACGCAGTTCCTCGACATCGGTTCCGGCATCCCCACCTTCGGCAATGTCCACGAGATCGCGCAGGCGGCCAGCCCCGAGGCGCGCGTGGTCTACGTCGACCACGACCCGGTGGCCGTCGCCCACAGCCAGGCCGTACTGGCCGGCACCGAGCGGACCGGAGTCGTCGCCGCCGACCTGCGCAAGCCGCGGGAGATCCTGGCCGCCCCCGAGGTCGCCCGGGTACTGGACCTGAGCCGCCCGGTGGCCCTGCTGCTGGTCGCCGTCCTGCACTTCCTGGAGGACGCGGACGACCCCTACGCCGCCGTCGCGGAGCTGCGCGAGTCGCTGGCACCCGGCAGCCTGCTGATCCTCACGCACGCCTCGTACGAGGGGATCCCGCTCTCGGAGGAGGACGCGGCCGGCACCGTCGAGGTCTACCGCGACATCCGCAACCCGCTCGTCATGCGCAGCGGAGAACAGATCGAAGGCTTCTTCGACGGATTCGAGCTGATCGAGCCCGGCCTCGTGGCGATGCCCAACTGGCGCCCCGACGGATCCGAAGGGGCGGCGGGCGGGGCGGCGGACGAAGACCCGTACGCCTTCTCCGGCTTCGCAGGCGTGGGACGCAAGGCGTGAGACTGCCCGCACAGACGGCGGGCGGCACCACCGCGCCGCAGGGTGGTCTGGAGGACCGGATCGGCCGCTTCGCCACCATCTGGGGGCGGGCGATCTTCCCCGTCACGGCGACCTCGCTCACCCGCGCCGAGTTCGAACAGCACCTCGTACCGCTCACCCGCGCCCTCGTCGACGCCCTGTACGCCCGGCCCTTCGACGCGGCCGCGGGCCAGCGGGTCGGCTCCGAACTCGTCGCCGTCCACTGCACCGACCCGGAGGCCCTGGCCGGCACCCTGGGCGTCGTCGAGTCCTACCTGGTGCTGTACTGCGGGCCGGGGGGCCCCGACGCCGAGGGCGCGCTGGGCACCGAGGAGTACCGTTCCCGCTGCGCCCGCCTCCAGCACGGCATCGCGGCGGGGTTCGCCCGCGCCCTGCGCGAGCGCACCCTCAAGGAGCAGGAGGCCATCGCCCGCTCCGCCCTGACCGCGCGGATCGACGCCCAGCAGGCGCTGCACGCGAGCGAGGCCCGCTTCCGGGCGGTCTTCGAGGGCGCGGCCATCGGGATCGGCATCGCCGACCTGGAGGGCAACGTCCTCGAGATCAACGACGCGCTGCTGCAGATGTTCGGCGGCATGGACGGACACGTCCGGGGCCGCAACGTCAGCGAGTGGAGCCACCCCGAGGACACCCCGCACGTCTGGCGGATGTACGGCGAGCTCGTGCGCGGCGAACGCGAGAGCTACCGCGTCGAGAAGCCGTACTACCGGCACGACGGGACCGTCCTGTGGACCAACCTGACGGTCTCGCTGCTGCGCGACGCCGAGGGCGTGCCGCAGTACCAGCTCGCCCTGATGGAGGACACCACCGAACGCCGGCTGCTCAACCTGCGCCTGCGCTACGAGGCCACCCACGACGCACTGACGGGGCTGCCCAACCGGACGCTGTTCTTCGAGCGGCTGGAGAAGGCGCTCAGCGGGTCCGGCGGCACCCGGTTCGGCCTCTGCTACCTCGATCTCGACGGGTTCAAGGCCGTCAACGACAGCCTCGGCCACTCGGCGGGGGACCGGCTGCTGGTGGAGGTCGCCGCCCGCCTCGGCGGCGACGAGTTCGTGGCGCTGACCACCGGACCCGACACCGAGGAGAAGGCCACCGAACTCGCCGTCAGAGTCCTCTCCGCCCTGTCGGTCCCGATCCGGCTGGATGGCCGGGAGCTGACCGTCCGGGGCAGCATCGGCATCGTCGAGGGCCCGGCGCGCGAGCGCACCGCGGCGGAGGTGCTGCGCTCCGCCGACATCACGATGTACCGGGCCAAGGCGGCGGGCGGCAACCGCTTCGAGTTCGCCGACGCCGAGGCCGACGCGCGCGCCATCACGCGGCACGGCCTGACCAACGCCCTGCCGGCGGCGCTGGAACGCGGCGAGTTCTTCATCGAGTACCAGCCGCTGGTGCACATGCACGACGGCAGCGTGCACGGCGCGGAGGCGCTGGTGCGCTGGTCGCACCCGCAGCACGGGGTGCTCGGCCCGGACCGCTTCATCCCGCTCGCCGAACGGACCGGGCTGATCGTGCCGCTGGGCCGCTGGGTCCTGGAGGAGTCCGTCCGCCAGGCCCGCAACTGGCAGCACCAGCACGGCGGCTCCACCCTGCGGATCAACGTCAACCTGTCACCGACCCAGCTGCACCACCCCGGCCTGGTCGCCGACACGGTCCGCGTTCTGGAGTCCTCGGGCCTGGCCCCGGGCACGCTCTGCCTGGAGGTCACCGAGTCGGCCTTGATCGGCGCCGACGACGAACTCCTCGAGCCGCTGCGCCGGCTCGCCGCCCTGGGCGTGGACATCGCCCTCGACGACTTCGGGACGGGCTACTCGAACCTCGCCAACCTGCGGCGCCTGCCCGTCAGCGTCCTGAAGCTGGACCGCTCCTTCACCAAGGGGATGCAGCAGCAGCCGGCCAACCCGGTCGACGTCAAGATCGTGGAGGGCATCGTCGCCCTCGCCCACAGCCTCGAACTGGCCGTCACGGTCGAAGGCGTGGAGACCGGCGCGCAAGCGGCCCAGCTCCGCGCCCTGGGCTGCGACACGGCCCAAGGCTGGTACTACGCCCGCCCCGGCGCCCCCGACCGCATCCACGCCCTGTCCCTCTCGGACGCGGTTCCGACGGCCTCCTGACGACCGCCCTGCCCCGGCCCGGCCTGGGCGGGCCGGGCCCGGGCGGAGGTCCGGCTGGGGCGGCCGGTCCCGTGCTCGTCCGGGCCGCCCCCGGGCGACGGGCGGTCTGTCAGACCGCCGGCACCGCGCGCGGCCGGTCACCCGCGG
>NZ_JAGGOW010000246.1 GCF_018614135.1 Streptomyces sp. ISL-66
GGCCGTACCCGCCGGGGAGGCCGGCCCGGCGTCCCTCGCGCCCGCGCCCGTCGTGCCCGCTCCGCCCGCCGAGCCCCAGCCCGAGCCCGAAGCCGTCCACGGCTCCGGCGCCGACGGTACCGACGAAGCCGAATCCACGGGGGAGCACCCGCACTTCGGCGACAGCGGCCTGCCCCAGCGCCGCCGCGGCCGGACCCTGGCCGCGGCCCACCCCGAAGGACCGGACGCCGCCGGCGCGGAAACCCGTAGGACGGCCGCACCCACCGGGGCGTCCCGGTCGGCCGCCCGCTTCGGCAGCTTCCGCCAGGCCGTCCGCGCCGCCGGAACTCCCGGCGGGGCCGCCGCAATCCCCGGCGGCGGCGCCGGACCCGGCGAAGAGCAGCAGCCCGCGCAGACCACAGACCTGGAAGGCAATACGCGATCATGACCGGCTCCACCACCGACGAGACGCTCAACTGGCTCCTGGAAGGCCTCCTGGAGCGCACACCGGGCGCCCGCCACGCGCTCGTGCTCTCACGCGACGGCCTCAAGCTGTGCCGCACGCCCGAGCTCTCCGTCGACCAGGCCGACCAGCTCGCCGCGATCGCCGCCGGGATCCAGAGCCTGTCCCACGGCGCGTCCATCGAGTTCGGCGACGGCACCGGCGGCGTCCGCTCCGCCATGACCGAGTTCTACGGCGGGATCCTGTTCATCGTCGAGGCCGGCGAGGGTGCGCACCTCGCGCTCGTCGCCACCGAGGACGCCGACGCGGGCCTCGTCGGCCACAACATGTCCGAACTGGTCGAGCAGCTCGGCGAACACCTCATCGCCAGGCCCCGGGGGTGAGCCGGCCCAGGCCGGGCCGGGACGACTCCCCGGACCGGCTCTACACCCTCACCGGTGGCCGCAGCCGCTCCGGCTCGGACGTCTTCGACCTCGTCACCCTGATCGTCTCCGAATGCGATCCGGTGCCCGGCATGCAGTCCGAGCACGCGGCGATCCTGCGGATGTGCCAGTACCCGACGGCGGTCGTGGAGATCGCGGCCGAGCTCGGGCTGCCGGTGTCGATCGTACGGATCCTGCTGGCCGACCTGCTCGGCACCGGACGGATCAGCGCCCGCCACCCGCGTTCCACGTACCTCCTTCCCGACCCCGACATCCTGGAGCAGGTGCTCGTTGGACTCCGCAACCTCTGACGTGATCGTTCCCGCCGCCGTCCCCTCGGCGGCGGTCGAACCGCGGCAGCCCCGTCCGGCCCTGCGCAGCACCGCCGACAACGGTCTGAAGATCGTCATCGTGGGCGGGTTCGGCGTCGGCAAGACCACCCTGGTCCGCTCCGTCAGCGAGATCCGCCCGCTGAACACCGAAGAGACCATGACCAAGGCCGGCGAGGCCGTCGACGACGTCGACGGGATCGCCGGGATCGCCGGCAAGAACGCCACCACCGTGGCCTTCGACTTCGGGCGTATCACCCTCGACGCCCACAACGTGCTCTACCTCTTCGGGGCCCCCGGCCAGGAACGGTTCTGGTTCCTGTGGGACCGGCTCTTCTCCGGCACCCTCGGCGCGGTCGTCCTCGTCGACACCCGGCGCCTCGCCGACTCCTGGTACGCCATCGACCGGCTGGAGCACCACGGCACGCCCTTCGTCGTGGCCTGCAACGACTTCGGCGGCCCCGAACACACCCCGGAGCAGATTCGCGCGGCCCTCGACCTGCCGGCCACGGTCCCGCTCGTGTTCTGCGACGCCCGCTCCCGCGATTCCAGCAAGCACGTCCTGATCTCCCTCGTCCAGCACCTCCAGCAGGCCGCGCTGTCGAGCACCCGGCCGAGCCTCCAGCCGAGCACCCGGCCGAGCCCTCAGCCGAGCCCCCTGTCCCAGACCCCGGAGCCCACCCCGTGACCTGCCCCGCCGCCTCCGAGCACCAGCCCGTCTACCTCGGCGGCCCCCGGTTCCAGACCGACCCCGCAGAGCTGTACCGGGAGATGCGCCGCGACCACGGCGCCGTCGCCCCGGTCGTCCTCGACGGAGACGTACCGGCCTGGCTGGTCCTCGGCTACCGCGAACTGCACCAAGTCACCAGCGACCCGGTCCTCTTCTCCCGCGACTCCGACCTGTGGAACCAGTGGGACCGCATCCCCGCCGACTGGCCGCTGCTCCCGATGATCGGCCGCAAGCAGCCGTCGATCCTCTACACCGTCGGCGAGCGCCACCGCGAGCGGGCCGCCGTCATCGGCGACGCCCTCGAATCCGTGGACCCCTTCGAACTCAAGGGCCACGCCGAGCGGTTCGCCGACGAGCTCATCGACGAGCTCTGCGGCAAGGGCGCCTGCGACATCGTCGGCGAGTACGCGATGCTGCTTCCGCTGCGGGTCCTCGCCCGCATCTACGGATTCTCCGACGCCCAGGGCCCCGGGCTCGTCACCGCCATGAACGACATGATCAACGGGCGGGAGGGCGCCCTGGACGGCCAGCGCCACCTCGCCGAGTCGATGTTCGCGCTGCTCGCCGCCAAACTGGCCGAGCCCGGCCCCGACGTCGCCTCCCGGATGGTCGCCAACCAGGCCGGCTTCAGCGTGGAGGAGGTCGCGCAGGACCTCATGGTGATGATGGCCGCGGGCCACCAGCCCACCGCCGACTGGATCGGCAACTCACTGCGCCTCATGCTCACCGACGACCGCTTCGCCGCCTCCCTCGCGGGCGGCCGGCACAGCGTCGGCGAGGCCATGAACGAGGTCCTCTGGGAGGACACCCCCACCCAGAACGTGGCCGGCCGCTGGACCTCCCGCGACACCAACCTCGGCGGACAGCGCATCGGACGCGGCGACCTCGTCCTCCTCGGTCTCGCCGCCGCCAACGGCGACCCGCACGTACGCACCGACGCCGGCGCCCTCACCGGCGGCAACAACGCCTTCTTCTCCTTCGGTCACGGCGAACACCGCTGCCCCTTCCCCGCCCAGGAGGTCGCCGAGGTCATCGCACGTACGGGCATCGAGGTGCTCCTCGACCGGCTGCCCGACGTAGACCTCGCCGTGCCGGCCTCCGACCTGGCCCGCCGTCCCTCTCCCTGGCTGCGCGGTCTCACCGAACTCCCCGTCACCTACACCCCCACCCCCGCCCTTGGAGCCATCCGATGACGTGCCCGATCGACCACACCGGCCCCGCGCCCATCACCCTGGACCCCTTCGTCACCGACCTCGACGCCGAGAGCGCCGCCCTGCGCGCCGCGGGCCCGCTGGTCCAGGTGGTCCTGCCCGGGGACGTCGCCGTGTACGCCGTCACGCACCACGCCGAGGCTCGCAAGCTCCTCACCGACCCGCGCATCGTCAAGGACATCAACGTGTGGGGTGCCTGGCAGCGCGGCGAGATCCCCCTGGACTGGCCGCTGATCGGCCTCGCCAACCCCGGCCGCTCGATGCTGACCGTGGACGGCGACGAGCACCGACGACTGCGCACCCTCGTCGCGCAGGCCCTGACCGTGCGCCGGGTGGAGAAGCTGCGCGCCGGAATCGAGGCGCTGACCACCGGCATGCTGGACCAGCTCGCGGCGGTGCCGGCCGGCGAGAGCGTCGACCTGAAGGCGCAGTTCGCCTACCCGCTGCCGATGAACGTCATCAGCGACCTGATGGGCGTGGAGGCCGAGGAACACCCCCGCCTCAAGGCCCTGTTCGAGAAGTTCTTCTCCACCCAGACGCTGCCCGAGGAAGTTCCCCAGATGATGGCGGACCTCGGCGCGCTCTTCGGCCGCATCGTCGAGTCCAAGCGCGAGAACCCGGGCGACGACCTCACCAGCGCCCTCATCGAGGCCTCCGAGGACGGTGACCACCTCACCACCGAGGAGATCACCAACACCCTGCAGCTGATGGTCGCCGCGGGCCACGAGACCACGATCAGCCTGATCGTCAACGCGGTCGTCGCCCTGGAGACCCACCCCGAGCAGCGCGCCCTCGTGCTCAAGGGCGAGGTCCCCTGGGAGAACGTCATCGAGGAGACGCTGCGCTGGTCCACGCCGACTTCGCACGTGCTGATCCGTTTCGCCGCCGAGGACGTCGAGGTCGGCGACCGTATCCTGCCCAAGGGCGCCGGCCTGATCGTCTCCTTCGGGGCCATCGGCCGCGACGAGGCCCAGTTCGGCGAGACGGCGGGCGAGTTCGAGGTCACCCGCACGCCGAACCGGCACATCTCCTTCGGCCACGGCCCCCACGTCTGCCCGGGCGCCGCCCTCTCCCGCCTGGAGGCCCTGGTCGCCCTCCCGGCCCTCTACGCCCGCTTCCCCGACCTCACCCTGGCCGTCGCCCCGTCCGAGCTCCGCAACAAGCCGATCCTCACCCAGAACGACCTCTTCGACCTCCCGGTCCGCCTGTCCTGACGTCCTGACGTCTGACGTCCTCCTGACGCCCTGCCCGGCCCCGCCCCCGCGCCCGCCCGTCCGGTAAATCGGATGTGCATACGGGGGCGGGTTGTTAGGTTCACCGTGTGCCGAAGCTGAATCAGATCATCGCAGTCGAAAAGGGCGTCAAGTCCAAGGCCCTCCAGGAGCTCACCCAGGCTCACCAGGACGTGCAGAAGCCCGCCCTGCTGGCCGGGATCTCCCGGACCTACCAGCCCAAGGACGAGGAGGGCGAGCAGCTGCCCCCCGAGTCCACGCGCGTGCAGATCAAGGCCGAGGACGCGCTGCGGGCGACCGCCGGAACGCTGACGCGGCTCTTCGACGTGACGGCGACGAAGGACTGGGCGAACCGCTCCGCGGTCGCCGACGTGGTGGTCGACGGCACGGTCCTGCTCTCCCAGGTGCCGGTTCCGTACCTGCTGTTCCTGGAGAAGCAGCTCACCGACCTGCACACCTTCGTGCGCAAGCTTCCGGTGCTCGACGCCTCCGAGTCGTGGAACCTGGACCCCTCTACGGACTCCTGGAAGACGGAGCCGGTACGGACCATCCGCACGAAGAAGGTTCCGCGCAACCACGTGAAGGCCGAGGCCACGGAGAAGCACCCGGCGCAGGTCGAGGTGTACTACGAGGACGTGCCGGTCGGCTACTGGACCACCGTGAAGTTCTCCGGCGCCCTGCCCGCCCGGCGGGTCAACGAGCTCCTCGACCGGGTCGAGAAGCTCCAGCAGGCCGTCAAGTTCGCCCGCGAGGAGGCGAACAACACCGAGGTCACCGACCAACGGGTCGGCGACGCGGTATTCGGCTACCTCTTCAGGTAGTCCCACATTCGCCCTCCGTCGCGAGCGGGGGGTGCGCGATGAGCGCAAGCTGAAACTGATGTTGAAGCTGATATAGGGGTGTCAGTTGGGGGTTCGAATCCCCCTCCCCGCACACGTGCGGGGGTGGCCCAAGCCCGGCAGAGGCGGCCCCGTCAATCTCAGATTCTCGCTCCAGTCTCAGTATTCGCCGCCGAACACCGGATCGACCGAGCGCGGGCGAACATCGACGGATGGGGGTTCAAGTCCCCCCGGCGCCTCTCTCGTGGCGCTGTAGTTCAAAGGCAGAACACGTCGATCTCAAAATGATCCGCGGCTCTTAAACGCCGCCGGTGTGCGCAAATGGGTGGCAAGCTGGAGCCCGGGAGCTGGACATGCTCCCGGGCTCCGTCACGTTCCGGCCCGCCGGCCGAGCGGTCCGGAGGTGCGCCGGCGCGCCCTACGCGGGCATCGGCACGGAGACGAAGGTCCGGCCCGACTCGTTCTCCACCAGGACCGCCTTGACGTTCGCCGGATCCACCGCCGCCGAGCCGTCCAGCGCCGCTCCCTTGCCCTCTCCGTGCTCCGCGGTGCCCACCACCCAGCCGCCCGCCGTGGTCCGCGTACCGTCCCGGGAGACCACGACGATGCGGCAGCGCTGGCCCGCCGGGATCCCCGTGACCGCCGCGTTCACCCGTACCCACTTCGCCGCCGGCGTCACCCGTACGGTCATCCGCGCGCCCGAAGCCGGATCCGTCGCGGAGGCCACCACGATCCCCGCGGCCGGCGGGGAGGGCTGCGCCGAGACCGTCGGCGCCGGCCGCGGCGAGAGGGCCTCGTTGCCCGCGCCGCCGCCCAGCTGGGTACCGGCCCAGAAGACGACGGTCAGCGAGGCCGCCACGGCCAGTGCCGTGAACGCCGTCCGGCGCCGGCGCTCCCCGGCCGCCTCCTGGCGCATCTGCCGCAGCGTGCGCTGGAGCAGCAGGTCTCCGCCCTGGGGCGGCCCGTCGAGGAACGCCTCGGCCGGCACCTCGCCCAGCGCCGCTTCCATCTCGCGCAACGCGGTCACCTCCTGACGGCACTGCACGCAGCCGTGCACGTGCTCCTCGACCCGCCGGACCTCAGCGGCGTCCAGGACGCCGAGAACGTACGGGCCCAGCAGTTCCTCCTCGTGCCGCTCCCGGTTCATGCCACCACCTCCTGCAGTCCGCCGGGCTGCTGGGAGGGCCTGCCCGTTCGTTTGCCTTCGCCGAAGACTTCTCTGAGCGCCTTCAGCGCGTAGTGCGAGCGCGATTTCACCGTGCCCGCCGGGATGCCGAGGGTGTCGGCGGCCTCGGCGACGCTGAGCTGGCGGTAGTACAGCTCCGTCAGCACGTCCCGGTGTTCCGGCGAGAGCCGGTCGAGGGCGCCCAGCACTGTCATCGTGTCCACCACCGCGTCGGCGTGGTCCGCCTCCACCGGGGGGCGGGCCGGGGAGCCGGAGACCTCCGGCGGCCGCGCCGCCTTGGCCCGGTAGCGGTCGGTGATGATGTTGCGGGCGACCGTCAGCAGCCAGCCGCGTACCGAACCCTTCCCGTTGACCAGTACCTCGGAGTGCCGCCAGGCCCTGATCAGGGTCTCCTGGACGATGTCCTCGGCCGCGGCCCGGTCTCCCGTCAGGCGGGTGGCGTACGCGAGCAGCGCGTGGCCGTGCTCCTCGTACACCGACTTGATCAGCGCTTCGTCGGTAGAACCCCGCCGAGTGCGGGGCCACAGTGGTCCGGCCATCTCACCCTCTCCGTCTTCCTCGGTTGCGTGGTGCCGTCGGAACACGCGGCCCGACCGGCCCCGGTTCACGTGACCTGCGTCACGTCCGGCGTGGCGTCCAGCATGTCCCTGGACCCGGATGTCGCCCCCGCTGCCCGAGAAGTGGACCGAGCCGGACGGGACCAGCTGGCCGTAATTTCCGCAAGCTCAACCCGCCGGGGGGTCCGGGAGGGGCCGGACAAGGGTTTTCCCCGTATCGAGTTCACCTCCGCGTTGCCTACTGTCTGGCCACCGGCGATCCTCCCCGTCCCAACCGCCCCCGTGCCCACCCCACATGGTGCGAAGGCGTGCGGTCGGAACGTCGCCGGGAACTGCCGCTGTCCCACCCCGACGTCGCGGGGGACAGCGTGGTGAGCAGCGGTGGCCGGGCGGGTTCGACCAAGCCCGTTCCGGTCCCGCGGCCGCCGGTACACCTCCCACACTGCACCAACCGGTCGCCGCGGCCCGCCGGCCGCGGCGGCCCGCGAAAGGGAACACCGTGCACGCATCCAGACGCAGGCTCATATCCGTGGTGGCGATGTCCGTCACCCTGCTCGCCGGATCCGCCACCACCTCGATGGCGCTGTCCACCGCGGAGCCCGTCCCCGGCACCGCGCAGACGTCCATCGCCCCGGTCGCTCCCGTCGGGGCCGCCCCCGTCGAGAACCTCATCGTCGGGTACAAGTCCTCCGCCGCCGAGGCCGGCTCCAACACCGCGGCCGCCGCCGACGCGACCGCCAAGGGCAAGAAGGCCTCGAAGAAGGCGAAGTTCGAGCGCCGCCTCGGCACCGGCGCCGCCCTCGTCAGCCTCGGCGGCGCCGCCGCTCCCGCGGACGCGGCCGCCGTCATGGACCAGTTCCGCGCCGACCCCGACGTCGCCTACGTCGAGCCGGACTCCCGCGCGTACCCCCTGGCCACGGCTCCCGACGACACCGAGTACGCCAAGCAGTGGGACCTCTTCGAGCCCACCGCCGGCATGAACGTCCAGGCCGCCTGGGACAAGTCCACCGGCTCCGGCGTCACCGTCGCCGTGATCGACACCGGCTACGTCGCCCACTCCGACGTGGCCGCGAACATCGTCGCCGGCTACGACTTCATCTCCTCCTCCACCGCCGCCCGCGACGGCAACGGCCGCGACAACAACCCGGCCGACCAGGGTGACTGGAGCGCCGCCGGAGAGTGCGGCACCGGCTCCACCGCCAGCAACTCCTCCTGGCACGGCACCCACGTCGCGGGCACCATCGCCGCGGCCACCAACAACGCCAAGGGCGTCGCGGGCATCGCGTACAACGCGAAGATCCAGCCCGTCCGCGTGCTCGGCAAGTGCGGTGGCGCCACCTCGGACATCGTCGACGCCATCACCTGGGCGTCCGGCGGCACCGTCGCGGGCGTCCCGGCGAACGCCACCCCCGCCAAGGTCATCAACATGAGCCTCGGTGGCTCCGGTGCCTGCACCGCCACCTACCAGAACGCCATCAACGCGGCCGTCGGCCGCGGCACGACCGTCGTCGTGGCCGCCGGCAACAGCAACTCCGACGCGGCCGGCTTCTCGCCCGCCAGCTGCAACAACGTGATCAACGTCGCCGCGAGCAACCGCACCGGCGACCGCTCCTTCTACTCCAACTTCGGCGCCATCATCGACGTCGCCGCCCCGGGCGGCGAGACCCGTCGCGCCACCGACACGCCGGGCACCGTCACCACCCCGGAGAACGGCATCCTCTCCACGCTGAACGCCGGCACCACCACCCCCGGCGCCGAGATCTACAAGCCCTACCAGGGCACCAGCATGGCCGCCCCGCACGTCGCCGGCCTCGCCGCGCTCCTCGTCGCCGCGAAGCCCGCGCTGAGCCCGGCGCAGATCGAGGCCGCCATCAAGGCGAACGCCCGCCCGCTGGCCGGAACCTGCACCGGCGGCTGCGGCTCCGGTCTCGCCGACGCGGCCGCGACGGTGACCGCCGTGACCTCCACGCCGACCACGCCGTCCTTCGAGAACACCGCGGACTTCGCCATCGGCGACAACACCACGGTGGAGAGCCCGATCACCGTCACCGGAGTCACGGGCAACGCCCCGACCGCCCTCAAGGTCGGCGTGAACATCGTCCACACCTACATCGGTGACCTCAAGGTCGACCTGGTCGCCCCCGACGGCACCGTCTACACGGTCCACAACCGTGCCGGCGGCGGCACCGACAACATCAACCAGACCTTCACCGTCAACGCCTCCTCCGAGGTCGCGAACGGCACCTGGAAGCTGCGCGTCAACGACAACGCCGGCGGCGACACCGGCAAGATCGACTCCTGGAGCCTCGGCTTCTAGAGCCGGAACCCCACAAGGCTCCAACCGCCCTGACGGGGCGATAGTACGGACCAAGCAGCCCGCCGGGCCCGCTGATACACCTCGTATCGGCAGGTCCGGCGGGTTTTCCTGTCACCTGGCTGAATTCTGCGTCACAATCCGGGCCCGCCGGGCATCCGACCTCGTATTGTCGCGTCTCACAGGAAGGGCACAGAGACGGGGACCCGAGAGGCTGGTGGCTGTGCGTGGTGGCGGCGACGGGGCACGCTGACACGACCGTCGGACACGGTGAACTGATCAAGGCCGTGGACCGCGCGCTGACCGCGCACGGACGCGCCCTGCTCACCGGACCCGCCGGCGCAGGCAAGACCGAGGTGGTGCGAGCCCTCACCGAGGCCGCCGCGCTCCGCCACGAAACCGTGCTCCGCCTCGCCCCCGAGGCCACCGACCGGTGGATACCCGAGGCCTCCGCCGCCGCCCTCCTCGCCTCCGTCCCCGCCGCCGCCCTCGAGCAGCTCTCCGGACCCCAGCGCACCGCCATCGCCCTCCTGCGGCGGGAGACCGACGCACCCCGCGCCGGCCGCGACCACGTCGCCCTGCGCCTCGCCGTCGTCGAGGTGCTGCGGACCCTCGCCGCCCGCGGCCCGGTCCTCCTCGCGCTCGACAACGCCCAGTGGCTCGACGCCGAGAGCACCGACCTGCTCCGGTTCGCGCTGCGCCTCACCCCGCCGCGCGTACGGGTCCTCGCCGCCGAGTGCGTCCAGGGCGGAGCCCCCCTCGCCGAACCGCTCTGCGGTCCCGGCGCCCCCCACCTGCGGGTGCCCCCGCTCGGCACCGACGAGATCGCCGAACTGCTGGTCCGGCGCGGCCTGCCGGCCCGCCTCGCCGGCCGGATCCACCAGGCCAGCGGCGGCAACCCGCGCCTGGCCCTGGCCCTCGGCCACTCGCTCGCCGAAGCCGCCGGGACCCGCGACGGCGGCGCCCACCACGCGGATCCGCTGCCCGTCTCAGGCCAGGCCCGCGAGGTGGCGCGCAGGCTCCTCGGCGTCGTCCCCGCCCAGGCCCGCCGCACCCTGCTG
>NZ_JAGGOW010000247.1 GCF_018614135.1 Streptomyces sp. ISL-66
CGCCGTCCCCCGTGCGCCCGCGCCCGGCCGCCGACCCGCGGCTCACCGCCGCGTACGGGCTCCCGCGCGGCCCCGGCGCCGATCCCACCGGCCCCGAAGCGCTCGCCGCCGGCCACACCCGGGCCTTCGCGCTCAGCCGGGCCGGCCGCACCGAGGAGGCCCTCGCCGTCTACGCGGCCGTGGCCGAGGGCCGGGCCAGGGTGCTGGGCCCGGACCACCCCGACACCCTCGCCGCGCGCCAGGAGGCGGCGTACGAGACGGGCCTGCTCGGCCGCCACCAGGAGGCCTACGAGGGCTACCGCTCCGTGCTCGCCGCTAGGGAGCGGACCGTGGGCCCGCGCCACCCCGACACCCTGCGCTGCCGGCACAACCTGGCCTGCGCGCTCGGCGCACTCGGCCGCTTCGCCGAGGCCCATGCAGCCGCCGCCGAAGTCGCCGCCGACCGGGAGGCGGTGCTGGGGTCGGAGCACGCGGACACGCTGCTGACCCGCTACGAAGCGGCGTACGCGCTGGGCCGGCTGGAGCGGTGGGAGGAGGCCCTGGCCGGTTTCCGGCACGTGGCCGCCCTACGGGAGCGGGTGCTGGGCCGCGACCACGCCGACACGCTGGCCGCGCGGTACGAGGCGGGCATCGCGCTCGGCCGCACCGGCCGCCCGGCCGAAGCCCTGGAGCTGTTCCGGGAGCTGGTCCGCGACCGCACCCGCGCGTACGGGGCCGCCGATCCGGAGACGCTGCGCGCCCGGCACGTCCTCGGGGTCAACCTGGGGCGGCTGGAGCGCTGGGAGGAGGCCGTGGCCGAGGCCCGGCAGGTGGGCGACGCGCGTGCCCGGACGCTCGGCGCCGAGCACCCCGACACGCTGGTCAGCCGCCGGGAACTGGCCGTCGGGCTCGGCCGGCTGGGCCGTTGGGACGAGGCGCTGCCGGTCTACCGGGAACTCTCCGGCATCCGCGAACGGTCGCTGGGCGACGACCATCCCGACACGGTCGCCGCCCACGCCGACGAGGCGCACTGTCTGGAGCGGCTCGGGCAGGTGTGTTACCAAGAGCCATGACGACCTCGCGGGGCTTCAGCACGGACGTGTACGACGCGGTGATCGTGGGAGGCGGCCACAACGGACTGGTCGCCGCCGCCTACCTGGCGCGGGCGGGCCGCTCCGTGCTCGTCCTGGAGCGGCTCGGCCACACCGGCGGGGCCGCCGTTTCCACCCGGCCGTTCGCGGGGGTCGACGCCCGCCTGTCCCGGTACTCCTACCTCGTCTCCCTGCTCCCGGCGAAGATCGTGCGCGAGCTGGGACTGCGCTTCGAGGTGCGGCGGCGCGAGATCTCCTCGTACACCCCCGTGGAGCGCGCCGGGCGGCCCGGCGGGCTGCTGGTCGGCGGCGGCGGGGCGCGCACCCGGGAGTCCTTCGCGCGGCTGACCGGCTCGGAGCGGGAGTACGAGAGCTGGCGCACCTTCTACGGGACCACCGGGCGGGTGGCCGAACGGGTCTTCCCGACGCTGACCGAGCCGCTGCCCACGCGGGCGGAGCTGCGGGCCAGGATCGACGACGAGGCCGCCTGGCGGATGCTGTTCGAGGAGCCCATCGGGCAGGCGGTGGAACGGGAGTTCGCCGACGACCTGGTGCGCGGGGTCGTCCTCACCGACGCGCTGATCGGCACCTTCGCCGGTGCCCACGACCGCTCGCTCGCCCAGAACCGTTGCTTCCTCTACCACGTGATCGGCGGCGGCACGGGGGACTGGGACGTGCCCGTCGGCGGCATGGGCGCGCTCACCGGCGCCCTGGCGCAGGCGGCGCTGGCGGCCGGGGCGGAGATCGCCACCGGACACGAGGTGCTGCGCATCGAGACGGACGACACGACGGCCTCGCCGGCCGAGGTGACCTTCCGGACGGCGACGGGCGAGGGGCGGGTGGCCGGGCGGGTGGTACTCGTCAACGCCTCGCCCAGGTCGCTGGCGGAGCTGCTGGGCGAGGACCCCGCGCAGCCGGAGGCCGAGGGCGCCCAGCTCAAGGTCAACATGCTGCTGAAGCGGCTGCCCCGGCTGCGCGACACCTCCGTGGACCCGCGCGAGGCGTTCGGCGGGACCTTCCACGTCGCGGAGGGGTACGAGCAGCTCGCGCGGGCCCACGCGGAGGCGGCGACCGGCGAACTGCCCTCCGTACCGCCTTCGGAGATCTACTGCCATTCGTTGACGGATCCGACGATCCTGGGGCCCGAGCTCGCGGAGCAGGGCTACCAGACGCTCACCCTCTTCGGACTGCACGCCCCGGCGCGGCTGTTCCGGCACGACAACCAGGGGGCGAGGGAGGTCCTCCTCGCCGCCACCCTCGCCCAACTGGACGCCCACCTGGCGGAGCCGCTCACCGACTGCCTGGCCTTCGACGCCGACGGCCGCCCGTGCATCGAGGCGAAGACCCCGCTCGACCTGGAGCGCGAACTGCGGCTGCCCGGCGGCCACATCTTCCACCGGGACCTGTCCTGGCCGTATTCCGAGCCGGATGGATCGGACGGACCGGACGGACCCGAAGGACCGGGGGGTCCGGGAGGCCGATGGGGAGTGGAGACCGCCCACCGCAACGTACTGCTGTGCGGTGCGGGGGCGGTACGCGGCGGCGGCGTCAGCGGGATCCCGGGTCACAACGCGGCGATGGCGGTGCTGGGGCACTGATCCGGCGGTCCGGCTCCCCGGTCAGGCGACGGGGTCGATCACCACGATCGGGATCTCCCGGTCGGTCTTGGTCCGGTACTCGTCGTAGGAAGGCCAGTGCCTGACCATCTGGGGCCAGAAAGCGGCCCGTTCCTCGGAGGTCGCGGTGCGCGCGACCCCCTGGACGATCTTGGGGCCGACCTGGACGCGGACCTCGGGGTGCTCGGTCAGGTTCCGGTACCAGAGCGGATGCGCCGGGTCGCCGCCGTTGGACGCGACGATGAGGTAGCGGCCGTCGTCCTCGCCGTAGATGAGCGGAGTGCGCACCGGCTTGCCCGACTTGCGGCCGACCGTGGTGAGCAGCAGGGTCTGGGTGTTGTTCCAGAACTGACCCTCGGTCCCGCCCGATCCGACGTACAGCTTCACGTGGTCCAGGGTCCAGCCCGGCTGGGGGTCGATCGGATTGTCCCAGTCGATGTCGTTCATTCGGTTCTGCCCGCCTTCGTATCGTCGGTACCGTCAATGACTTCGGGTTGAACGGTCAACAACCCACAACAACGAATTCCAACGCCGCGGGGCACGGTTCCCATCCCCGCCGACCGTCGTTCGGGCAGCTATGGCGCGATCCGGCCCACGACGAGGGCCTAATCCGCCGAGCGGGACCAGCCGGTGGCCTCGATGCGGGCGGCGTCGGCGGGGCGGTCCTCGGCGAAGAGGAGACGGGCGGGCTCCGCTACGCGCAGGACGTCGACGTAGACCCCGCGGCCCACGTAGCGGCCCTGCGCGGTGTGGCGCAAGCGCAGGCGGACCGCGCGGCCGGCCCAGGCCGTGAGGGGGGCTTCGAGGCGGTGCCAGATGCGGCCCGACCAGCCGGTGACCTGGCCGCGCGGCCACTGCTCGGCGGCTCCGCCGGTGGTGCGCACGGTGCTGAAGGGGAGCGGCTCCCAGCTCTCCCCGTCGGCGGAGGCCTCCACGTGCAGGGCTCCGCCGCCGGGCACGGTGTCCCACCAGAGCGCGCAGCGCAGCCGGGCCGAGCCGGTGGCCGGTGTGAGCGGGGGCAGGGTGAGGGTCCCGGAGGCGCCGGTCTCCATGCCGGAGTACCAGGCCGGGCCGCCGTGCTTCGTGCGGACGGGGACGGCCCGGGCGAAGCGGTTGCCGGTGGCGACGCGGGGGGCGCTGCCCGCGCGCCAGTTCCGCACGGGGTGGACCGAGTTGCCGAGCAGGATCAGGAAGGAGTCGGTGGAGGGGTCGAGGACCAGGGAGGTGCCGGTGAAGCCGGTGTGGCCGGCGGAGTGCGGGGTGGCCATGGCGCCCATGTACCAGTGCTGGTAGAGCTCGAAGCCGAGGCCGTGGTCGTCGCCGGGGAAGGCGGTGTTGTAGTCGGTGAAGAGCAGCTCGACGGAGGCGGGGCGCAGGATGCGCTTGCCGGCGTATACCCCGCCGTCGAGGAGGGTGCGGGCGAGGATCGCCAGGTCCCAGGCGGTGCCGAAGACGCCCGCGTGGCCGGCGACGCCGCCCAGGGCGTGCGCGTTCTCGTCGTGGACCTCGCCCCAGACGAGCCCGCGGTCGAGCCCGGACCAGGGTGGGCGCTGCACCTCGGTGGCGGCCGTGATCCGGCGCCAGGAGAGCGGCGGGTTGTAACGAGTGCGGTGCATCCCGAGTGGAGCGGTGATCTCGTCTTGGAGCAGGAGGTCCAGAGTGTGACCGGTGATCCGTTCCAAGAGCAGTTGGAGGGCGATCAGGTTGAGATCCGAGTAGCGGTAGACCGTCCCCGGGGTTTCCTGCGGCCTCACCGACCACAACAGCCTCAACTGGCCCGCGCGACTCGGCTCCCGGTAGAAGGGGGCCCAGGACCGCAACCCGGAGGTGTGCGTGAGGAGCTGGCGGACGGTGATCACTTCCTTGCCGCCGCCGGTGAACTCGGGCAGGTACCGGTTCACCGGCGCCTCCAGTTCCAGGCGCCCGCGCTCCATCTGCTGCACGGCCAGCAGCGAGGTGAACAGCTTCGACAGCGAGGCCAGGTCGAAGACGGTGTCCTCCGTCATCGCGATGCGCTCGGCGGCCGGGAACTCCCTCGCCCGGTCGGTGCGGCCGTCGTAGTCGGCGTACCGGACGGCGTCGCCCATCGCCCGGTGCAGGGCCACGGTGCGGCCCCGGCCGGCGAGGACCACGGCCCCGGCGTAGTAGGGGTGTTCGGGGGAGGGGCCGAGGAACCGGCGCGCCTCGTCCGCTACCCCTTCGAGGTGCCTCTCCAGCAGTCCGGCCTGACGGGCGGAGCCGTAGCGCAGCCGCAGCCCCTGGAGCGCGCGCCGCTCGGCGGCGCCCCCGGAGGCTCCGGCGGCCCCGGCGGCCCCGG
>NZ_JAGGOW010000248.1:0-3049 GCF_018614135.1 Streptomyces sp. ISL-66
TCCGCGGAGCAGCACTAGACTCCGCCCCATGGCCCAGGAGCAGCGCTCGCAGCCGCCCCGGCGGGAGGTCGTCACGGGCGTCCCGCGCGGCGTGCGCCGCGCGCCCGCGCACACCCCGGCCCGCTCCGAGATCTCCGAACAGACCACCCTCGGCGCCACCTACGTCCGGGCACTCATGCGCAGCCAGCTGCGCGCCGGACTCTTCGCGGTGGCCGCGCTCGCGCTCCTGGTGGGCCTGCTGCCGCTGCTGTTCCTGCTCCCGCGCGTCGCGTCGGGGCCGCTGGTCTGGCCGGCGCTCGGCGTGCTCGTGTACCCGGTGCTGTGGTTCATCGCCCGTACGTACGTGGTCCGGGCCGAGCGCAACGAGGCCGATTTCACCGGCCTGGTCACCGATCCGGCCGAGGCCCCCGGACCGCGGGGCCGCAGGTAGCCGCTCAGAACAGGTGCATGGCCAAATGTCCCAACGGCAGGCCCAGTTGCCAGGCCGGTGTCCAGACGCGGGCGTTCTCGTCCAGGCCCGGCGGGGTGTCGGCGTGGCCGTGGCGGCCCGGGTCGAGGTTCGTGGCGAACAGCTCCGTGTGGTCCAGCCAGCGCCAGGCCGCACGGGCCAGTTCGAGGTCCGGGTCCTCGCCGCGGCCGCGCTCGCGGGCCTCCTCGCCGAGCGCGAGGAAGCGGGTGTGGACCCAGTCGCGCCACGGGTGCCCGTACGCCGTCAGGGACATCCACTCGTCGAGTTGTGAGACCACCCGGATCCCGGAGAGCTCCCCGGCCGCGTCCGAGAGGTAGATCGTCAGCGCGAGCGTGTCGCGCCCCGCGCGGAACTCCAGGGTGCTGACCGGGATCAGCCGGCCCGTGCGCAGCAGTTCGTCGGCGATGTACTCCGCGTAGAGCCATGCCATCGGTACTGCCAGTCCGCCGTCACTGGTGCCGTTCATACCCTCGGGCTGCACCGTTCCACCTTCTCCCGCACGCGTCGAACCATCCCGTCGTCAGGCCAGAGCCTTCCTTGCGCGGCTCGCGGCGCGGGGGATGTTTACTGAACTTGAACGGTCCGCTGCCGATTTCGATGCGGTCCGTGTCCGATACGTGCGCGTTCAGGCCAGTCTTTGACGTGTTCCTCAGGCGCCGAGCCCGTATCCGTACCCCTGGAGGCCCTTCCGCAGGGCGCGCAGGGCGTAGTACGTGCGGGATTTGACCGTGCCCGCCGGAATGCCCAGCTCCGCCGCCGCCTCGGCCACCGAGCGGTCCTGGAAGTAGACCTGCATCAGCACCTCCCGGTGCTCCGGCCCCAGGGACCCCACGGCGCGGCGCACGTCGATGGCCGTCACCGAGCCCGCCACCGCGTCCCCCGGCGCCGCCGCGTGCTCCAGCCCCTCCGGATCGACCTCGAGGGGCCGCGAGAGGCGGGCCCGCCGGGCGTCGATGGCGAGCCGCCGGGCCACCGTGAACAGCCAGGGCCGCAAGGAATCGTGCCCGGAGGCCAGGACCTCCGGGTGCTGCCAGAGCCGTAGCAGGGTTTCCTGGACCAGGTCTTCCGCGCGCTGCGCGTCCCCGGCGGTGAGGCCCAGCAGGAAACCGAACAGGGCCCGTCCGTGTTCGCGCTGGAGTTCGGCCAGTGCCTCGGGTTCCGTGCGCCGGAGGGTGGGAGCGAGGGGCACGAGAGGCTCCTTCCGGGGTGTGTTCAGGGTTCCGTTCGGGTGATTGTTCGACGTCTGTTCGAGGTGACGGATCCACCCTGACCTGCACGGAGCCGCCCGGGAACCGTCCGGCGGGGATGGTGCGCCCAAGCGTCCGGGCGGTCCGGCGGGCGGCAGCGCGCGGCGGTGAACGGTCGAACGGCGCGCCGAGCGGCCATCGGGGTGAGTCCGCCGCCCGCCGACGGATCCGGTCCTTGACTTCGGGCGTCTTGGTCTATGAATTGACTGGAGATCAGATAGTCATACGAATCTGTCGTCCTGCCGTTCTGTCGTATTGATCAATGTGGATCCGGATTGATCCGTATTGATCCGAATCACCCCAAGGAGAGCCGGGACAGATGACCGCGCGCACCCGCCACGCCCTCGCCCTCCTGTCCGCCGTCGTGCTGGCCGCCGTGGCCGGCTGCACGGCCGGCGGGGGTCCCGCCCCGGCCCGCCTCGCCGGCTCCCCGGGCGCCCAGGCCCCGTCCGGCGCTCCCGGCGCCACCACGGCCCCCGCCGCCAGGGGCTTCACCCTCGTCGCGAGCGGCGACGTCCTGCCCCACGAGTCGGTCATCCGGCGGGCGGCCTCCGACGCGGACGGCGACGGCTACGACTTCCGGCCGATGTTCTCCGGCGTCAAACAGGTCGTCTCAGCCGCCGACCTGGCCCTCTGCCACATGGAGACCATCTACGGAGAGGACGGCGGACCCTTCACCGGCTACCCCGCCTTCCAGTCACCGCCCGAGGTCGCCGACGGCCTCAAGGACGCCGGGTACGACGGCTGCTCCACCGCCTCGAACCACACCCTCGACGGCGGCCGCGCCGGGCTCAAGCGAACGCTGGACAAGTTCGACGCGGCCGGGCTGAAGCACGCGGGCTCGGCCCGCACGGCCGCCGAGGCGGGCGCCGTGACCATGTACGCGGCCGGCTCCGCGAAGGTCGCGCACCTCGCCTACACCTACGACACCAACGGCTACCCGATGCCCGACGGGCAGCCCTGGGCGGTCAACCTGATGGAGGAGGAGAAGATCATCGCGGACGCGCGGGCCGCCCGGAAGGCGGGCGCGGACGTGGTCCTCGTCAGCCTCCACTGGGGCACCGAATGGGAGACGGAACCGGACGAGAGGCAACTCTCGCTCGGCAAGGCGCTCACCGCCTCTCAGACCGGCGGCCGCCCCGACGTGGACATGATCCTGGGCACGCACGCCCACGTCCCCCAGGCGTACGAGAAGGTCAACGGGACGTGGATCATCTACGGCATGGGCGACCAGGTCGCCGGTGAGATGTTCAACCACACCGGCGCCCGGGACATGCGCGGCAACTACGGATCCATCGGCCGGTTCACCTTCGCCCCGCCCGCCGCCCCCGGG
>NZ_JAGGOW010000248.1:3108-10009 GCF_018614135.1 Streptomyces sp. ISL-66
CGCGGCGAAGGACGGCCTGAAGAGGGCGAAGTAGGGCTCCGGCGCTCCATAGCTCCAGGGCCCCGGTGCTCCGGGGCTACGCGGTCGCGCGGTTACGGAACCACCGTCACCGGCCAGCGGCCCGCCTTCACCAGGCGGACCGCCACCGAGCCCACGATCCGGTGACCCGCCTGCTCCGAGGCACCCACCACCACCGCGTCCGCCGTCAGCTCCTCCGCCGCGCTCACCAGGCCGGAGTACGGATCGCCGCGGAAGGTGTGGAACTGCCAGCGGACGTCGTACACGCCCTTCAGGCGCTCCGCGGACTCCCGGATCTCGGCCACCAGGCCCTGCGCGATCTCCTCGGTGGTACCTCCCACCGGCGCACCCAGCGACGCCCCGGCCGGCATCACCGGCTGTACGTACACCAGCGCCAGCAGCGCGTTCTGCCGCCGCGCCAGCCCCGCCGCGTACGCCGCGGCACGCAGCGAGGACTCCGATCCGTCGATCCCGGCGAGAATCACCTTCGGGCCGTCCGTACCGCGCTCGAATCCCGTGTTCACTTGATCGGTCACCCTCCCGAGGCTATCCGGCTCGACGCGCGAAGGGACCGGGCCCTCCCTACAGTGCGAACCATGAGTGCCACCGTGGAGGAGACGCGCGGAACCCGGAACCGCTTCCTGAACCGGGTGCCCGACGCCTTCGGCGCGTTCTTCGGAACGCTCGGGCTGATCTGCGCCCTGCTGTCGCTCTCCCCGACACTGCGGCGGCTCCTGCGGCACATCGTGCGCTTCCTCGACGCCGTGGTGGTGCCGGTCAGCGCCAACCTCGCCTACGCCGTCTTCCTCTTCCTGCTCGCCGCGGCACTCGGCATGCGCAAGAAGGTCGCCTGGTGGATCGTCGTCACCTATCTGGCCCTCCTGCTCCTGGTCGACGTGCTGATCATCGCCGACGAGGACTACTGGGTCGGCTTCTCCTCCATGGCCCTCTCGGTCGCCGCCCTCGTGATCCTGATCGCCGCCCGCAAGGAGTTCAACGCCGCCTCCCGTCCCGGTGCCCTCTGGCGGGCCATGCTCGTGCTCGGCCTCGGGCTGCTCGCCGCCGTCTTCCTCGGCTGGGGACTGGTCGCACTGTTCCCCGGGACCCTGCCCAGGGGCCAGTGGCTGGACTGGGCCGCCAAACAAGTCTTCGGCGGGCTCTTCTCCGTCCGCGAGTTCGACGGCCGCCCGCCCAGGCCCCTGTCCTTCCTGCTCGGCCTCTTCGGCGCCCTCGCCCTGCTGAACGCCGCCGCCACCCTGTTCCGGTCCCAGCGGCTGACCGCCGCCCTGCACGGCGACGAGGAACCACGCATCAGGGCCCTGCTCGGCGCGTACGGGCGGGCCGACTCCCTCGGCTACTTCGCCACCCGCCGGGACAAGGCCGTCGTCTTCGCCCCCAACGGCAAGGCCGCCGTGACCTACCGCGTCGAGGCCGGCGTCTGCCTCGGCAGCGGCGACCCCGTCGGCGACCCGGCGGCCTGGACCCCCGCCATCGACGCCTGGCTCGCCGTCGCCCGCCGCTACGGCTGGCAGCCCGCCGTCATGGGCGCCTCCGAGGACGGTGCGACCGCGTACGCCCGCTCCGGACTCAGCGCCCTCCAGCTCGGGGACGAGGCGATCCTGCACGTCGCCCACTTCGACCTCGACGGCCGCGACATGCGCGTCACCCGCCAAGCCGTCAACCGGGTCCGGCGCACCGGCGCCACCACCCTCATCCGCCGCCACTGCGCCCTCTCCGAGGACGAGATGCAGATGATCGTGGACCGGGCCGACACCTGGCGCGACACCGAGACCGAACGCGGCTTCTCCATGGCCCTGGACCGGCTCGGCGACGCCGCCGACGGCGAATGCCTGCTCGTGGAGGCCTTCGACGGCAAGGGCGAGCTCATCGCCCTGCTGTCCTTCGTCCCCTGGGGCAAGGACGGCATCTCCCTCGACCTGATGCGCCGCGACCGCTCCGCCCCCAACGGGGTCATGGAGTTCATGGTCGCCGAACTGTGCGCCGCCGCCCCCGGCCTCGGCGTGCGCCGCATCTCCCTCAACTTCGCCGTCTTCCGCTCCGCCTTCGAGGAGGGCGGCAGGATCGGCGCCGGCCCCGTGCTCAAACTGTGGCGCAGGCTGCTGCTCTTCTTCTCCCGCTGGTGGCAGCTGGAGGCGCTGTACCGCTCGAACGTCAAGTACGGCCCCGAGTGGTACCCCCGGTTCCTCTGCTACCAGGACGCAGGCTCGCTCGCCCGGGTCAGCCTCGCCTCCGGCATCGCCGAGGGCTTCGTGTCCGTGCCCAGCATGCGCACCCTGTGGGGCAACGGCCACCCGCGCGGGCTCACCGCCCCCGCCACCACGGCGGGCCTGCCGCCCATCGACTCCCTCGGGCTGGAACGCGTAGGACAGGAGGGCACGGCGGCGCCGGCCGAGCGGCTGCCCGAACAGGTCCGGGTCCGCCGCGACAAGCTGGATCGGATCCGGGCCTCCGGCACCGACCCGTACCCCGTCGGCATCCGGCAGCGCACCCACACGGTCGCCGAGCTCAGGGCGGCCCACCCCGGACACCCGCCCGGCACCCGCACCGGCTCGCCGGTCACCGTCGCCGGACGCGTCATGGTCGTGCGCGACCTCGGCGGCGTCGTGTTCGCCGTCCTGCGGGACTGGTCCGGTGACATCCAGCTGATGTTCACCCGGGACGAGGCGGGCGCCGCCGTGCTCGGCACCTTCACCTCCCAGGTCGACTTCGGCGACCACGTCGTCGCGAGCGGCGAGGTCGGCGCCAGCAAGAGCGGTGAGCTGTCCCTCGTCGTCGACTCCTGGCAGCTCACCGGCAAGTGCCTGCGCCCGCTGCCCGACAAGCGCAAGGGCCTCGCCGACCCGGAGGCCCGGGTCCGGCGGCGCTACCTCGACCTGGTCGCGAGCCCCGAGGCGCGCGACGTCGTACGGGCCCGCTCCGCCGCGGTCCAGGGGCTGCGGCAGGGGCTGCTGGACCGGGGCTACCTGGAGGTCGAGACCCCGATGCTCCAGCAGATCCACGGCGGGGCCAACGCCCGGCCCTTCCGCACCCACATCAACGCCTACGACCTCGACCTGTACCTGCGCATCGCTCCCGAGCTGTACCTGAAGCGGCTGTGCGTCGGTGGCATGGAGAAGGTCTTCGAGATGGGCCGCACCTTCCGCAACGAGGGCGTCTCCTACAAGCACAACCCCGAGTTCACGATGCTGGAGGCCTACCAGGCCTTCGCCGACTACGACGTGATGCTCGACCTGACGCGCGAGCTGATCCAGAGCGCCGCCACGGCCGCCTTCGGCTCGCCCATCGCGCACAAGGCGGGCCCGGACGGGAAGCTCGTCGTCCACGACATCTCCGGTACCTGGCCGGTCAAGACGATGTACGGGGCGATCAGCGAGGCTCTCGGCGAGGAGGTCGACGCCGACACGGAGGAAGCCGTCCTGAGGAGGCATTGCGACCGGGCCGCCGTCCCGCACACCCCCGACAACACGCGGGGCGACGTGGTCCTGGAGATGTACGAACGGCTGGTGGAGGAGAAGACCAGGCTGCCCACCTTCTACAAGGACTTCCCGACCGATGTCTCGCCGCTCACCCGCCAGCACCGCAAGGACCCCAGGCTCGCGGAGCGCTGGGACCTGGTGGCCTTCGGGACCGAACTGGGCACCGCCTACTCGGAACTGACCGACCCCGTCGAACAGCGGCGCCGGCTCACCGCGCAGTCGCTGCTCGCGGCGGGCGGCGACCCGGAGGCGATGGAGATCGACAACGACTTCCTCGACGCGCTGGAGTACGCGATGCCGCCGACCGGCGGGCTGGGCATCGGCGTGGACCGCCTCGTCATGTTCCTCACGGGTCTGACGATCCGCGAGACGCTGCCGTTCCCGCTGGTGCGGCGCGGCTGACCTTCCGGACTGACCTACGGGGCTGCGCGCCGGGCTGTGCGCCGGGCGGTGCGCTGACCGGGTGAGCGGACGGAGGTGCGTCCGCGCCCCTCGACATCCGCGCCGATGTCGTTGATACGTAGTAGTAATGAAAAATGATGAGCCGACAGTAGAGCGACGCGTGCTCCTGCGCTCCGCCGTCTTCCTCGGAGTCGCCGCCGCCGCCGGACTGGTGACCGGAGGCGAGAACGACCTGCCGGGCTCCGGGCAGGCCCCCGGCCTCGGCGCCTCGGGCCCCGGCGCCTCCGGCCTCGGCGGAACCGGCTTCGGACCGGGACCGGGAGGAGCCGCCGGGCCGGTGCCCCTCGCCGGAGCCCCCGGCGCCGCCCGGCCACAAAGCCCGCGCGGGGCCTCGTACCGGCTCCAGCCGATGACCTCCGAGGGCAGCCCGGAACGCGTGGCCGCGGCGAAGCCCGCCGTACGCACCCGGCCCATCCTCGAACTCCCGGCCGCCGCGAGCACGCCGAGCGCCATGACGCTCACCTTCGACGACGGCCCCGACCCCCGCTACACCCCGGCAATCCTCGACACCCTCGCGCGCTACGGCGTACGGGCCATGTTCTTCGTCTGCGGGGAGATGGCCACGGACAACCGGGACCTGCTGCGCAGGATGGTCGCCGAGGGCCACGTCATCGGCAACCACACCTGGACCCACCCGCTCATCCCCACGCTCGGCCGGCCCGCCCTCGCCGCCGAGATCGGGCGCACGAGCGAGGTCGTACAGCAGGCGACCGGCGAGGCGCCGGTGTGGTTCCGGGCGCCCTACGGGGCGTGGAACCGGGCCGCCTTCGAGATCGGCGCGGAGCTCGGCATGGAACCGCTCGCCTGGACCGTGGACACCCTGGACTGGAAGGAGCCCGGCACGACCACGATCGTGTCGCGGGTCCTCAAGGGGGCCGCGCCCGGGGTGATCGTGCTGAACCACGACGCGGGCGGCAACCGCTCACAGAGCGTCCAGGCGCTGGCGACCTACCTGCCGCAACTGCTCGGCCGCGGCTTCCGGATGACGCTGCCGGCGCCGCCGCCGCGCTGAGGACCTCTCCCCGGCGCGGCGGCGGCCGTCGTGCGCGTGTGCCTCGGACCGGTCAGCGGGCCTCCACCATCCGCGCGAAGACGACGACGTTGCCGTCGTAGCCCCCCGCCTTCGAATAGCCGCCGCCACACGTGATGACCCGGAGTTCCGGGTGCCCGGTGTCCCCGTACACCCGGGCTCCGGGGAACGAGTTCTTCGAGAAGACCTCCACGCCGTACACCTCGAACACCGCCGTGCGCCCGTCGTAGCGCGCCACCTCGATGTGGCTGCCCTTGCGGACGGAGCCCAGCCCGTAGAAGACCGCCGGGCCCTGCGCGTTGTCCACGTGGCCCACGATCACCGCCGAACCCCGCTGACCCGGCGAGATGCCGTTGAGGTACCAGCCGGCCAGGTTCCTCTCCTGCGGGGGCGGCGCGTCGATCCAGCCCTGAGCGTCCAGCCCGACCGTCATCACCGGCGCGTCCACCCTGATCGACGGGATCCGGATGCGCTGGACCGACGAGTGTTCCAGCACCTCCAGGTCCGACGGAGGCGTGGGCGGCAGACCGGGTGACTGGTCGCTCTGTGCCCCGACCGCGGCCCCGGACGGTCCGACCGCCGCCGCGGCGGCGGGCTGCGGAGGCCCGGCCTCGACATCGGCTCCGTTGCGCATCATGGCGAGGCCGGTGAGCATGACCAGCGCGATGGCGCCCCAGGGGGAGCGCCTTCTCGGTGGCCTCTCACTCTCGTCCTCGGTCATGGTTCTCCCTTCCCGACGCGGGGGTCCCGACCCGCGTTCTTGTCCCACCCCTTTAACGCCCTACTTCACGCACGCTAAGGCGGTGCGCGCGGGACGGCGATCGGGGAAGGGCGAACGGGTGGTGGGGCCGGAAGGGGTGCGCCCATCCAGGTAATCGTCACATAAATGTCTGACGGGTCGTGACCTGCGGATCCGTCAGCGCACGCGTCCGCGCCTCGGCGTGTCGCTCAACCTTGCGGCCCAAAGCCGGAAATGCGCTGGTTGCGGAACGCCAGGAGGGTTCGTGATGGGAGGCGTTCTCGTCGATCTGCCCGGGCCACCGCTCCGGGGCGCTTCCCGCTGGAGGTTCCACCATGCGTGCTTCTCGCGCCCTCGCCGTGACTGCGGCGGCGTTCGCCGCCGTCGCCCTTGCCGCACCGATCGCCGTCGCAAATCCCCCGGGTGGCGGTGGGCCCAGCAACGTCACCGTCAACCCGTACTCCGTGCACCAAGGCTCCTCGATGCAGGTCAGCGCGGCCGGCTGCGGCCACGGCGGCATCGTCTTCTCGCACGGCAACTTTCCGCAGACGAACCTGTCGGCCGGCTCCATCGGGTTCGCCACCGTCCGGATCTTCAACCACGCCTCGCCCGGCCACCACACGCTGTCGGTCAAGTGCCACGACAACAGCCTGGTCGCCACGCACCGCTTCACGATCCTGGAGGGCAACGGAGCCCAGGGCGGCCTGGGCGGCTCCTTCGGTCCGTCCGCCACCGAGACCGCCATCGGCGCGGGCCTCGTCGGCGCGGCCGCACTGGGCGCCGGCGCCCACGTGATCCGTCGCCGCCGTCCGCTGCGCGACCGGGCCTGACGGCGCCCGCCCTCCCGGCCGGGGCGGTGTTCCCCACGGGTCAGCCGGGCTCGATCCGCGCGGCGCACTCTCGCCCTTCCATCCTCTTGCGCCCTCCTTCCGCACACGAAGAACCGCCGGTCGCCCCGGGTCCTCGGCAGGACCCGGGGCGACCGGCGGTTGACGGCCGTGGAGCCCGGGCGGCGCGGTGGGGATGGCGGGGCGGTGGGAATGGAGGTGCGGCGGTGCGGCGGGGTTCAGTGGATGCGGCGGATGTCGCGGCGGCGCAGGGCGTAGCCGAGGCCGACCAGGCCGCCGAGCAGGAGGCCTCCGCCGGCGGCTACTT
>NZ_JAGGOW010000024.1 GCF_018614135.1 Streptomyces sp. ISL-66
CGGGCACGGGCACGGGCGGCGGCCCGGACACCGACGCGGGCGCGAGCACGGGCGGCGGCCCGGGCGCGGGCACGGATACCGGCGCGGGTGTGGGCACCAACCCGGGCGCGGGCACCGGCACCGGCCCGGACGCGGGCACCAACACCGGCCCCAGCGCAAGCACCAGCGACCCGGGCACCGAAACCGGCCCGAGTGCGAGCACCAACACCGGCCCGGACGCGGGCACCAGGCCGGGCGCGGGCGCCGACACCGCCGGCCCGGATGCAGGCACCGGCGACCCGGGCATCGGCACCGCGCCGGAGGGGGGCTTCGACGCCGGCCCCGACGCAGGCACCGGCGACCCCGGCACCGCCACCGACCCGGCCGACGCCCCCGGCGCGGAGCCCGACCCCGGCGGAGCGGACCCGAGTACTGATGCCCGTACCGACCCGGAGGGCGCCCGCGCGGACACCGCGGCGGCCGCCTTCGACATCCTCTACAACCGCACCGCCCCCGCCCTCACCCGCCAGGCGTACCTCCTCACCGGCCGCCGCGCCCTCGCGCAGGAGGCCGTCGAGGACGCCTTCCGCAAGGCGTGGGCGCGCTGGCCGGAGGTCGCCACCGACCCGGACCCGGTCGGCTGGGTGCGCGCGGCCGCGTACGAGTACGCGCTCTCGCCCTGGCACCAGTTCAGACGGGCCCACAAACACCCCGACAAGCCCCCGGCCGACCCCGGCGACCGCATCCTCATGGACGCGGTGCTCGCGCTGCCGCCGGCCCACCGCCGCACCGTGCTCCTCTACGACGGCGTCGGGCTGGACCTCCCGGACACCGCCGCCGAGACCGAGGCCTCGACCCCGACGGCGGGCGGCCGCCTGGTCAACGCGCACGCCGAGCTCGCCGACCGGATCCCGGAACTGGCCGCCGCGGCTCCCGAGAAGCAGTCCGCGCTGCTGCGCGAGCGGCTCGGCTCGCTGACGCCTGCCGTCCCGCTGGAGCCGCGCTCCGCAGCCGTCGTACGGGCGACCTGCGAGGGCCGGGCGCGGCTGTGGACGCGGGCGGCCCTCGGGCTGACGACGGTGATCGCCGTCGCGGCGGCGTACACGGCGGCGACCGCGCCGACCGAGTACCTCCCCCCGCGCGCCCCCGGCGCGAACGTGTCGGGCGTGCCCCCGCACAGCGGCCCCCAGCAGCTCTCGGACGAAGGCCGGCAGTTGCACGACAAGCTCCTGTCCGACCCCGCGGCAGGACCGGCGAGGGTCTCCCCCAAGGCCGAGTGAGACCCGGTCCTCGTCCCGGGTCCGGGTCCCGGGTCCCGCGAGGGAATCCGTACGAGAAAACGGGCGTGGCCCGCACCCCTTCACAGGGTGCGGGCCACGCCCGTCACTGCGCGCGAGCCGCGTACGGATATCCGTACGGAGCCGCGTACGCCGACTGCTGCTACTGCTACTACTGCGCGGCGCTCAGGATCTCGCGCGCCAGCTTGGCCGTCTCGGTCGGCGTCTTGCCGACCTTGACGCCCGCGGCCTCGAGGGCCTCCTTCTTGGCCTGCGCGGTGCCCGAGGAACCGGAGACGATGGCGCCGGCGTGGCCCATGGTCTTGCCCTCGGGGGCGGTGAAGCCCGCGACGTAACCGACGACCGGCTTGGTGACGTGCTTGGCGATGTAGTCCGCCGCACGCTCCTCGGCGTCGCCGCCGATCTCGCCGATCATGACGATCAGGTCGGTGTCGGGGTCCGCCTCGAACGCCTCGAGGGCGTCGATGTGCGTGGTGCCGATGACCGGGTCGCCACCGATGCCGACGGCGGAGGAGAAGCCGATGTCACGGAGCTCGTACATCATCTGGTAGGTCAGCGTGCCCGACTTGGACACGAGACCGATGCGGCCGGGCTTGGTGATGTCGCCCGGGATGATGCCGGCGTTGGACTGGCCGGGGGTGATCAGACCCGGGCAGTTCGGGCCGATGATCCGCGTCTTGTTGCCCTTGCTGGTGGCGTACGACCAGAAGGCGGCGGAGTCGTGCACCGCGATGCCCTCGGTGATGACGACGGCCAGCGGGATCTCGGCGTCGATGGCCTCGACGACGGCGGCCTTGGCGAAGGCCGGCGGGACGAAGAGGACGGAGACGTTGGCGCCCGTCTTCTCGATCGCCTCGGCGACGGAACCGAAGACCGGGATCTCGGTGCCGTCGAAGTCGACGGTCGTGCCGGCCTTGCGCGGGTTCACGCCGCCGACGATGTTGGTGCCGTCAGCCAGCATCAGCTTGGTGTGCTTCATGCCCGTGGCACCGGTCATGCCCTGGACGATGACCTTGCTGTCCTTGTTGAGGAAGATAGCCATGTGAGTCTGTGACCTCTGCCCTTACTTCGCAGCCGCGAGCTCGGCGGCCTTGTCGGCCGCGCCGTCCATGGTGTCCACGCGCTGGACCAGCGGGTGGTTGGCGTCCGAGAGGATCTTGCGACCCAGCTCGGCGTTGTTGCCGTCGAGGCGGACGACGAGCGGCTTGGTGACCGCCTCGCCCTTGTCCTCGAGCAGCTTCAGCGCCTGGACGATGCCGTTGGCGACCTCGTCGCACGCGGTGATGCCACCGAAGACGTTGACGAAGACGGACTTGACGTCCGGGTCGCCGAGGATGATCTCGAGACCGTTGGCCATGACGGCGGCGGAGGCGCCACCGCCGATGTCCAGGAAGTTGGCGGGCTTGACGCCGCCGTGGTTCTCGCCGGCGTACGCGACGACGTCGAGGGTGCTCATGACGAGACCCGCGCCGTTGCCGATGATGCCGACCTCGCCCTCGAGCTTGACGTAGTTGAGGTTCTTCGCCTTGGCGGCGGCCTCGAGCGGGTTCGCGGCAGCGTGGTCCACGAACTCCTCGTGGCCCGGCTGACGGAACTCGGCGTTCTCGTCGAGCGAGACCTTGCCGTCGAGCGCGATGACGCGGCCGTCGGCCACCTTCGCGAGCGGGTTGACCTCGACGAGGAGCGCGTCCTCGGCGATGAAGGTCGCCCACAGGGTCACCAGGATCTCGGCGACCTGCTCGGCGACGGCCTCCGGGAACTTCGCCTGGGCGACGATCTCGCGGGCCTTCTCGATGGTCACGCCCTCGTTGGCGTTGACCGGGACCTTCGCGAGGGCCTCGGGGGTCTTCTCCGCGACCTCCTCGATGTCCATGCCGCCCTGCACCGAGGCCATGGCCAGGAAGGTGCGGTTGGTCCGGTCGAGGAGGTAGGAAACGTAGTATTCCTCGGCGATCTCGGGAGCGGTCTCCGCGATCATCACCTTGTGGACCGTGTGGCCCTTGATGTCCATGCCGAGGATGTCCGTCGCGCGAGCGACGGCCTCGTCGGGGGTGGCGGCGAGCTTGACGCCACCGGCCTTGCCGCGGCCGCCGACCTTCACCTGCGCCTTGACGACCGACTTGCCACCCATGCGCTCGGTGGCCGCTCGGGCTGCCTCAGGCGTGTCGATCACTTCACCGGCCAGCACCGGTACACCGTGCTTGGCGAAGAGGTCCCTCGCCTGGTACTCGAACAGGTCCACGCGCGTCCGTCCCTTGTCTTCAAAAGATTCGCAGTGATTCGCGGTTGTCTGCTATCTGCGTGGGCGTGCCGCGAAGGGCAACGTGACGGCGCGCTGTCACAAGGAAGGCGCACACGGTGACCGTGGACGCGGCATGTCCGTCCCGCAGGTTATCCCCGTGGGACGTAGGTCCCTAAATCGCAGATCACACCTGAGCGGTGATACCTGTCACAGATCGCCTCACGGTTGAACTGCATCTTCGTGTGATCCGCCGATATGGGAGCGCCCGGACGGCCCGTGCGGCCGGCGTGTTCAGGGGACGGGGACCGGCCCCGGAAGGGGCCGCTTCTCCAGGGCCGCGGCCATCACGTCCGGGAAGAGGTCGGGCGTGCAGGCGAAGGCGGGGGCGCCCAGCGCGGCCAGTGCGGCGGCGTGCTCGCGGTCGTAGGCGGGCGCGCCCTCGTCGGACAGCGCGAGCAGCGTCACGAACTCGACGCCCGCGCCCTTCATCGCGGCGACCCGCTTCAGCATCTCGTTCCGTATCCCGCCCTCATAGAGATCACTGATGAGGACGACGACCGTGTCAGCAGGACGGGTGATCTTCGACTGGCAGTAGGCGAGCGCACGGTTGATGTCGGTGCCCCCGCCGAGCTGCGTGCCGAAGAGCACGTCCACGGGGTCGTCGAGCTGCTCGGTCAGATCGACGACCGCCGTGTCGAAGACGACCAGGCGGGTCGCGATCGACCGCATGGAGGCGAGGACGGCACCGAAGACGGAGGCGTAGACCACGGAGGCCGCCATCGAGCCCGACTGGTCGATGCAGAGGATGACCTCCTTCTTCACCGACTGGGCCGCACGGCCGTAGCCGATCAGCCGTTCGGGGACGACGGTGCGGTACTCGGGGAGGTAGTTCTTCAGGTTGGCCCGGACGGTCCGGTCCCAGTCGATGTCCGCGTGCCGGGGCCGGCTGACCCGGGCCGACCGGTCGAGGGCGCCGGTGAGGGTGGCCCGCGTCCGGCTCGCGAGCCGCTTCTCCAGCTGCTCGACCACCTTGCGGACCACGGCGCGGGCCGTCTCCCGGGTCGTCTCCGGCATCGCCTTGTTGAGGGAGAGCAAGGTGCCCACGAGGTGCACGTCCGGCTCGACGGCCTCCAGCATCTCGGGCTCCAGCAGCAGCGCGGACAGGCCGAGCCGCTGGATCGCGTCCCGCTGCATGACCTGGACCACGGAGCTGGGGAAGTACGTGCGGATGTCCCCGAGCCAGCGCGCAACGTTCGGCGCGGACCCGCCGAGCCCGGCCGACCGCTCCCCCGCACCCTTGCGCCCCCCACCACCGCCTCCGTAGAGCGCCCCGAGCACCCCGTCCATGCCCGCGTCCGCCCCAGCGAGCACACACCCGGTCCCGTCAGCCTCCCCACCGAGCACCATCCGCCACCGCCGCACCCGCTCCTCGGCCCCACCCACCACCGAAACCTCCGCACCACTCATCGACCCGTCCCCCTGCTCTCGTCATCACCACTACCACCGGCCATCACCCACCGGCCGTCACCACCGGACACCACCCCACCGGCCCTCACCACCGGCACTTCCCAATCCACGCAGGCCGGGCTTGGCTTAGCCCGGCCGGGCCGGGCCGGGCCGGGCCCGGCTAAGCCAGGCCCAGCCCGGACTCGCCAGGCCCAGCCCAGCCCAGCCCAGCCAGGCCCAGCCCGGACTCGCTAAGCCAAGCTCTGCCCTGCCAAGCCCGGCCCGGCCCGGCCCGGCCCGGCCCGGCCCAGCCGCCGGGCATAATCCATGCCCGCCTGCCAAATCCAGCCCCGCCGACGTTTGAGGCGCGGGGTCTGGGGCGGAGCCCCAGGTCTTTCGGGACCGGGCGGAGCCCGGCTGGGTCCCCCGGGCGGAGTCTGGAAGAGGGTGGAGGGCGGGTTGGGGACAGACCCCGCGCAGCGGCCCACCCCGCAGCCCTGCCAGGACTTGCGGCCGGGGCCCGGAAGACAGGCCCGGGACCCGGCCCCGGTCAGGTCACCGCTCCCGCCAGCAGAAGCCGTACCAGGTCCACCACCGCATCCGCGCGCCCCGCGTCCAGCTCCGCGCCGAAGCCGGCCCCGACCGAGGAGCCGGATCCCACCGCGGCCGGGTGCCCGGCGGCCACGGCCGGCCCCCGGCGTGCCAGCTCCCCCAAGGTCCGCTTCACCCCCGGCTCATACGACCCGAACGTCCGCCGCAGCAGCGGCAGTACGTCGACGAACGCCCGCTCCGGTACCGACACCAGCCACCCATCGATCAGCCTGAGCAGCCGCTCGTCGTGGACCAGCAGCGTGCCGCCTCCCGAGCCGCCGCCCGCGAAGCCCTCGATCCAGCCCGCCGCGTCGGCCGGAGCCGATGCCGGGGACAGCGAGAGCCCCATCAGCCGGGCCGTCTCCTGCGGCGGCAGCCGCCCGTCGTCGAGCAACAGCCGGGCCGCCCGGCCGCGTATGAGCCCGGGGACGGTGTCCCGCCCGGCCAGCGCCCGCAACACCGCCGACCAGCGCTCCCGCAGCCCATCGGCCCCGGCGTCGACCCCGACGACCTCGGCCCCCACGCCGGTCCCACCAGGGGCCCTGGCGGCCTCGATCCCCACCCCGGCCCCACCGGAGGTCGCGGCGGCCCCGATCCCGGCATCGGCCCCACCGGAGGCCCCAGCAGCCTCGATCCCGGCGCCGGCCCCACTGACGGTCCCCGCAGCCTGGATCCCCAAGTCAGCCCCGCCCGAGGCTCCGGCCGCCTCATTCGCCGCACCGGTCCCACCCGAAACCCCGGCCGCCTCGACGCCCACACCGGACCCACCCGAGGCTCCGGCCGCCTCAACCCCCACGCCGCACCCACCCGAAACCCCGACGGCCTCGACGCCCACACCGGACCCACCCGAAACCCCGGCCGCCTCAACCCCCACCTCGACCCCGCCCGAAACCCCGGCCTCCTCAACCCCCACGCCGCACCCAGCCGAAACCCCGACAGCCTCGACCCCCACCTCGGCCCCGCCGGAGGCCCCGGCGGCGCCCAGCAGTCCGATCGCGCCGTGCACCGCGTCCACGTGCGCGCGCAGCTCCGCCGCCGCGTCGGCGTCCAGCCCCGCCGCGCAGGCGGGCGGCAGCGCCACGCAGATCCGCTCCGCGAGCCCGGCCGCGACCGTGCCCAGCGCCGCCGCGTCGGTGCCGCGCACGTCCCCGTACCGCAGGGAACGGGCCAGCGCGGGCAACGCCTTGGCCAGTCCGGCCACATCGGTGTCCAGCGCGGCCCGGTCGGCGAGCGCCCGCAGGACGGCGGGCAGCGCCTCGGAGAGCCCGGCCAGCAGGCACCGCTCGGCCAGCGCGGTGACGGCGCCCAGCTCCTCGGCGCCCGCCGCCTCGGCCTCCGCCCGGGCGGTGGCCGCCCCGAGCACCGTCGTCCCCCAGATGCCGGCCTCGGCCACCCGCACCGCGAGCTCCGGCTCCCAGCGGAGCCGCCAGGTCTCCCGGAAGGTGCCCGTGCTCCCCCGCGAGGCCACCGGCACGCCCCAGTCGATGCCGAGCAGCCGCAACCGGTGCAGCAGCAGGGACTTGGCCGCGTCGGTGTCCTTGCGCAGGTCGAGCTCCAGCTCCCGGTCCTGCGCTTCGGCCTTCAGGCGCAGCGAGCGCTGATGGCGGGTCACGTCCCGCTGGAGGGGCACGACGGGCGCCGCGTCCGGGACCTCGCCGAGCACATCTCCCACGACGAGGCGGTCCTCGATCAGCGCGAGCGGTATGTCGGACCCCTCGCACATCACGGCCCTGACCGCCTCCAGGGTCTCCGTCAGCCCCGGCACGGGCCTGCCCCGCATCGCGGCGAGGGTGTCGGCGAGCCGGACGGCTTCGATGACGTGCGCCGGGGAGACCTGCCGGTCCTCCTCGCGCAGCAGGCCGGCGACCTTGGTCAGCCACCGCTCGACGGGCCGGTCCCGGGCCGCGAAGAGGTGCGCGTACCACCCGGGTGAGGTGATGCCGGCCCCGTACCCGCCGGCCCGGGCGAGGCGCCGGTGGGTCCACGGGACCCAGGTGGTCTCGACCTTGACCTTGGGCAGTCCGGCGAGCAGCGCCTTGTCGGCGGCCGCGGTGGTCTTCGCCCGCAGGGCCGGGACGTGCCAGGCCCCGCAGACCACGGCGTACCCGTCGCCGAACTCGCGGCGCGCGGCCCGCATCCGCTGCCGCATGTACGCCTCGCGCACCAGGTCGCGGTGGTGGCCGCCGGCCCCGTACTCCTCGCGGAGGGCGCCCATGGCCTCGCCGAGCGCCTCGAACACACCCAGCGGGTCGCCTCCTGCACCATCCGCCCCGCCCCGGTGCTCGACCACGTCCTCCCACCAGCGCTCCGGATCGTCGTAACCGGCGGTCGCGGCGAGGACGGCGAGCGGGTCCAGCCGGACGGAGTCCAGCGCTTCCTCGCCCTCCTCGTCCCCCTCGCCCCCCGCCTCCGCCGCGCCCGCCCCCTCGCCCGACGGGGCCAGGGAGTGCGCGGCGGGGAGGTCGATGAACCGGACCGGCACGTCCCGCGCCTGCGCCCACCGGATGGCGGCCCATTCCGGGGAGAAGCCGGCCAGCGGCCAGAACGCGGCCCGCCCGGGATCGTCGGCGACGTGCGCGAGCAGCGCGACGGGCGGCCGCATCCCGGGGTCGGCGGCCAGCGGCAGCAGCGCGTCCCCCTCGGGCGGTCCCTCGATCAGGACGGCCGCCGGCTGCGCCGCGTCGAGGGCGGCCCGCACGGCGCGGGCCGAGCCGGGGCCGTGGTGGCGCACGCCCAGCAGCAGCGGCCCGCGCTCCTCCGTCCGCGGGCTCATACCGTCACCTCGCGGCAGGCGCGGTAGAAGTCCTTCCAGCCGTCGCGCTCGCGCACCACGGCCTCGAGGTACTCCTGCCAGACGACCTTGTCGGCGGCCGGGTCCCGCACGACGGCCCCGAGGATCCCGGCGGCCACGTCGGAGGCGCGCAACACGCCGTCCCCGAAGTGGGCGGCCAGGGCGAGGCCGCCCGTGACGACCGAGATGGCCTCGGCCGTGGACAGGGTGCCGCTGGGCGTCTTCACCTTCGTGCGCCCGTCGTCGGTGATGCCGCCGCGCAGCTCGCGGAAGACGGTGACGACGCGCCGGATCTCCTCCAGGCCCTCCGGCGCGGCGGGCAGGTCGAGGGCGCGGCCCATCTGGTCGACGCGGCGGGCCACGATGTCGACTTCGGCGTCGGCCGTGGCCGGCAGCGGCAGTACGACGGTGTTGAAGCGGCGGCGCAGCGCACTGGAGAGCTCGTTGACCCCGCGGTCGCGGTCGTTGGCGGTGGCGATGAGGTTGAAGCCGCGCACGGCCTGCACCTCCTGGCCGAGCTCCGGTATCGGGAGGGTCTTCTCGGACAGGACGGTGATGAGGGAGTCCTGGACGTCGGCGGGGATGCGGGTGAGTTCCTCGACGCGGGCGGTCATCCCCTCCGCCATGGCCCGCATGACGGGGCTCGGTACCAGGGCTTCCCGGCTGGGCCCGTGGGCGAGGAGGCGGGCGTAGTTCCACCCGTAGCGGATGGCTTCCTCGGGGGTGCCGGCGGTGCCCTGGACGAGCAGCGTGGAGTCTGCGCTGACGGCGGCGGCGAGGTGCTCGGACACCCACGTCTTGGCGGTCCCGGGGACTCCGAGGAGCAGTAGGGCCCGGTCGGTGGCGAGCGTGGTGACGGCGACTTCGACGATCCGGCGCGGTCCGACGTACTTGGGCGTGATGACGGTGCCGTCGTCGAGCGTGCCGCCGAGCAGGTACGTCGCCACGGCCCACGGGGAGAGCTTCCAGCGGGTCGGGCGGGGCCGGTCGTCGGCAGCCGCCAGGGCTTTCAGTTCGTGCGCGAAGGCGTCTTCGGCGTGCGGTCGCAGCGCCTCGGTGGCGGTCTCGTTCTCGGTCGTGGTCATGGTCCCCCTCCAATGCCTGACAGCCGCTTCCGACTGCTGGAACCACGATGCACCCGACCACTGACAACGGCCCCCGGACGACGTGTCGTTGCAGGTCAGAGCGATTGTCAGTGGGGGTCTCTACGGTGGGACACATGACTGAGCAGGGGGTCCGCTGGACAGCGGAACAGGTACTGGCTCTGGCTCCTGACGACGCGTCACGCAAGGCGGGGACCAGACTCGGCGGGGCGGGGCCGTGGTCGCAGACCGGAGGTTCCGCTTCCGGTGGGCTGTGGGGTTTGTGCAAGGGCAGCGGCAGCAAGCCGTACCGGACGGTCGTCGACCTGACCGGCCCGGCGTACAAGTGCTCTTGCCCGAGCCGGAAGTTCCCCTGCAAGCACGCGCTGGGGCTGCTGTTGCTCTGGTCGACGGAAGGGGTGGGTGATCCGGTCGGGGGTTCGGGTGGGGGCTCTGGAGGGGGATCGAGTGGGGGCCCGGAAGGGGGGTCAGGAGGGAGCTCGGNNGGGTGGCGGGGGGGGCGGGGGGGGGGCGCGGGCGGGGGGCTTCTGGGGGGGGGGGGGGGGGGGGGGGGGTGCCCGGGGGGGGGGGGGAGGGGCAGGGGCGGGGGGACCGCGCCTGGCTTGCGGGGGGGGGGGGGGGGGGGGGGGGGGGGGGGGGGGGGGGGGGGGGCCGGGAGGGGGGGTCAGGAGGGAGCTGGGGAGGGGGTTCGGAGGAGGCTTCGCCCGGGGCGCCGGACTGGGCGGCCGAGTGGCTCGCGGAGCGGGCGGCGAAGGCCGCGCGGCCCGCCGCCGACCGCTCCGCGGCGGGCGGTCCGGCGGACGCGGAGGCCGCCCGCAAGCGGGCCGAGCGACGGGCGGCCCGGATCGGCGCGGGCGTCACCGAGCTGGAGCAGCGGCTCGCGGACCTGGTGCGCGGGGGCCTGGCCGGGCAGGAGCAGGCGGGGTACGCGGCGTGGGAGGAGACCGCCGCCCGGATGGTCGACGCGCAGGCTCCCGGGCTGGCCGCGCGGGTCCGGGAGTTGGGGACGATACCCAGTTGCGGCACCGGATGGCCCGCCCGGATGCTGGAGGAGGCCGCGCTGCTGCACCTGCTGGACCGGGCCTGGCTGGGCGTGTCCGGATTGCCGGAGACCTTGGCCTCGACGGTCCGCACCAGGGTGGGGCTGCCGTCCACGGCGGAGGGCGAGGCGGTACGGGACCGCTGGCTCGTGCTGGCCCAGTACGACACGGCGTCACCCGACGGCCGCCTCACCACCCGCCGGATATGGCTGCGCGGGCTGGCGAGCGGGCGGACGGCCCTGGTCCTGGACTTCGGGCCGCCGGGGCGGCCACCGGGGCTCGCACTGCCCGTCGGGCTCGTGCTGGAGGCGGAGGCCCGCTTCCGGCCCGGCTCCGCGGGGCTGCGTGCGGATCTCGGCGAGCGGTTCGCCGCGGCCGCGCCGTACGGGGGCAGGCCGACGGGCGTGAGCACGGGCGCGGCACTGGAGGCGTACGGCGCGGCACTGCGCGAGGACCCCTGGCTGGAGTCCTGGCCGGTGGTGCTCGGCCCGGTGGTGCCGATACCGGGCGGACCGGGGGGACAGCCGGGAGGACCTCCGGAAGAAACAGCCTGGCAACTGGCGGACGTGGAAGGGACGTCCGCCCTGCCCGTGGCCTTGACCGGGGCCGGGAGCCGGCCCCGCACGGGGCTGTGGCAGCTGGCCGCGCTCTCGGGGGGCGGGCCGGTGACGGTGTTCGGCGAATGCGGACACCGCGGATTCACCCCGTTGACGGCATGGCAGCCGGACTCCTCGGAGCCGGTGGCACTGACGTCGCCCTGAGGGGCACCGGGGGTGGGAAACGGCGGCGCCGGGGGGCGCCGCCGGGTGCGAACGACTGAGCCGGGGGGCTTTTGTGGACGACAACCACGCCAGTTGAGGCCGCAGTCGTGGCGCCGCGGCCCAGCCGGGTCACGACGCCACGGAAAACAGAGCTGCTCCGGTCCCGCGGAGGGGGCGGGACCGGAGCACGGCACGCGACACGGCGCGCAGCACGGCACGAGCGCGCGGGGCATACGGACAAGGGAGGGGATCCGATGAACGCGGAGACGACGGCCTACGGGGACTGGGACGAACTGGTCGGCGCGGCCCTGCTGGGCACCGAGCGGCGCCAGGGCAGCCCCGAGGCGCTACTCGGGGCCGCGGCCCTGCAGACCGTACGGCGCAGGGCGGGACTGCGGCCCGCCGAGGCGGCCCCGCGGCCGGAGCCCGCGCCGCGCGATCCGCGCC
>NZ_JAGGOW010000249.1 GCF_018614135.1 Streptomyces sp. ISL-66
GCCCAGGGTCAGGGCGGCCAGGCCGGCGCCCGTCCCGGCGCCCCGCGTCCGGCAGGTGCCGCTCCGGCCCGTGCCGAGCGTCCCGCCGGTCCCGGTGCCCAGGCTCCGCGTCCCCAGGGCGCCCGTCCGGCCGGTCCCCGTCCGGGCAACAACCCGTTCACCTCTGGTGGCTCCACCGGCATGGCGCGCCCCCAGGCGCCCCGTCCGGCCGGCGCTCCCCGTCCCGGTGCCCCCGGCGCCGGCGGCGGCCAGGGTGCTCCCCGTCCGCAGGGCGGCCCCGGCGGCGCCCCGCGTCCGCAGGGTCAGGGCGCTGGTCGCCCGACTCCGGGCGGCATGCCCCGTCCGCAGGGTGGTGCCCCCCGTCCGGGCGGTGCCCCCGGTGGTAACCGTCCCAACCCGGGCATGATGCCGCAGCGTCCCGCTGCCGGTGGTCCCGGTCCCCGTCCCGGCGGCGGCCCCGGTGGCCGTGGTCCCGGTGCGGGCGGTCCCCGTCCCGGTGGCGGTGGCGGCGCAGGCCGTCCCGCGGGCGGCGGCTTCGCCGGTCGTCCGGCCGGTCCGGGCTCGCGTCCCGGCGGCGGCGGCGGCTTCGGCGGTCCCCGTCCCGGTGGTGGCGGCTTCGGCGGCGGTCCGGCTGGTGCCGGCGGCGGCGGCCGTCCCGGCTTCGCCGGGCGTCCCGGTGGTCCCAATGCCCGTGGTGGCACGCAGGGTGCCTTCGGCCGTCCCGGTGGTCCCGCGCGTCGTGGTCGCAAGTCCAAGCGCCAGCGTCGCCAGGAGTACGAGGCCATGCAGGCCCCGTCGGTCGGCGGCATCATGCTGCCTCGTGGTCACGGCGAGACCGTTCGCCTGTCGCGCGGTGCGTCCCTCACCGACTTCGCGGAGAAGATCAACGCCAACCCGGCGTCGCTCGTCGCCGTGATGATGAACCTCGGCGAGATGGTCACTGCCACGCAGTCCGTCTCCGACGAGACCCTCGAAATGCTGGCCGGCGAGATGAACTACGTCGTTCAGATCGTCAGCCCGGAGGAAGAGGACCGCGAGCTCCTCGAGGGCTTCGACATCGAGTTCGGCGAGGACGAGGGCGGCGAGGAATTCCTCATGCCGCGTCCGCCGGTCGTGACCGTCATGGGTCACGTCGACCACGGTAAGACCCGACTGCTCGACGCCATCCGCAAGACGAACGTCGTTGCGGGCGAGGCCGGTGGCATCACGCAGCACATCGGTGCGTACCAGGTCGGTACCGAGGTCAACGGTGAAGAGCGCAAGATCACCTTCATCGACACCCCGGGTCACGAGGCGTTCACCGCCATGCGTGCCCGTGGTGCCAAGTCGACCGACATCGCGATCCTCGTGGTCGCGGCCAACGACGGCGTCATGCCGCAGACGATCGAGGCGCTCAACCACGCCCAGGCCGCCGGCGTCCCGATCGTCGTCGCGGTCAACAAGATCGACGTCGAGGGTGCCGACCCGGTCAAGGTGCGCGGTCAGCTCACCGAGTTCGGTCTGGTCGCCGAGGAGTACGGCGGCGACACGATGTTCGTCGACATCTCCGCCAAGCAGGGTCTGAACATCGACTCCCTGCTCGAGGCCGTCGTCCTCACCGCCGACGCCTCGCTCGACCTGCGCGCCAACCCCGAGCAGGACGCTCAGGGTATTGCGATCGAGTCCCACCTCGACCGCGGCCGCGGTGCCGTTGCCACCGTCCTCGTCCAGCGCGGTACCCTCCGCGTCGGCGACACGATGGTCGTGGGCGACGCCTACGGCCGAGTGCGCGCCATGCTCGACGACAAGGGCAACAACGTCGAGGAAGCGGGTCCCGCGACCCCCGTCCTGGTCCTGGGTCTCACCAACGTCCCCGGCGCCGGCGACAACTTCCTCGTCGTGGACGAGGACCGCACGGCCCGTCAGATCGCCGAGAAGCGTGCTGCGCGAGAGCGCAACGCCAACTTCGCCAAGCGTGTCCGCCGGGTGTCCCTGGAAGACCTCGACTCGGTCCTCAAGGCCGGTCTCGTCCAGGAACTCAACCTCATCATCAAGGGCGACGCGTCCGGTGCGGTCGAGGCTCTCGAGTCCTCGCTGCTCCAGCTCGACGTCGGCGAAGAGGTCGACATCCGGGTCCTGCACCGCGGTGTGGGTGCGGTCACCGAGTCCGACATCAACCTGGCGATGGGCTCCGACGCCATCGTCATCGGCTACAACGTCCGTGCGGCCGGCCGTGCCGCGCAGATGGCGGAGCGCGAGGGTGTCGACGTTCGGTACTACTCGGTGATCTACCAGGCCATCGAGGAGATCGAGGCGGCCCTGAAGGGTCTCCTCAAGCCGGAGTACGAAGAGGTCGAGCTCGGTACGGCGGAGGTCCGCGAGGTCTTCCGCTCGTCCAAGCTGGGCAACATCGCCGGTGTCCTCATCCGGTCCGGCGAGGTCAAGCGCAACACGAAGGCGCGGCTCCTGCGCGACGGCAAGGTCGTCGCCGAGAACCTCAACATCTCCGGTCTGCGCCGCTTCAAGGACGACGTCACCGAGATCCGCGAAGGCTTCGAGGGTGGTATCAACCTCGGTAACTTCAACGACATCAAGATCGACGACGTCATCGCGACGTACGAGATGCGCGAGAAGCCCCGCGCGTAAGCGCGAGGCGGTTCGCACCGTGTCGTAACTCGTAGTACCGGGGCCGGTCGGCGGAATATCCGTCGATCGGCCCCGGCCGTTGCGTGTACGGTTCTGGTGACCCTGCCGCGCGACGGCCGGCAGGCCACCGAACCCGCACCGGCGGGACATCCGGAACTGCATGTACGTGGGGACTCTGTCCTTCGATCTGCTCCTCGGCGACGTTCACTCGTTGAAGGAGAAACGCTCCGTCGTCCGGCCCATCGTGGCCGAGCTCCAGCGCAAGTTCGCTGTGAGCGCGGCCGAAGTGGGCGACCAGGACCTGCACCGCAGGGCTCGTATAGGGGTCGCTCTGGTGAGTGGGGACGCGGGGTTCCTCTCGGACGTACTGGACCGCTGCGAGCGGCTGGTCGCGGCACGTCCGGAAGTGGAGCTGCTGTCGGTACGACGGCGGATCCACGGTGATGAAGACTGACGCAAGACTTGAGAAGGAGACGGACCAGTGGCCGACAATGCGCGGGCGAAGAAGCTGGCGGACCTCATCCGGGAGGTGGTGGCCGAGAAGCTGCAGCGTGGTGTCAAGGACCCCCGCCTCGGCACGCACGTGACCATCACGGACACCCGGGTCACCGGCGACCTGCGGGAGGCCACGGTCTTCTACACGGTGTACGGCGACGATGAGGCCCGCACCAGTGCGGCAGCGGGCCTGGAGAGCGCCAAGGGCGTACTGCGCTCCGCGGTCGGCCGGGCGGCGCAGACCAAGTTCACGCCCACCCTGACCTTCGTGGCGGACGCCCTCCCGGAGACCGCAAAGAGCATCGAGGACCTCCTCGAAAAGGCGCGCACCTCCGACGCCCAGGTGCGCGAGGTGTCCTCCGGCGCGCAGTACGCCGGCGACGCCGACCCGTACAAGAAGCCGGACGAGGACGAGGACGAGGGCGCAACCGCGGAATGAGCAGCAACGCAGGGAAGACGCCGGACGGCCTTGTCATCGTCGACAAGCCGTCCGGCTTCACTTCGCACGACGTGGTCGCCAAGATGCGCGGGATCGCCAAGACCCGCCGCGTGGGCCACGCCGGCACGCTCGACCCGATGGCGACGGGCGTGCTGGTCCTGGGCGTGGAGAAGGCCACCAAGCTCCTCGGCCACCTCGCGCTCACGGAGAAGGAGTACCTCGGCACCATCCGGCTGGGCCAGAACACCCTGACGGACGACGCCGAGGGCGAGATCACCTCCTCGGTCGACGCCGCCGGGGTCACCCGGGAGGCCGTGGACGCGGGCATCGCCAAGCTGTCCGGCGAGATCATGCAGGTCCCGTCGAAGGTGAGCGCGATCAAGATCAAGGGCGTGCGCTCCTACAAGCGCGCACGGGACGGCGAGGACTTCGAGATCCCGGCCCGTCCGGTGACCGTCTCCTCGTTCCAGGTGTACGACATGCGCGAGGCGCAGGCCGAGGACGGCACCAAGGTCGTCGACCTCATCGTCTCCGTCGTCTGCTCCAGCGGTACGTACATCCGCGCACTCGCCCGCGACCTGGGCGCCGACCTCGGCGTCGGCGGGCACCTCACGGCGCTGCGGCGCACGCGGGTGGGGCCGTACAAGATCGACCGGGCGCGCACGCTGGACCAGCTCCAGGAGGAGCTGACCGTCATGCCGATCGGTGACGCGGCGGCCGCGGCCTTCCCGCGCTGGGACCTGGACGCCCGGCGGGCGGGGCTGCTGGCGAACGGCGTGAGGCTGGACATGCCGCAGGAGTACGAGGCCGGCAGGGCGATCGCGGTCTACGGGCCGGACGGACGGCTGCTCGGGCTCGTGGAGAGCAAGGGCGGCAAGGCCAAGTCGCTGGCGGTCTTCGTCTGAGACGCAGGGCCGGGGCGCGGCTCCGGGCCACGGCCTGGCCCTGTGGCCCGGCTCTGTGGCCTGGCTCCGCGTCCCGGCTCGGGCTTTAGCTCGGGCCGGTGTTGTTGACGTGGAGCGGCGAGCGCAAGGGACTGCTGCTCACCGCTCCACGACCCCCCTCGGGTAGGTCTCTATCCACCCGGACCCCTTAATTCACCCGTCCGAGCAGGCGCTCGGAGTGAATGGAGGGAGCGTAAGGGGGCGCTTTCGCCACGCGTGCTTTTCCTGCTGATCTTCACCTGCCTACCGTCATGACCACGGGGCGCGCGGCGGGGAGTGGTGCGGTGACGGCGGAACTGATCAGGATCTGCGATCTCGCCGGACGGCCGCGGGGGAGCGGCTTCGTCGCCGACGATCGCGGCACGGTGGTGACCAGCCACGAGGCCGTGGACGGCCTGTCCCGGGTGGTCCTGCACGGGCCGCCGGGATCGGGCCCGGGACCGGATTGCGGGGGACCGGGCGAGCGGACGTGGGTGGCGGGCGCCGCGGACGTGACGGCCCTGCCGGAGCTCGGGCTCGCGCTCGTACGCAGCGACGGGCTCGGGGTGCGGCCGCTGCCGGTCGCCCGGCGGGTGACGATCGCCCCGGGGACCTACGTACGCCTGGCCGCGCGGGGATGGCGGCAGGCGCGGGTGCTGGGCGCCGCCGAAGCCACGTACACCGCGACGGGCCGGCTCCACCTGCTTCCGGCCGCGCTGGAGCTGGCCATCGGGACCGACGGACAGGACGCGCTGCGACGGGGTGGGCAGGCGTGCGGCGGCCCGGTGCTCGATGCCGGAACCGGAGCGGTGCTCGCGGTACTGGCCACCGCTCTGCGAGCGGAGCACCGCTCCGGCGGCTTCGCGGTGCCCCTCGCGGCGGCCGCGGCCGCCGACCCCGGCGGACCGCTCGCCGCCCTGCTGGAACGCAACGCGGCCACCGTGCCCGGCTACGGCGCCGACCTGAACCTCGCCGGAGTCCTGCAGCTCACCGGCACCACCCTGGGCCCGGCCTTCGCGGAGCTGGGTTTCGAGCGGGTGGAACGCCCCCACATCGCCGCCGCCCTGGACGCCTTCGCCGCCGGAGACCGCCCGGTCCTGGCCCTGATCGGCCACCCCGGCACCGGCCGCACCACGGCCCTCGCGGACCTGGCCCTGCGCCGCACCCGCGGCCCGCACCCGGCGCCGACCCTGTGGCTGCGCGGAGCGGACCTGCGGGCCGACGACGTATCGCTGGCCGACGCGGTGGCGCGTGCGCTGGCG
>NZ_JAGGOW010000250.1 GCF_018614135.1 Streptomyces sp. ISL-66
GGACGACCCGGCGCTGCGCGCCCGGCTCGGCGCCGCCGGCCGCGAGCGGGTGCTGGCCCGGTTCACCTGGGCCAAGGCCGCCGAGGGGACCGTCGTGCACTACCGCGCCGCGATCGAGCGGGCCGCGGCGGCCGCCCGCGGCCGCGGCACCCGGTGACCCTCACCGCCCCGACCTTCCGTCCGATGCAGTTCCACCCCCACCCCCGCGACCGCGAAGGCAGGACCACGTGCTGACCGTCGATTTCTCCCGGTTCCCGCTCGCCGCAGGCGACCGCGTGCTCGACCTGGGCTGCGGCGCAGGCCGGCACGCCTTCGAGTGCTACCGGCGAGGCGCCCAAGTGGTCGCCCTCGACCGCAACGGCGAGGAGATCCGCGAGGTCGCCAAGTGGTTCGCCGCCATGAAGGAGGCCGGTGAGGCCCCGGCCGGGGCCACCGCCACCGCCATGGAGGGGGACGCGCTGGCGCTGCCCTTCCCCGACGAGTCCTTCGACGTGGTCATCATCTCCGAGGTGATGGAGCACATCCCCGACGACAAGGGCGTCCTCGCCGAGATGGTCCGCGTCCTGAAGCCCGGCGGGCGCATCGCCATCACCGTGCCCCGCTACGGCCCCGAGAAGATCTGCTGGGCGCTCAGTGACGCCTACCACGAGGTCGAGGGCGGCCACATCCGCATCTACAAGGGCGAGGAGCTGCTCGGCAAGATGGAGTCCGCCGGCCTCAAGCCCTACGGCACGCACCACGCGCACGGCCTGCACTCTCCGTACTGGTGGCTCAAGTGCGCCTTCGGCGTCGACAACGACAAGGCCCTGCCCGTCAAGGCGTACCACAAGCTCCTGGTCTGGGACATCATGAAGAAGCCGCTGGTCACACGGCTCGCGGAGCAGGCCCTCAACCCCGTCATCGGCAAGAGCTTCGTCGCCTACGCGACCAAGCCGCACCTGCCCGTCGGCGCGGCCGCGGGCGCCGAGAAGTGAGCTCGCCGGAGCGCACCGCACCCGAGCACCTGGTCCTGGACGGCGTGCTGACGGCCGAGCAGGCCGCCGCCACCGTCGCCGGGATCCTCGCCGCGCAGCGCGCGGACGGGGCCATCCCCTGGTTCCGCGGCCACCACCTCGACCCGTGGGACCACACCGAGGCCGCGATGGCCCTCGACGTGGCGGGCGAACACGAGGCCGCGGAGCGGGCGTACGACTGGCTGGTGCGCCACCAGAACGAGGACGGCTCCTGGTACGCGGCCTACGCCGACCGCCCGGACGGGGTCGACACCCGCGAGCCGCAGGACCCCAGCCGCGAGACGAACTTCGTCGCGTACATAGCCGTCGGCGTCTGGCACCACCACCTGTCCACCGGGGACGACGCCTTCCTCGACCGGATGTGGCCGGCCGTGTACGCGGCCGTGGAGTTCGTCCTGCGGCTCCAGCAGCCGGGCGGCGAGATCGGCTGGAAGCGGGAGCCGTCCGGCGAGGCGGTCGGCGACGCCCTGCTGACCGGGTCCTCCTCCATCCACCAGGCGCTGCGGTGCGCGCTGGCCATCGCCGACCACCGCGGGGAGGCGCAGCCGGACTGGGAACTGGCGGCGGGCGCCCTCGGGCACGCGATACGCCGGCACCCCGAGCGCTTCCTCGACAAGTCCCACTACTCGATGGACTGGTACTACCCGGTCCTGGGCGGTGCGCTGACCGGCGCCGAGGCGAAGGCCCGCATCGAGGAGCGGTGGGAGGAGTTCGTCGTACCGGAGCTGGGCGTGCGGTGCGTGCTGCCGAACCCCTGGGTGACGGGCGGGGAGTCCTGCGAGCTGGCGCTCGCGCTCTGGGCCACGGGCGAGTCGGACCGGGCGCTGGACATCCTGCGCTCGATCGGCCACCTTCGGGCCGACAACGGCATGTACTGGACGGGGTACGTCTTCGACGACCGGGCGGTCTGGCCCGTCGAGCAGACCACCTGGACGGCGGGCTCGCTGCTCCTCGCGGTGGCCGCGCTGGGCGGCGATGAGGCCACGGGCGTCGTCTTCGGCGGCCTGACCCTGCCGACCGGCCTGGAGCCGGACTGCTGCGCTTGAGCTCCGGCCGTCCCCCGGCAGGCCGTCCACCGGCCGCCCGGGGACGGCCGGGGACGGCCGTGACTCAGTGGCGGTACAGGCGGCCCGCCACGGCGTGACCGATGACCAGGTAGGCGACGGCGGCGATGCCGTAGCCGACGACCACCTGGACCCATGCGCGGCTGAAGGTGAACAGGTCGTAGGACCAGCCGGCGAGCCAGGTCGCCACGTCGTGGATGAAGTCCACCAGCGTGTTGCCCTGGTTGGCGTCCAGCAGGTACAGCAGGATCCACAGGGCGATCACGAAGGCCATGACATCCGCCACGATCGCGACGGCTCTGCCTGCCTGAGTGCTTCCTCTGCTGTGCGCTTGCGTGTGTGTGGGCATGGTGCGCCTTTTCCCGCTCCCCCACCGGGCAAACCCGAACGGGTTCCCCAAGTGGCGCAGCCGCACAGCCGGGGTGAGGCTGCGTGGGACACCTCAGTCCCCGGAGGCAACTCGTGTCCCTTCCCACCACGACCGTCCGATTCCGCCGCGCCCTCACGGCGCTGCTGCTGTCATGCGCGCTGCTGGGCGGCGCAACCGCCTGCGGCTCGGGCGGCGGCGACCACGCGGCCGCCGGTCAGAGCGACGAGATCTCGGTGGCCATGGCCGCGTTCGCGGAGGCCGACGCGGCGGCCTCGGCCGAGGACGCGGAGGCGGCCGCGGCCACGCCCTCGGCGAGCAGCGCGGAAGAGAGGCAGAAGTTCGCCAAGACGCGCTTCGTGGCCAACGCGGGGCTGGCGGCCGGTGCCACGTACCAGTGGATCATCAAGCCGTACCGTGCGGGCAAGTTCAAGAAGGGCACCAAGGGCCGCACCTTCGCGCTCGTCAAGGCGGGTCTCGCGGGCGCCTTCGCGTACAACCGGCTGAAGGCGGCGAGCGAGAACGCCAAGGGCGACCCGCTGCTGTCGAAGGCCGTGGGCCCGCTGACGGCGGGCATCGACTCCCTCAAGGGCCTCGGTTCCAAGCTGCGCAAGGGCCAGGCGGGCGACGGCGACATCGGCGCCTTCGAGAACGTCATCAACGGAGTCAAGGACGCCGGCAAGAGCGCCGGCGCCCCGGTGGTCGACAAGGTCCCGAGCGCGGGGCAACTGACGGGCTGACGGCTGACGGGATGACAAGTGGGCCGGACGGGAGTGGCAGCCGTCCGGCCCGCCGTCGCGCCGCGGCGCCCGGCTGTTTCAATGGGGCGTGATCGAGTACGCAGTCCTCGCCGCCGCGGCGGCCGGAACCGGCTGGCTGATGCGCCGCAAGCACCGCCGGCGCCAAGCCGTCGCACCCGCCCCCGGGATCCCCTGCATGGCCCGCCAGCCCCCGGGCAGGGGCCGCTGGCGCAGCGGCCGGGTGTACGCCGACCGGGGCGCGGCCCGCTGGGTGCCGCGCCGGGGGGAGCCCGTGCTCCTCGCCGGGGCCCGGGCCACCGGCGTCCGGGCGCCCTCCGTGAAGGAGGGCCTCTCCATCAACCCCGGCTCGCGGATCGTGACCTGCGCCTACGCGGACGCGGCGGGCGCCGCGACCGGCGAGGCCTCCGCGACCGGCGACGTCCCCGTGAGCGCCGGCGTCGGCGCGGGCGCCGCCATCGAGATCGCCGTGATGCCGCTCGACCTGCGGGAGCTGCTGGCGGCCCTGGGGCACGAGGAAGGCGCGGAGACGGCGTAGGGGAGGCGGTGTAGGCGAGACGGCGTAAGCGGCGCGGAGACGGCGCAGGCCGGTCGCGGCGCTAGCTGTTCAGTTCCGCCAGCACCCGCAGCGTGTGGGGGTCCGGGGCGGTCACGAGCAGGTCGGTGACCGGGCCCTCGCGCCACAGTTCGAGCCGTTCCGCGATCCGCTCCCGGGGGCCGACCAGGGAGATCTCGTCGGCGAAGGCGTCCGGGACGGCCAGGACGGCCTCCTCCTTGCGCCCGGCCAGGAACAGCTCCTGCACGCGGTGCGCCTCCTCCTCGTAGCCCATGCGGCCCATGAGGTCGGCGTGGAAGTTGCGGGCCGCGTGGCCCATCCCGCCGATGTAGAAGCCGAGCATCGCCTTGACGGGGAGCAGTCCCTCGGCGACGTCGTCGCAGACCTTGGCCCGCGCCATCGGGGCGATCATGAACCCTTCGGGGAGGTCGGCCAGCGAGGTCCGGTAGACGTCGGTGCGCGTCGGCGACCAGTAGAGGGGGAGCCAGCCGTCCGCGATGCGGGTGGTCTGGGCGATGTTCTTGGGGCCCTCCGCGCCGAGCAGGACCGGCAGGTCCGCGCGCAGGGGGTGCGTGATGGGCTTGAGCGGCTTGCCGATGCCGGTGCCGTCGGCGCCCCGGTACGGGTGGCTGTGGAAGCGCCCGTCGAGCTCCACGGGTGCTTCGCGGCGCAGCACCTGGCGGATGACGTCCACGTACTCGCGGGTCGCCGTGAGGGGGCTGGAGGGGAAGGGGCGCCCGTACCAGCCTTCGACCACCTGCGGCCCGGACAGTCCGAGGCCGAGCATCATCCGGCCGCCGGACAGGTGGTCCAGGGTCAGGGCCTGCATGGCGGTGGCGGTGGGGGTGCGGGCGGCCATCTGCGCGATGGCGGTGCCGAGGCGGATGCGCGAGGTGTGCGCGGCGATCCAGGTGAGCGGGGTGAAGGCGTCCGAGCCCCAGGCCTCGGCGGTCCACACCGAGTCGTAGCCGAGGTCCTCGGCCTCGGTGGCGAGGTCGAGGTGGTCCGGGTCGGGGCCGCGGCCCCAGTAGCCGAGTGCGAGTCCGAGGCGCATGTACGGTCCCCTCCGCGATGCCGGGCGCGACGCGGTGCCGCGAAGCCGGCTCAGCTGAATCTGACGATGCGTCAGGTGACTGTAGGCCAACGGTCCCCCGCCCGGAAGGGCGGGGGACCGCTGTGACGTGCGTCGCCTCGTGCGGGCCGGCCGGTCAGCCGCGCTGGATGCCCGAGGTGTCGTTCAGGACGCCGCGGCGGCCGTCCTGGGTCTGGGCGATCAGCGTGGCCGGACCGCGCTGCTCCACGGCCAGGTACCAGGTGCCCGGCGCGAGTTCCGCGATCGGGGCGGGGCTGCCGTCCTCCGCGTAGAGGGGGCGGGCCACCGGGACGGCGAACCAGAACGGGGTGAAGTCGGCCGGCGCGGCCGCGGGCTCCTGGTGGGCCGGAGCGGGAGCCGGGGTCGCCACCGGCTCCGGGGAGCCGCCGTAGGGCGGGACGGGCTGCGGGGTGTTCCCGTAGCCCGGGTACCCGTACCCGGCGCCCGGCTGCGGCTGGCCGCCGTACGGCGGGATGGCCGCGGCGGGCTTCGGGTCGGGGACCAACTGCCCCGCGAGCGCGGGCACCTTCGAGCCGAAGAGGGTCACGCCCGCCAGCGCCAGGGTGGCGAGGAAGGAGAGCACCGCGCCGGCGCCCAGGTCGACCGAGCTCGGGCAGGTGATCAGGACCCACAGCGAGGACCAGAGGGCCGAGACGGCCAGCACGGTGCCCCAGGCCTGGAGCGGCAGGCCCGCGACCTTGCGGGACTCCGGCTGGAAGCGGGTGGCGAGCAGCAGACCGGCCGCGATGAAGCCGACCAGGAACACCGTGGGCAGGGCCAGCCCGCCGAAGTCGGTGTCCCACACGCTCGGCATGTTCAGGCGGTCGCTGGAGTAGAAGTCGAGGAACGAGGCGATGAACAGCAGTACCGCTGCTCCGATCACCACGCCGTCGCCTCGAGTGAGGGAGCGGATGTTCACGTCTTAGGTGTCCTTCTCGGTCTCGTCGTCTCGTGGTGCCGTGGTCGCACGCCATGACGGAGTGGCGGCGGCACCATGGTACGGACGTCTACCGCGACCGGAAGGATCGGGGCGGCGGGCCGTCCCGGTGGGACTACCCGCCGAGGAAGCCCACGATGCCGTCCGCGATGCCCTGGGCCGCCTTCTGCCGCCATTGTGGACTCGTCAGCTGCGCCGCGTCCTTGGCATCACGCATGTTGCCGCATTCGATGAACACCTTGGGACGGGTCGAGAGGTTCAGTCCGCCCAGATCGTCCCGCGTGACCAAACCGGTACCGCCGCCGAGGTAGTTGGCGGGCGCGGATCCGGTGGCCCGGGCGAAGTTCCCGGCGATCCGCTCGCCGAGCCGGCGCGAGGGCCCGATGATCGGCGCGGTGTCCGCACCACCGCCCTTGACCTCGGCCGGGAGGATGACGTGGAAGCCGCGGCTGCCGGCCGAGACGCCGTCCGCGTGGACGGAGACGACGGCTTCGGCGCGGGCCTCGTTGCCGATCCGGGCGCGTTCGTCGATGCACGGTCCGAAGGGCCGCTCCGGGCCCGCCTCGTGGGTGAGCACCACCTTGAGGCCCTTGGCCTCCAGGAGGGTGCGCAGACGCCGGGAGACGTCCATGGTGAACTCGGCTTCCATGTAACCGGCGTTGGTGGTCGTGCCGGTGGTGTCGCACTCCTTGTGGTTGGTGCCGATGTCCACTTGGCGGGCGATCTCGGAGGTGTGCTTGAAGTTGCCGGTGTTGTGGCCGGGATCGACGACCACCACGCGGCCGGCCAGCGGCCCGGCCGCGGCGGGGCTCCCGGAGGAGCTCGCCGCGGGGCCGGGGCCGGCGGGGGTGCCGGCGGC
>NZ_JAGGOW010000025.1 GCF_018614135.1 Streptomyces sp. ISL-66
CCGGGAAGCTCGGGGCACCTCAATCTTCGGGGCGATCTTCCAGCGGCTCAGCCAGACGAGCAAGATTCCGGCGGGCGGCACGATCACCAGGAGCGGGATGATCAGCCCCGGGTGCTGCCACCAGCGCCGCCGACCCGGTGCGGGCGCGGATGGGTAGGGGTACGGGGGCGGGTAGGTCACAAGCTGCCCTTCTGGTCATCCAGGCATGAGCGCACCGATTGCACAAACGTCGACTACGCATACGGGTGAGTACAGATCTGAGACGACGATGCCCCCGCACCAGCGCGATTCAGCCGGAGCGGGGGCATCGGAAGGTATCCCGTACGGCCACAACGCGGAGCCCTTTTGGCAGAGTTGTGCCGATGTATCAGCTCTCGACGGCAGGAGACGAGCCGGGACGTGGCCCGCGTACAGCTCAGCGCGTCGGCGTGGGTGATTGCTCGCAGGAATTGCGGGCGACGGGGATAGGAAGGCCGAGACAGACCCCGTCACCTTTCGTGAAGGATGACTGGGTCTCGGCCATGCGCTCAAAACTCTGCTGTGTCCTTAAAAGGTGTGGCAGAAGGTCCGGCTCGGGCAGGCCTGAGTGGTGTTTGACCTGCTGTTTCACCCGGCCAGGGCGAGGTTGTGCATGGTGGCGACCGCCTGGACGGCGTGGTGGGGGCCGTCTCCTTTCTGGCGGCAGTGGCGAAGGATCTTCCAGTTCTTCATGCGGGCAAAGGTGTGCTCGACGCGGGCCCTGACGCGTCGGTGTTCGGCGTTGTCCTCTTCCTGGCCGCGCAGGGGAGGTAGAGCAGCTGGTAGTGCTCGATGACCCGGCCCAGGCCGGTGACGCCGGGTTCGTCGTCGAATATCGGGTCGTACATGCGGGTCCCCTCCCAAGATCACGCCGAGTCGAGGAGGAGGGTAGGTGATGCAGCGTCAGTGTGGAACGCCTGTCCAGGCGCCGGACACGAAATAGCCCCCTGGTCCGGCAGGCCGGTTCGACCCCATGAGGGCTTGGTGTTCCCGCCTGATAGGGAGGAGAGCAAGGTCGAGCGTAGCGGTCATAGCCCGCGATCCGAGCCCTGATCGGGGAATGGGCTGCCTGCTGAATTTCCCCAGCCAATTCCCTTGCCGGCCGCCGATGCCCCCGTACGGGCGACCCGGGCGAGGTTGTCGCCTTGCCGAGGCCCAGTCCAGCGCACGCTTGCCCGGCCCGGTGTGCAGGATCTCCAGCTCAGGTCCGTGGCCGGCGGACTGCGTCCAGGAGAAACGCGCGATCTCCACGCCGTGGGGGTTGAGGCACTCGAATTCGGTGCGCTTGGAGTGCAGGTCGGTGATGCGTCCGGTGATGAGCTGGGTGTCCGTGAGGCCGGGCGAGCGGAGATCCGCGTCCCCGTACGCGCAGTCCTGGGCGGTGCCGCGGGGGCTGTTGAGGGTGTCGGTCCGGGCGAGGTGGATGCCGGGCTCGTCCAGCTCGGGCAGGGTGACGGTGACGTGGCCGAAGGTGCGGGTCGTCATGGCCGTGTGCCCTGCACAGAGGCTGCCGATGTGACCAGGCTGAGGCGCGTCGAGGCGGTGGCCGGCGATGTCGTGGCACGTTCCCGGACCGAGTTCCCCGACGATCAGGTGGAGGCGGACGAAGGGATCAACTGGGAGGAGCCCCCGGAGGTGCTGGCCAAGCGGGAGGGCTTCCACCGGATGCGGCATGCCTTCGGCGACGAGCTGCGTGCGTTCTCGAAGCTGGTGGTTACGGAGATGTGGGGCGTCTGACTCCCGGTTAGCCGGACATGACGAAGGCCCCCGCCGCGATGGGCAGAGGCCTTTCTACGCCGGTCAGACCCCCGACGCGTTACCGCACTCCTTGGCCAGGACGACGTCGTACATGGCTCCGGGATCGGCGGTGATGTTGCTGGACTTGTACGCCTTCTCGATGATCTCCAGGAGCTTTGCCCGGCCGAACATGGCGTAGCCGTCACACACGGTCTTGCGTGCCGCCGTGTCCATCCCCAGCCATCCCACGCGTGCCATCGCTTCGTCGTAGGCGGTGTAGGTGTGGATGGGGGAGGGCGTCGGTGTCGGAGTGGGCTGGGGGCGCAGGTCGCCGAGGTGGGCAGGACAGGTTTCCTTGGCTTCGATCACGAAGACGTAGATGTTCTGCGCGGCGCTGAGGGGGGCGCCTGCGTTGGGCTGCTGGAAGCAAATGACGTTGCCGGACATGGGGGTGGTTCCGCCGAATGCGCTGCGCTGGTTGACGTACTGGCGAGTGGAGAGGTCGGCCGGTATGTCGGTGAATATCTTTCCGACGAGGTTGGGCATGGGCACGGTGGCCGAGGTGGGGGCTGCGGTATTCGTCGACCTGCCGGTCACGGCGACGGTCACCAGAGCGGTCCCCCCGATGACCAGGGCCGCGGCGGCGCATCCCGTGATGACCTTGGCCGAGGTGGGCCACCTTTTGGGAGGCTGCGGGGGTGTCGGCCACGTCGGGGCGGTAGACAATCCGGACTGCGGGTACCCGTACGCAGGCTGCGGCGGTATGTGGTCCGGGCTGGGCGGCGTGGACATGTTGGGGACCTCTGGGGAAGCGGTGTGGGGCGGGGCGGGATCAGTAATGGCGGCTGGTCCGCTTCGCCCGGGGCTGCCCGTACGGCTGCTGCGGCTGCTGGGATCCGGGAATGTGGCTCATCGGGGTCCTCGTTCGGGTGGGGCGCGCAGGCGGTCTTCGTCGGCGGAAGGATCTTTCGCGATGCGGCGCTCGCGAAGGTTAGACCTTGACCGTCGATCAATCCAGAGGGGTCCAGAACGTCAAACAGCCGCAGTGGACCGGCGAGTTCAGGTGACATCCAGCAAGCTGGCGGCGGCCCGAATTTCGCTGGTGGCCCGAACGTCGGCGGTCCTACGCTCGCGGGATGACACATGGGACTCCGCGCTACGGCGAGCGCATCATCGGCTCGGGGACCATCTTCTGCGAGTTACTGGAAGACGATGTCGACGGCGGGCTTCCTGTCCTGCGCGCGGAAGACAAGGCCGCGGCTCGTTAAAACGAGCTTCGCGGTCTGGTCATGGGCCAGTGCGCCGTGACCGAGGATGTGCTCCGTGGCATCCTCAAGAAGTTCGCGCCGGCCGCGTTCCAGAAGCCACGTTCTCTGCCCTGCTCATCCGGGACGTGCTGCACAAGTGACCGCCGGCTGGCCGCCCGAAAACGCAGAAGCCCCCACCGGCCGGCGAGGGCTTCGTGTCGTGCTCATGTCCGATGCGGCTGCACCATGCAGTCAGGCCGTGTAGTGATAGCGGCACTGGTGGACGATCAGGGCATCCGTCGTGGGCCCGTAGACCAGACGGTTCTTCTCGTCGATCCGGTGCGACCACAGCCCGGCCAGGTCATGCCTCAACGGCTCCGGCTTGCCGATTCCCTCGAAGACGGCCGCGCGGGCGGCCGTCGCAGGCTCCAGCTGCCTCCTCTCCACGGTGTTTGAGGGGGCATCACCGCAGGTGCGAATTTTACCGATTTCGCCAGTTTCCTAGATGTCGCGGAAAAGACTCGGCAGCTCTGCCACCTGCACAGATCGACAACAGGGGGCCTCTGAGCAGGGAAGATGATGTTTCCCTTCTTTCGCTGTCGTGCGGCTTGATGCGGCCGAAAGTCCCAGGAAAGTCCCAGGGGAGTCCCACGCCAGGGGCGTTTCAAAGTCGCGGTGATCATGTAGACGGCCTGGTCAGGGGATGTTCAGCAGGTCCAGCGGCCGGTTGAAGGGGTCGTAGGAGACGTGGCGGAGGCCGGCGCCGATGTTGCGGTGTGCGTGCTGCCGGAGCGTATTGATCGCCAGATTGCGCAAGGTGGCCATGTTCTCGGGCCCGTGGCCGGTTCGGATCTTCGAGGCGTCCTCGCCGAAGGTGGTGTCGCGGATGAAGTAGAGCCGGTTCTCGATGGTCCACTGTGACCCGACGAGCTGACCGAGCCGCTGGGGCGCAGCTTGTCGCGAGGTCAGGTCCGTGATCGCGTAGATGTTCTGGCGGCTGTACCTGCCGCTCTTGAGATCAGTGCGATGACGCAGGACGCGCACGGCCTGGACGGCGTGAGGGAAGTCCAAGCCGAGGCCAGTGACGGTGAGGGTCCTGGTCCCACGGGTCTCCTTGCGGCCGTGGCCCACCTCGCGGTCGTAGTGCCGTGCGGTGACCTCCTTCCACGGCAGTGACCGGAGCCTGCGGTGCAGCCCGGGCTGGTTGGCCTTGACCACCAGCAGGTAGTGCGCCTTCTTCTCCTCCACCAGGAAACGTACTGGCCGCGCTGCGTGTGCAGGGCGTCGGCCGTGACGGTGACCCCGGTCAGGTCGTATGGCTCCAACAGTGCGGGGAAGCACGTGTTTTCGTTGGTCTTGTGAGGAACCCGCAGCTGGGTGACGGTCCGGCCGTCGCCAGTCATCGCGGCCAGGAGGTGAGCTGCGGGTGTCTGACCGTGCCGGGAGCTGCGGGCGGCCTTGCCGTCCACGGCCAGCGACTGAGCGCCGCCGGGATCGGCGCCAGTCAGGTCGGCAAGGCCGTCGGCGCAGACCAGACCGATGATCCTTCGGATCGTGGCTGCACTCGGCGCGACACGCACCCCCAGCGCGCCCACCACGCGGGCGTCCAACCGGGCCAGAGCGTGCTGCGGAGCACTGGCGGACCACTGACCGATCGCCGCGTACGACCGAGCGCCGGCGACCACCGCCGAGGCGGCAACCAGCAGCACCGCCACGAATGGGTGACGCACCCCGCGCCGCCGACGCGGATCGGGCAGCATCCACAGCCGTTCCACCAGCGAGAGCCCCGCCACACGGTCCAGAGCAGGCGAGGTCACCCCGTTCAACCGGAGCTTCGTTGCGTGCGTGCGTGCGTGACGGGCCCGGCCGGGCGGCTCTGGCCTGCCGACTCACGTGATCACCAGGGCTTTGAAACGGCCTTGCCATCAGCCGAAGCCCGCCGGCAGCAGTCTTCTCCGCGGCGAGCGCCGCGAGTTCCTCCAGCAGCTCGACCGACAGACCCATTCTCGGACACCGACATCGCCTTCACACCAGAACCCTCAGCAGTCCCATCCGCCCTGGCAAGCGACACACCGCTGGCGATCCCGTCGTGTTACCCGCCGTCGTACCCATCAGATGACTCCTTCGAGGAAGGAACCCACCTAATTCATGACATTCCGGCCCAGCGCGCCGACGGTGGATCACGTGTTGCGCTGGTCGTGGATGTTCGAGCGAACCCGTCCCAGACGTAGTGTCTGGGTGTTAATGGGGGAGGAGGGCGCGGACGGTTTTGCCGCCTTCGGGCGTGGGCGTGACGATGGTGGCGATAGAGAGGTCGTTGACCATGTGCCAGCCGAACCCTCCGGTGCCGTCGACGAGGTCGGGGGTGCGCATGTGGGGCAGCTGGGGGCTGGGGTCTTCGACGGCTACTTCGATGGTGCCGGGGTGCGCGGTCAGGCGCAGTGTGTAGGTACCGCCGCCGTGGCGCAGGGCGTTGGTGACGAGTTCGGAGACGACCAGGATCACGGTGTCGGCGGCCTCTGCCGCGATGGGCGGCTGCCGGGGAGTCCTGAGGAAGGCCCGGGCGCTCTCGCGTGCGCCGGCGACGGATGTCGCGCAGTGGGCGGTGGTGGCGTCGACGCTCATCATGTCCATCGGGGGCACCCTGGTCTATGGATGGTCAATGCCGTTGTGTCTGCCCCGTCCTTGTGCCCTGCCTGCGGCCCGTCAACCGCTTCCACGCGGTCCGGCTGATCAGGGGGATCCGGTGAGCGGGGCGGAGGGTTACCGACTCGCGGCGCTTTCCGCCTCCCCCGCTCCGCCTCCGCAGTGTGGTCCCGTCACGTGCCGTGCCGATGGTGGTTCGCTTTCCGGAGGGCACTCTTGTGTGTTTCCACAGCTTCGGGGGGTTGGCCTGCGCGGGCGCGAGATCGGTCGCCAGCAGCCGGTTGAGGGGGCTGGGGTTGCTGCTTTCGGCGCATTCGAGGAGGTGCAGGAGGGCGGTAAGTTCGTCTTGGCGGAGGGTCAGGTGGGTGAGGGGTTCGGAGGTGCTGGGGGCCAGGGCCTGCCGCACGCGGTTGTCGTAGGCACGTCTGTGCAGGTCGGCGAAGCGGAGCTGGGGGTCCTCGAACAGGCAGGGATGGCCGGGGAAGTAGGGGCCAGGATGTCCAGCAGCAGGGGAATGTCCTGGGGGTAGTGCGGCTGTTCTCTGCTTCCGGCCGTGTCGGGGTCGAGACGGAAAGCGTCGATGAAGGCCGTGACGATCCGGGACGCGGGAAGCGGACCGGCTCCGGGCCACCGGGTACCGGACAGGTACCTGTCCGGTCCGTCGGCGGTGTAGAGACACCAGCCGGAGGTTCCGGCCCAGTGGAGCCCGCAGTCGCCTCCGCCGTACTGGTCCTGGAATGCCTGCGTGAAGGAGATGCCGGCCTCGACGTCGAGGTCCTGGCCGTTTGTGTCGCGCCAGGGACCGCAACTGTGAATGGCGGTCACCGGCAGACCCGCTTTCAGGAGGTGCTCGGCGACGGCAGCGGCGTAGTGGCCCGCCCGCCTCGAGAGCTCAGCTGACATCTGGGGACTGGTTCGCAAGTCACGGAACTCTCTCTCCACTGTCGGGTCGGACGGTGATGTCGGCGTAGATCCTGCCCGGTGGGACGGGGAGCCTGCGCCGTGGGGGGCGTGATAGTCCGTCCCGGCTTCCAACTCCCGGGGTCCGGCGGCCGGCGACGCTGCTCGGACGCTCGAACGGCATCGCTGCTGGTGGCCATCCCGACCGCGCCGTGCCGCGTCTCGGTGGCGCCCCAGGTCACGGCGGTGCTGGCCGAAGCTGAATATCTCGCTACCGGACACCCGGAAAGCTATCTCGGCTGGAGTAAACATTGGGCGATGGGGTGGTTATGGTTTCTCTCGTAGCCCAGAGAGACCGCAGGGCCTGGCAGAGACGAACTGCCGGGCAGTAGCACTCGCAGTACAAGCAGTACCCGCAGTTGCAGTACGTAGAACGGTGCGGTGGTGGAGTTACGAAGCCAGGGCTGTCGTAGGACGGTGACGGGGCTGACGGCCGGACCGGGTGGCCCGCAGTGATCAGGGGCCGCCGCAAGCAGTTCCGCGGTTGACGCAGTGGCATTACCCGTAAGTGCAGTTAGCGGTACCCAGTAGTGAAGTGAGTGGAGCAGTACCTCGGTGAAGGCGTCGGCTGCGGGCGCGTGCACCGGGAGGTTCGGCAGTGGGGTTCTAAGCCAGAGCAGATGCAGGATGGGCGACGGGGCTGGCTGCCGAAGAGTGGCGCTGAGCAAGGCCACTGAGTAGTGCGCATTACCAGTAGTACGCATTACCCGCTTGGTAAGCAGTTGATCGCCGAGGGAAGAACGGAGGGACCAGGCGCCATCAGGATCGCCCGGGCAGCGTGTTGAGTCCGGGTACCGCAGGACATCTTTAGTGAGGTGGTCTCCGGTCACGCATCCGCGATCCCCGCACCCCCGACAGCATTTCGGTCGGGTCGGCGGAAACAGAAGGTCGGCGCAGTACCAGGGTCGGCAGATGGTGTAGTAGTTCCTTCGGGGCCCTGGTGCCATAGGCGCCAGGGCCCCTCCATGTGTTCCACAGAGAGGTGCGATGACAGCAGACGACTCGTTCGGGCGTCTCGATGACGACGACTATCCCGCCTACACGATGGGCCGGGCCGTCGAGATGCTCGGCACCACCCAGGGCTTCCTGCGCGCCATCGGCGAGGCGTGCCTGATCACCCCGCTGCGCTCGGCGGGCGGGCACCGCCGCTACTCCCGCTACCAGCTGCGCATCGCGGCCCGCGCGCGGGAGCTCGTCGACCAGGGCACCCCCATCGAGGCGGCCTGCCGGATCGTCATCCTCGAGGACCAGCTCGAAGAAGCGCAGCGCATCAACGCCGAATACCGCCGCGCCGCCGAATCAGTGCACCCTACAGCCGCGGCTTGAGCTGGGGCCTGCCGCTTCTCGGTGGCCTGCGCGCTTGCGTGTGCCGGCGCGACGCGGACTCGTTTCCTGCTCCTCGGGCTTCCGTGAGCTCCAGGAGGGCCAAGTCGTGACGTTCGAATGTCACCCAGGGGCAGAAGGGCCCCCAGGCGGAGAACGTCAACCCGGCCTGACCTCCCCGCCCCGCCGAGACCGAGGGGACCGCGATCGGGGCGTGCGGCTGCCCGCACCCACCGCAACAGCGGACGCCGGACTCGTCACGTGACCCCGACGGGGATCTGAGGTGTACCGAATCAGGGCTGCTCAGCGGTTGCTGCGCAACCCTGATCTGCATCGAGACTGGAGTCGGGCGATGCACTCCGCGATGGGCTGAGCAGCAGCCACACCGGCGCACAACGCGTGTGCGGGCCGGCCATCCGCCGGCACGCCTGCGACATCGCTCTGCCGGGCAACGACTTCTGGCGCCTGGACGGCCGCATCGTGCAGTTCCAGCACAACGCGGCCGCGGTGGGCTCGTCGTGACCGGCCGGGATGGCGCGGCCAGAAGTGTCCAGGCTGGTGAGGGCGGGTTTTACGGGGCAGGCTGAGGAAGTGCACCGGCTCGGGCACACGGCTGCGGGAAGGGATTCCGGGGATGATTCAGATCGCTGATATCCGTGAGTGGCGAACCCACGACGTCATGGACTCAGGCGGCCACAAGATCGGTACATTGGAAGCGATCTATGTGGACACCAGCACTGACGAGCCGGCTATGGCCACCGTCCAGGTCGGGCTTCCGACCCGCCGACGTCTAGTGTTCGTCCCGCTGGCCGGCGCGATCGTAGGGCCGGGGTACGTCAAGGTCGACTACGACAGGTCGCTGGTGAAGAAGTGCCCCGCGATCGGCACGGACGATGTCCTGCCTGCCGAGGACGAGGCGGCGGTGTTCGAGCACTACGGTCTGTCCTACAAGCCCGGCGCGAACGGTGAGCGGCAGCTTGCCCGCCGCTGACCGGCCTCACAAGGAGATGCCTGCGTTATGACGCTTTTCCTGATCCTCGTCATCGTGGCGATGGGCCTGGGCATCATCGGCGCCGTTGTCGAAGGGCTGTTCTACCTGCTGGTCATCGGCATCGTGGTGTTCGTCGCTGCCCTGGTGTACCTGGGCATGCACGTGCAGCGCTCCGGCCGCCACCGCCGTCGGCTGCGCTGAGACCCGTTGTCTGACCGGTGCCGACCCGTTTGTGAGGGCGCGGCGGGGTGGTGGCCGGTGCCCGCGGGCGGCGGCGGTCGGTGCTCACCGGCCCGATCCTCGCCGGTTCCTCACCGGCATCATCGCCGTCCCGGCCTCAGCGGCGGGGCCTCCAGGGTGCGCACGTGTCGTGCGCGGCGAGGGAGCCCCGGTCGGTGGACCCGGCGGGGCCGGCTCGGGCCGCGTTGTGGTGAGGAGTCTTTCGTGCGTGCGCACGAGGGCGGCTACGCGGCTGGCCCGGGTTCGCAGGGCCGCGGATGCGTGGATGGTGAGGTTCGCACGGGCGGCCGGGTGCGGAACTGGTGTGGGGAGCGAACCGGTTCGGTGGCAGGGTCGCGAAGGACTCCTTCTACGTGAGTAGTCGGGGCCGGAGCCGGGCTCCTGCCGATCCCTTGTCCTCCAGGTCAGAGCCCATTCTCAAGGCTCCGCCCGGGGGCCCTCCGACGGGACTGGGAGCGCGACCCAAGGCGCGGCCCCGGCCGGAGGGGCGCGGGTGACCCGGAACCGGCGGGGGTGTCCTGTCGTTGGGTGGGCTGGGAATGCACACCGCCCCGGGGGCCCATTCCCCCCAGCTCCCGGGGCGCTCCCGGGTCCTGACATCTGACAGCTCCGTCCCCTGCTGGGCTTGCCCCCCGGGGACTGGTTTCACCGCGAGCGGCGGTGTCGACGTCGGGTGTCAGGACCATCCCGCGAACCCGGTGCCCAGACCGGTGGACCAGCACCTGGGACCGGTTCGCCCCGCAGGCGAGCCCCGTCATGCTCGCCGACCTTGTCAACACCGCGCGATATCTCACCGGCCGGAGGGGCGGCTGGAAAGGGATCAGTTATGCCGGATCCGTAGCAGTCTCCGGGCGTTTGGTGAATCGGTGCCACCAGTGGCGGCGCCTGGGATGTACTGCACGGCCCAGCCGGAGGCCGATCAGCAGGTAACCCAGAAGAGCCCCTGTGGTGTTGAGCAGAACGTCATCGATGTCGAAGGTACGCCCGATGATAAGGGCGCCTTGGACGAGTTCCACGAGGAGCATCACGAGAGCGGTGACCACTCCTACCCGGACCAGCCCTCGGGCTCGGGGCACCAGCACCGGCAGCAGCACACCGAACGGCACACCCATCACGATATTGCCTCCGAGCTGCTTGACCGTGTCAAAGGAGGCGGGCTGAACGAGATAGGCACGAATGGAGTCACCAGGGCGCAGGTTACTGTGCGTCAAGGGCACGGATGCCGCCGACGGTTCCAGCGTCAGCCGGGCCAGCACCACCGCGAATCCCACCATCGCCGCGAAGGCCAACAGCATGGCCAGTACCCGGCCGAGCACAGACAGGGGAGGCTCTCCGGGAACCCGGTCCCCTGGTTCCGCCGCGGTCTTATTACGCAGCACCATCCGCACCATTAACAGGCTCCTAGCCACATTGGTTTGCTTGGACGTTCCGATACCCGCGAGACGTGACGCGGCAGGCGCGCTACGCGGGGTCCGATCCGGTCCGAGGATATCGGCGTGCCCGGGGGAAGTTGGACGAGCATGCGGCGCAGCAGCGCGTCGTCAGGCTCCTCAGCGACCGGGCGGGCACTGGCCGCCGACGGACCGGTTGAGTCTGTCATGCCCTGAGCCTTATCCAACTTCACGAGCGCTGAGCGGGCCTCCTGTGCCATGCGGCGTGAGGCGACGGGCAGCGGTTGTCAGGGGCACAGGCCACGCTGCCTGGCGCACTGCGCGTCGCTTTGCCTGTGGGGGTACCCATGGGCGGGGGGAATCGGGTGGCTGGCCGACCGGGACGAGGGGCTGGGCAGCTTATGACCTGTCGGTCGCCAAGCGGAGTTTGGCCAGTTCGGCGTTGAACTGGGCGCCGGTGAGGAGGGCCAGGTTGGACAGCCACAGCCACACCAGGAAGACGATGATCCCGGCGAGCGATCCGTACAGCCGGTTGTAGGTGCCGACGTGCGAGACGTAGAGGGCGAAGCCGGCGGAGGCGGCGAGCCACAGGGCCACGGCAAGAGCGTCTCCCAGAAGCCGCTGCCGCACCCCGCGTGTCCCGGCCGGGCCCGAGCTGAACAGAACCAGCACCAAGACGGCGACCAGGCACAGCAGGAGCGGCCATTTCAGCGCGTTCCAGGCAATGCCGGCCGTGCTGCCCATGCCCACGAGCCGGCCGACGGTGGGGGCCGCTTCGCCCGTCAGGATGAGCACCAGGGCACTGGAAACCAGAAGCATCAGCAGTACCGAAGTGGTTACCACCAGCCGTGGTGCCGTCCTCCACGCCGGGCGCAGGTCCTCGATGCCGTGCATGAGGTGCAGGGCTCGGCGGAAGACCCCCAGATAGCTGGAGGCGGACCACAGGGCGCCTATCGTGCCGAAGACAGCCAGCGTCCAAGCAGCTGTGTGCTGCTCCGCCATGCCCTGCAACGCGCTCTGCATGACGGGGCGGGACTCGGTCGGCACGACAGCGATCACTTTACTGATCAGGTTGTCGGTGGTCGAGGCGCCAACGATTCCCAGCAGTGAGACCGTGACGAGGAGCGTCGGGAAGAGCGCGAGCACCGCGTAATAGGTGAGTGCGGCAGCGAAGTCGGTCACGTTGTCGTTCCACACCGAAGCGGGGGTCCGCCGCAGAGCGGTGACGATGTGGCGCCAGCCCGGCAGATCGCGCGCGTACGTCGCGGGCGGCAAAGGCCCTGTGGTCGCCTGGCGTGTCCGCAAGCGGTGTGCAGGAGGCTCTGTATCGGAGCGTGGCAGCGGTGCGCGGTCGCCGCCGCCCGGCTCGAGCGCAGGTGTGGGCGAGCTGCTCATCAGGCGGGCGCCTTCCCCTCGTGCCATGTGCCGTCGTCCTGTTGCTGTTGGAAGGGTTCCCCGGCGAGCCGTTCGCGCGTCATCCCAGGCGGCACGCCCTTCTCATCGATGCGCGATCTGCGTGGAGATAGCGGCGGACCCGCATCAGTTCGTGCCGCAGAACTTATCCGCTGCCATGCCGGACAGCCAACTCCCCAGAGGATGCCGCCGGCCTCCTTGTCCCGGGCCCCGCAGACGGCCGGTGGCGGGACCGGTATCCTCCTGACTGTTGTCATGGCTAAACAGTTCGGCCGGATGCGTGGCGGGGAAGAAGAAGGGGAGGGCAGGAGCCGATGTCTCCAGTACGGCATGGGCATGCCGGTACCCCGCCGAACAAGGGGGCTCTGCCCGCAGTGGACGTACAGCACCGTCGGGCGCCTGTTGGTGATCTGCCGGCGCAGGCGGTTGGCGGGTCGGTGGCGGACGGTGCTGCGTGGGACTGGCAGCAGCCGTCGGTGCTGCTGGTCGAGGACGACCCGGGCGATGCCCTCCTGGTGGAGGAGCTGGTGGCCGACGGGGCGCCGGGGATGCGTCTGACGTGGGTGCGCTCGATCTGCGAGGCGGCGAAGGAGCTGGCGTCAGGGCTGGTGCCGGACTGTGTGCTGCTGGATCTGCATCTGCCGGACGCGCGGGGACTTGAGGGGCTGGCGCGGGTGCAGGGTCTGGCGGATTCGGTCGCTGTGGTGGTACTGACCGGGCTGGCCGAGGAGCAGACCGGGCTGGCGGCGGTGGCTGCGGGCGCTCAGGACTATCTGGTCAAGGGCCGGGTCGAGCCGGACCTGTTCGCCCGAGCGGTGCGGTACGCGATCCAGCGCAAGCAGGCCGAGCAGGCGGCTGTCGCGTTGCAGGCCGGCCAGCTTCGGGCGCAGGAGAACGCCCGACTTGAGCGGGGGCTGCTGCCCAGGCCCCTGTTGCGGGGTGCGGGCGAGGTGGAGGTGGTGGCCCGCTATCAGCCGGGCCGGGCCCAGGCCCTGCTGGGTGGCGACTTCTACGACGTGGTGCAGACCGTGGACGGCGCGGTGCACGTGCTGATCGGTGACGTCTCGGGGCACGGCCCGGACGAGGCTGCCCTGGGGGTGGGTCTGCGGATTGCCTGGCGGACCCTGGTGGTCAGTGGAGCCACCGGCCCCGGTCAGTTGCGGATGCTGGAGGAGATCCTGGTCGCCGAACGCGCCGGCCATTCCATCTTCGCGACGCTGACCAGTCTGGAACTGATGGCGGACCGGCGTCGGATGCGGGTGATGCGGGCCGGGCATCCGGGGATGATGCTGACCACGCCGCCGGGGAGCGTGGAGTGGGTGGAAGCGCCCGGCGGGCCGGCGCTGGGGATCGTTCCCGGACACGCCACCTGGCCGGTGCACGAACTGCCGCTCCCCGCGGGTGGGGGGATCACCCTGTTCACCGACGGGCTGTTCGAGGGCCGTACCGGCCCGACGGAGCGGCTGGGCGAGGAGGGCCTGCTGGAACTGGCTCGTTCGGCCACGGGCCTGGCCGTCCCGGAGGAGTTCGTGGACTTTTTGCTCACCCGGGCCGCGAAGCTGGCCGAGGACCACGGCGGCCTGGTCGACGACGTAGCCGTCATCCACGTTCGATGGAACAACGAAACAGCTGAGGACACATGACCGCCACACCACTGACCACACCCTCAGCGGCCCGAAGCCGGATGACGGTGCAGAGCACATTCCACACGGTCCTCGTCCTCATGGGCGCCCTGGTCATCATCGGCACGGCCGCGGGGGCGTCTCTGCTGAGCCAGACCACGCGGGTATCGGACGAGCTGCTGGACCGGATACAGCCGGCCCGGGCCGAGGCGTACCGGCTACAGGCCGCTTTGGTGAGCCAGGAGAGCGGGGCACGCGGCTACGCGATCGCCGCCGACGGGCAGTTCCTGACCCCCTACACCCAGGGCAAGAAGGATGAGGAAGCCTCCGCCTCCCGGCTGCGGTCCCTGATCGGCGACCGCAAGCAGCTGGCCGACGACCTGAGGGCCATCGAGGACGCGGCGGCAACCTGGCGGCGCACCAACACCGAACCCTTGATCAACGGTGTCACCCCCGGCACACCCAGGGCCGTCGACAAGGCCGCGGCGGAGCGGGGCCAAACGGCCTTCGACCACCTCCGCGACCTGTTCGCGGTGCAGAACACCCACCTGGAGCAGGCCCGTGAAGACGGGCACGCCAACCTCGCGCACGTGCGGGCAGTACGCAACTGGGTCCTGGCCGGCATGGCGGCCGTCTTCCTGCTCACCGCCACCGTGCTCGCTGTCCTGGTGCGCGTTCTGGTCACCCGCCCGCTGAGTACCCTGCGTGCCTCCTCCCGCCGGGTCGCCGACGGGGACTTCGGCCACCGCATCGCCACCGAAGGCCCGGCCGACATCCGGGCAGTGGCCGAGGACGTGGAGGGCATGCGCCGCCGCATCGTGACCGAGCTGGACGCCTCCCGCACCCAGCAGGAGCGCCTGGCGGCGCAGACAGCCGGCCTGAACGCCCAGGCGGTGGAGCTGCACCGCTCCAACGCGGAGCTGGAGCAGTTCGCCTACGTCGCCTCCCACGACCTGCAGGAGCCGCTGCGCAAGATCGCCTCCTTCTGCCAACTGCTGGACAAGCGCTACGGCCAGCACCTCGACGACCGCGGCAAGCAGTACGTCGGCTTCGCCGTCGACGGTGCCAAACGCATGCAGGTCCTCATCAACGACCTGCTCACCTTCTCCCGCGTCGGACGTCTCAACGATGCCCATGTCCCCCTGGCCCTGGACCAGACCCTGGACAAGGCACTGGTCAACCTGACGGCCGCCGTGGAGGAGTCCGGTGCCCGCATCGAACGCCCGGAACAGCTTCCCGAGATCACCGGGGATCCGACCCTGCTGACCATGCTGTGGCAGAACCTCATCGGCAACGCCGTGAAGTTCCGCCTCCCCGACCGGCCACCCGTCATCACGGTCACCTGCGGACCCGACCCGGACAGCGGGCCGGGTGTGTGGCAGCTGTGCGTCGCCGACAACGGCATCGGCATACCAGGGGAGTTCGCCGAGAAAGTCTTCGTCATCTTCCAACGTCTTCACGCACGCGACGCCTATACCGGCACCGGCATCGGACTGGCCCTATGCAAGAAGATCGTCGATTACCACGGCGGCCGGATCTGGATCGACACCGCCCGCAGCAGCGGCACCCGCCTCTGCTTCACCCTGCCCGCGCCCCCCGCCCCCGCGGCCGAAAACGACACGCCGACAGGTACTGGAAAAGTCCTGGAAGGAAACCCCGCATGACCGCCCCCGCCCAGCCCATCGAGGTCCTGCTCGTCGAGGACGACCCTGGCGACGAGCTGATGACCCCCGAGGCGTTCGAGGACAACAAGATCGGCAACACCCTGCACGTCGTCCGGGACGGCGAGGAAGCACTCGACTTCCTCTACCGGCGCGGCCGGCACACCGGCGCGCCTCGGCCCGACCTGATCCTCCTCGATCTGAACCTGCCCAAGTACGACGGCCGCCAGATTCTGGAGAAGATCAAGTCCGACGAGGATCTCGCCCACATCCCCGTCGTGGTCCTGACCACCTCCTCCGCCGAGGAGGACATCCTGCGCAGCTACAAACTCCACGCCAACGCCTACGTCACCAAACCCGTCGACCTGGACCAGTTCATCGCCGCCGTCCGGCAGATCGACGAGTTCTTCGTCACCGTGGTCCGCCTACCCCGCTGGCGCTGACCAAGCGATCTACGAGGGAGAAGGCAGGTCTACGCTGTTTGGGGCCTCGCGCGGCATCATCCTGTACAGGCGCTGAGCTGGGAGCGGGGCCGGGAACACTGAAGGTAGGGCAGGGAGAACGTGCTGTGCGCGGCGGTGGGAAGGTGAGCGGAATCGGGAACAAGCTGGAGGCGCCGGATGCTGATACGGCTCAGGTTTCGGAAGGGCTGGTACGGCTGTGGGAGAACGTTGAACGTCACATGGCGCCTGCCATACCGCCGGCTCAGCTCCGTGTCCTGCAGGTGGTCAACCGTGCTGGTGTTCTGACGACCACGAAGATCGCTGAAGTGACCGGCGCCCTGCCCTCGTCGGTCAGCCGACTCTGCGGCCGGCTTCAGACGGCTGGTTTGCTGCTGAAAGAGGAGAACTGCAGTAACCGGCGGGAAACCCTGATCAGACTGTCTCCCCAGGGACGAGAACTGCTGCGCGCCGTGGAGGGACAGCGTCTGGATGGACTACAGCAGGTCCTGGAGCTACTCGGCTTGCCCGGCCGTGAAGCCTTCTTGGAGGGGCTGACGGCTTTCAACCAGTCACGTGCCTGGGAGTGAGATCGACGGAGGGCGGGTGGACCGTGAACGGTGGCCCGCCGCCGCAGATCGTTAAGATTTGACAATAATCACGCCGAGGCCAGAATGGCATCCGGAAGGCGAGGCGGGATGCTCTTGTCCTCGCGTAGGCAGGTGGCTGTTGCCCCTTGAGCCAGGAGTAAGGGATGTCCGGCGAGAGCGCGTCAGGCCGTGCGCGCGTCACGCCCTGCGGGCGGATCGTCGGCGGCGCCAGTGGCAGCCGCGAGACCGGCCAGCCCCTCAAGCAGCGCGGCGCGGTCATGGGCGGTCAGGGCTGTGATGACCGGAGCGAGAGTGTCACGTCGCTGGTTTCGCAGATTGTGCAGGTAGGTGCGGCCGGGGCCGGTGAGGAGCACCTGGACCTCGCGGCCGTTGTGGGGATTGGGGACTCTTTCGAGGAGGCCGGCTGCCTCGATGCGGTCGCACAGCTGACTGGTCGCCGCAGGGCTGATGGACAGTGCCTGTGCGAGACTCCGTAGATTTACACCGTCCCGGTCTTCCAGGAGGTACATCACGCGCAGCTGTGAGGGTGACAGGGGTGCAATGCTCACTTCTGCGGAGTTCGCCCACCGTTCCTCTATCAGCTCAAGAGCGCGGCGGGCGGCTTCTGCGAGAGGGGTGGGCTGGCGCGTCACCTCCCCACTGTGCCATCCCAAAGCCGCATTGTCTGCCCCGGCCCATCCCGTGGGCCTCTCAGGTCCGGTCCATGGGCGGCTGCGCAGTGCCGTCGGTGCGCGACGCGCTCCTTTTCTTCCAGCAGGCACCGGTCGGCTGGCGATCTCAATAAGGCGGTCCTTCGAAGGTGAAGACTCTTCTTGCCGTGGAACTGGCTTTGCAGGCCGCGGCCCCGCACAAGCTGCTGGACACGGTGCGCGTTCTGCTGGCGGATCACTGCGGAGCGGATTCGGCGGACTTGTTGCTGGCGGACTACGGCATGACGGTGTTGCAGCCGGTGACGATTCCGCCCTACACCGGGGAGCCGATCTCCGCGTTCAGCGGAGTGGCGGGGCGGGTGTTCGGCTCCCAGGAGGCGATCATCCGCGAGGGTGCGGCGGGGCGGGTGGAGGCATTGGTGCCGGTGACCGTGCGCGGGGACCGGCTGGGCGTGCTCTGTGTGGCGCTGCCCGCAGGCGCGTGCGATCTGGAGGAGCTGGAGGTGATCGCGGGCATCCTGGGACGGGAGCTGGTGGTGTCCGAGCGGGACACCGACCTGTACTTGCAGGCGCGCCGAACCCGCCGGCTCACCCTGGCGGCCGAGTTGCAGTGGCAGCTGCTGCCGGCACGCTCGTGTTCTCGGCCCGAGTATGGGCTGGGTGCTCAGCTTGAGCCTGCCTATGCCATCCACGGTGACAATTTCGACTGGTGTGCCGAGGCCGACTACCTGACGCTGACGGTGACCAACGGCATGGGCGAGGGGATCGATGCCGCCCTTTTGACCAATCTGGCGGTCAACGCTCTGCGTAACGCGCGGCGGGGTGGCACCGCGCTGGCGGGGCAGGCATCGTTGGCGGACCAGGCCCTCTACGCCCACTACCGGGGGCGGATGCACGTCTCCACGCTGCTGCTTCGCTTCGAGATCTCCACCGGGCGTGTGGAGGTGGTGGACGCCGGGTCCCCTCAGACCTGGCTGCTGCGCGACGGCGAGGTCTCGCTCGTGCCCTTCGATGCCCAGCTGCCGCTGGGCATGGTCGAGGAGACGCCCTATGCCGTACAGCACATGGACGTTGTCCGCGGGGACCGGCTGCTGTTCGTCAGCGACGGCATCTACGACGCCGCCTCACCGGCGGGCGAGAAGTACGGAGAACGCGCCCTGGCCAGAGCGCTGGCCGACACCAGACTGCTGCCCGCCGCCCTGGTCCCCGCCGCCGTCCTGAGAGCCCTTACGGAGTGGAGAGGGACCCCCACACCGGCCGATGACGCGATGGTGGTGTGCCTGGACTGGCATGGTCCAGCCACTGAACCCGCGTGATCCCGGGAGTGTATGGCGACTGTTACTGAGGATTTCGGGTTGTCGTCGGGTGGTGACGGTTCATGATCCCTGCGGTATGCCGGTGGTATGCGTTATCCGGAGGGTGGGGGCCTGACCGCTAGTGTCCTGAGTCTCGGAAACACTTCATAACTATGGCTTGGGCTCTGGCAGGCGGTTCAGGTAGCCGGCGAGGCGTTCGAAGATCTCGTCGGCGGATTTGGTCCAGGTGAATGGCCTGGGGTTCTCGTTCCAGTGGGCGATCCAGTCGCGGATGTCCTTCTCCAGGGCCTGGACGTTCTTGTGGACGCCGCGCCGTATCTGCTTGTCCGTCAGCAG
>NZ_JAGGOW010000026.1 GCF_018614135.1 Streptomyces sp. ISL-66
GACCGGGGGCGGACGCGGCGCGCAGGCCGGGGGACGGGGTGCCCGTGGTGCCGGCCGACGGGCTGCCGGCACGCGCGGAGCCCGAGGTGCCGGTCGGCCGCCCGGCCGATGCGTCCGCCGAAGCATCGGCGGAAGCACCCGCGCCGGGCAGCGGCGCCACGGAACCGGTCACCGCCGAACCGGCCGCCGGGCCGGTCGCCCCCGGACCGGTCGCCGCCGAGAGGGCGTCGGCCAGCGCGCCCAGCTCCACGTGGACCACCGCCACCGGCTTGCCGGGATGCTCCCGGGCCGCCGCCCGCAGGGCCTCCGCCAGGTCGTCGGCCAGCTCGTGCTCGCTCACCCAGGGGATCGCCGTGACGACCAGGGCGTCGTTGTCGGGCGAGGCCAGCGCCGCGGCGACCGCGGCGCGGAAGTCCTCCGGCGACGCGGCCGTCGTCAGGTCCAGCGGCGGGAGCGGGAGCAGCCCCTCCGTGAGGCAGGCGTCGTAGGTGAGGACGCCGAGCGACTCGGAGTTCCCGAGGATCGCCACCCGGGGCCCGGCCGGCAGGGGCTGGGAGGCCAGCAGCAGGCCGACGTCCACCAGCTCCGTGACCGTGTCGACCCGGATCACGCCGGCCTGGCGCAGCAGCTCCGACACCGTCGCCTCGGGCAGCCGGGTGCCGGGGACCACGTGCCCGGCGGGGGTGTGGCGGCCGCCCTTGGCGACGACCACCGGCTTGACGGCGGCCGTGCGCCGGGCGAGCCGGGTGAACTTCCTCGGGTTACCGAGGGTCTCCAGGTACATCAGCGCCACGTCGGTCGCCTCGTCGTCGTACCAGTACTGGAGGATGTCGTTGCCCGAGACGTCCGCCCGGTTCCCGGCGGAGACGAAGGACGACAGCCCCTCCCCGCGCCGCAACAGCCCGGAGAGCAGCGCGATGCCGATCGCCCCGGACTGGGTGAACAGGCCGACGCGGCCCCGCGCGGGGGCCGGGGCGGGGGCGAGCGAGGCGTTCAGCTCCACCTCGGGCGCGGTGTTGATCACCCCGAAGGCGTTGGGCCCGATCAACCGCATCCCGTACGAGCGCACCTGCCGCACCAGTTCGCGCTGGCGGGCCAGGCCTTCGGCGCCGCTCTCCCCGTAGCCGGCGGACAGCACCACCAGGCCCTGCACTCCGTGTTCGCCGCAGGCGGCCACCGCCGCCGGGACCCGGTCCGCCGGGACCGCGATCACGGCGAGGTCCACCGGGGCGCCGATGTCGCCGACCGCGCGGTAGGCCCGTACGCCGTCCAGCAGGTCGGCGGTGGCCGCCTCGTTGACGGCGTAGAGGTGGCCGTGGAAGCCGCTGTCCCGCAGGTTGCGCAGGGCGGCCGCGCCCACTCCCCCGCCGGACCGGCTGACTCCGATCACGGCCACGGATCCGGGGGCGAGCAGCCGCTGGACGGAGCGGGCCTCGGCGCGCTGTTCGCGGGCGCGCTGGACGGCGAGGGATTCGGCGGTGGGTTCGAGGTCGAGGGTGAGGTGGACGGAGCCGTCCTCGAAGCTGCGCTTCTGCTGGTAGCCGACGTCCGTGAACACCTTGATCATCTTGGTGTTGGCGGGCAGGACCTCGGCGACGAAGCGGCGGATACCCCGCTCGCGCGCCACCGCGCCGATGTGTTCGAGCAGGGCGGAGGCGACTCCGCGCCCCTGGTGGGCGTCCTGGACGAGGAAGGCGACCTCGGCCTCGTCGGAGGGCCCGGTGGCCGAGCGGCCGTCGGAGCCGATCCGGTCGAAGCGGACGGTGGCGATGAACTCGCCGCCGATCGTCGCGGCGAGGCCGACGCGGTCCACGTAGTCGTGGTGCGTGAAGCGGCGCACGTCGCGGTCGGAGAGCCGGGGGTAGGGAGCGAAGAACCGGTAGTACTTGGACTCGTCGGAGACCTGTTCGTAGAAGCTGACCAGCCGGCCGGCGTCGTCGGTGGTGATGGGCCGGATCCGGGCGGTTCCGCCGTCGCGCAGGACGACGTCCGCTTCCCAGTGGTCCGGGTACGAGGGGTCCGACTCGGTGGTCATGGGGCCACCTTAGGGCGTGGACGGTTCGGGTGGCCCGGGCGCGGCGCATCGGGCAAGCTGTGCCGCATCAGGGCAAGCTGGGGTGGGTCGAACGGCGGGAGATCCGGGCCGAAGGCCGGTTCGACCATTCCGGGCGCCATGAGAGACTGGTCTAGACAACCGTAAGAACCTGAAGGGCATCACCATGGCAGAGCGCCGCGTCAACGTCGGGTGGGCCGAGGGCCTGCACGCTCGTCCCGCCTCGATCTTCGTCCGCGCGACGACCGCTTCCGGCGTCCCGGTGACCATCGCGAAGGCCGGCGGCGACCCCGTCAACGCCGCCTCCATGCTGGCGGTCCTGGGCCTGGGCGCCCAGGGCGGCGAGGAGATCGTCCTCACGTCCGAGGCCGAGGGTGCCGAGGCCGCGCTGGACCGCCTCGCCAAGCTGGTCGCCGAGGGTCTCGAGGAGCTCCCCGAGACCGTCTGACCCTTCGGGTTCGACCCGCAGGAGTGCGCGAAGGAGCCGTTGTCCCCGACATCATCGGGGACAACGGCTCCTTCGCGTTCCGGACCGCACGGCGATGACCACCACACGGCCCGAAATGCGCGACCGAAAACACACGGCCGGAAATGCGCACCGGGAATTCAGGCCGACGAGCGGGCCGCACGCGGTCATGAATTGCACCGCCCCAGATATCCCGGGCCAGCGCGAATATCAGACCTTCGTATACGGGCTTTGTTAATGCGGGCCGCCCGCCATGTTTACGGCAGGTTGCAAAGTCCTCACCCGGAGCCGGTGCGCCTGCGCCGCCCGGTCCACGTGGAGCGCGGTCAGCGCCCGGGCCCGCTCGGCGTCGCCCCGGGCCACCGCGTCCACGATCGCGCCGTGCTCCGCCCAGGACTCCACGGGCCGCACCGGGGCGTCCACCACGTACATCCAGGACACCTTGTGGCGCATCTGCGTGAGCAGTGCGATGAGGCCGGGGCTGGCGGAGGCCTGGCCGAGCGTCTCGTGGAACCAGCCGCCCAGGGAACGCAGATCCTCCCCCTGCCCCCTCCTTGCCCGCTCCTGGCCCAGCCTGACCAGGCCCCGCAGCACCCTGAGGTGGCCCTCGCTGCGCCGCCGGGCGGCGCGTGCGGCCGCCAGCGGCTCCAGCAGCATCCGCAGCTCCAGGAGGTCCGCCGCCTCCTGCTCGGTCGGCTCGGCCACGCAGGCGCCCGCGTGCCGCCGGGTGGTGACGAACCCCTCGGACTCCAGCGTGCGCAGTGCCTCGCGCACCGGGACGCGCGAGACGCCGTACCGGCGGGCCAGCACCTCTTCGGTCAGTCGGCCGCCGGGCTCGAACACCCCGGAGACGATGTCGTCGCGGATTGCTGTGCATACCGTGTGCGCGGGAATACGCAAGACCGGACCTCCGCCTTTTTCGTATGACTGTGCGCGCTGCGACTCTATTGCAACACACGATAATTTCCGAGGGCGGCCGGAAATACGAAACATTCACACGAAGCCGGAGCCTGAGCCGAAGTCGAAGCCTCCGAACCCTCCGAACCCTCCGGAAGCAACGGACCCCCGGCCCACGCGCCCCCGGACCGACACGCGGCGAGCAACACGAAGGCCCCGGCTCGGAAAGAGCCGGGGCCTTCGGGAGACGCGCGGTGCGGGCGGCCGGTGCGGACCGGTCAGACGGTGACCCCGTGCGAGCGCAGGTACGCGACCGGGTCGATGTCCGAGCCGTAGTCGGCGCCGGTACGGGCCTCGAAGTGCAGGTGCGGGCCGCTGGAGTTGCCGGTGGAGCCCGACAGGCCGATCTTCTGGCCCGGGGTGACCTGCTGGCCCACGGAGACGCTCAGCGAGGACATGTGGCCGTACTGGGTGTAGGTGCCGTCGGCGTGCTTGATGACGACGTTGTTGCCGTACGCGCCGCCGTAGCCCGCCTCGACCACGGTGCCCAGGCCGACCGAGTGGACCTCGGTGCCGGAGGAGGCGTGGAAGTCGATGCCGGTGTGGCTGCCGGAGGACCACATGCCGCCGCCCGCGTGGTACTGCGTGCTGACGTAGGTGTCCGAGAGCGGGGACACGAAGGTGTTGAGGCGCTTGCGCTCCTCCTCGCGGGCCGCGCGCTCGGCGGCCTCGCGCTCGGCCTTGGCCCGCGCTTCGGCCTTCGCCTTGGCCTCCGCCGCCCGCTGCTTCGCCTCGGCCTCGGCCTGCGCCTTGGCGGCGGCGGCCTCCGCGGCCCGCTGCTGCGAGGCGGCCTGGGCCTGGATCTCGCCCTCGAGCCCGTCGGCGACGACGACGATGTTGTTCAGGCCGGTGTCCTCGACGGAGGGGGCCTTGTCCGCGGCGAACGCCGGGCCGGCCAGGGAGCCGACGACACCCGTGGTGGCGAGGGCCGCTATGCCGGCGTAGCCGGCGGTCCTGCGGCTCAGACGACTGGAACCGCGGTGCTTGCCGGAGCCGGCGGTACGACTGCCAAACGCCATGAAGGGGCTGATCCTTTCCTTCCCTCTCGCCTACCGGGTTAGCTGACGGGTTCGGAGCAGGAAGGTCTCCTACGGGCCTCCACTTGCGAGGCGGCCCGATTCACCCCAGGGACACATGTGGGTCCCCGGCTCCCCAGGCTCGCGCCTGACGGGGACTCGGCGATCGCTGCCCGGTGCCGCGGATGCGGCGGTCACAACTGACGGACAGCACGGACGACGCTAGGCGGATCATCAGCCAATCGCCAAACAGACGCGTCTTTTTGTTGCGTTCGCCACACCACATACAAGCAACCACACCACTAAACAGACAAAAGGGGCCCCAGCGAATAAATCGCCGGAACCCCTTGGCTGTCCGATCAGTTGGTGACCACGGTCACCTCACCGAGCCCGAGGGCGCGCACCGGCTCCTCGATCTGCGAGGCGTCACCCACCAGGACGGTGACCAGGCGGTTCACCGGGAACGCACTAACGACCGCCGAAGTGGCCTCCACCGTCCCGGTTTCGGCGAGCCGCGCGTACAACTGCGCCTGGTAGTCGTCCGGCAGCTCCTGCTCGACCTGGTCGGCGAGCGTGCCCGCGACCGAGGCGGCCGTCTCGAACTTCAGCGGAGCCACGCCCACCAAGTTCTGTACCGCAACGTCCCGTTCGGCATCGGTCAGGCCGTCCTTCGCGAGGGTGCGCAGCACCTTCCAGAGGTCGTCCAGCGCCGGGCCGGTGTTCGGGGTGTCCACCGAGCCGCTGATGGCGAGCATCGAGGCGCCCTTGCCGTCGGCGGTGGAGCGCAGCACCTGGCCGAAGGCGCGCACGCCGTACGTGTACCCCTTCTCCTCGCGCAGCACCTTGTCCAGGCGCGAGGTGAGGGTGCCGCCCAGGCAGTACGTGCCGAGCACCTGGGGCGCCCAGACCCGGTCGTGCCGGTCCGGCCCGATGCGGCCGATCAACAGCTGGGTCTGGACCGCGCCGGGCCGGTCCACGATGACCACGCGGCCGGTGTCGTCGGCGGTGATCGGCGGTACGGCACGCGGCTCGGTGGTGTCACCGGTCCACGCGCCCAGGGTGTCCGCGAGGACGGCGTCCAGGTCGATCCCGGTCAGATCGCCGACGACCACCGCGGTGGTCGTCGCGGGGCGTACGTGGGCCTCGTAGAAGGCGCGTACGGCCGCGGAGTCGATGCGGGAGACCGTGTCCTCGGTGCCCTGGCGGGGGCGGGACATCCGCAGGGTGGCCGGGAACAGCTCCTTGGAGAGCTCCTTGGCGGCGCGGCGCTGCGGGTTGGCCAGCTCGTGCGGGATCTCGTCGAGCCGGTTGCGCACCAGGCGGTCGACCTCGGCGTCGGCGAAGGCCGGCGCGCGCAGCGCCTCGGCGACCAGGCCGAGCGCCTTGTGCAGCCGGGAGGCGGGAACCTCCAGCGAGACCCGCAGGCCCGGGTGGTCGGCGTGCGCGTCGAGGGTGGCCCCACAGCGGTCCAGCTCGGCCGCGAACTCCTCGGCGGAGTGCTTGTCGGTGCCCTCGGCCAGCGCGCGGGCCATGATGGTGGCCACGCCGTCGAGGCCCTCGGGCTCCGCGTCCAGCGGGGCGGCGAGGTTGATCTCGACCGCGATGACCTGCTGCCCGGGGCGGTGGCAGCGCAGCAGGGTCAGACCGTTGGCCAGTACCCCGCGGTCGGGGGCCGGGAAGGCCCACGGCTGCGGCTCGCCGGCCTGGGGGCGCGGGTGGAAGGTCATCGTGACGGCTGCGGTGTCGCTCACTGCTCCGCCCCTTCGTTCTCGTCGCCGTTCCCGGCGCTCTCGTCGGTGTCGTCCGGCCCGTCGGTCTCGTCCGCGGCGATCGGCTCGTACACGAGCACCGCGCGGTTGTCCGGGCGCAGGCGGGCCGCGGCCACGGCCTGCACCTCCTCGGCGGTGATGTCGAGGACGCGCTGGACGGCGGTCAGGGCCAGCTGCGGATCGCCGAACAGCACCGCGAAGCGGCACAGTTCGTCGGCGCGGCCGGACACCGTGCTCAGCCGGTCCAGCCACTCGCGCTCCAGCTGGGCCTGGGCGCGCTCCATCTCCTCGGCCGTCGGTCCCTCGGCGGCGAACCGCGCGAGCTCCTCGTCGACGGCGGCCTCGATGTCGGGCACCTCGACCCCGCTGGAGGTCTTGACGTCCAGCCAGCCGAGGGAGGGCGCGCCGGCCAGGCGCAGCATGCCGAAGCCGGCCGCCACGGCGCTCTGGTCGCGTCGCACCAGGCGGTTGTGCAGCCGGGAGGAGTCGCCGCTGCCGAGGATGGTCAGCGCCACGTCGGCGGCGTCGCACTCGCGGGTGCCGTCGTGCGGGAGCCGGTAGGCGGCCATCAGCGCGCGGGCCGGGACCTCTTCGACGATCTCCTCGCGGAGCTGCTCACCCATGATGTCGGGGAGCGAGCCGTCGCGCGGCGGCTGCTTGCCGTCGTGGGCGGGGATGGTGCCGAAGTACTTCTCGATCCAGGCGAGCGTCCGCTCCGGGTCGATGTCGCCGACGACCGACAGCACCGCGTTGTTGGGCGCGTAGTACGTGCGGAAGAAGGTGCGCGCGTCCTCCAGGGACGCGGCGTCCAGATCGGCCATCGAACCGATCGGGGTGTGGTGGTACGGGTGGCCGTCCGGGTACGCGAGGGCCGTCAGCTTCTCGAAGGCCGTGCCGTAGGGGACGTTGTCGTAGCGCTGGCGGCGCTCGTTCTTCACGACGTCGCGCTGGTTCTCCATGGACTCGTCGTCCAGGGCGGCCAGCAGCGAGCCCATCCGGTCCGCCTCCAGCCACAGCGCGAGCTCCAGCTGATGGGTCGGCATCGTCTCGAAGTAGTTGGTGCGCTCGAAGCTGGTGGTGCCGTTGAGGGAGCCGCCGGCGCCCTGGACCAGCTCGAAGTGATCGTTGCCGGACACGTTCTTCGAGCCCTGGAACATCAGGTGCTCGAAGAGGTGAGCCAGGCCGGTACGCCCCTTGACTTCGTGGCGCGAGCCGACGTCGTACCAGAGGCAGACCGCGGCGACCGGGGTCAGGTGGTCCTCGGACAGCACCACGCGCAGGCCGTTGGCCAGCCTGTGCTCGGTCGCTGTGAGGCCGCCGGAGCCGGCCTGGGCTGTGGCCGTGTGACCCATGGGCATGTGGTCCCTTCGATCGCGATGCAGAGATTCCTGTCAGACCTGCCACTGTATGCAAGCGCGTCGGCGACCGGAGAAGTTCCCGGCCCACTCCTGGGTCGGAGTCGGCGTTGTCGGTGCCTCGGGCCACAATGGTCCGCGTCACCCGCGTACGAATCCCAGCCAGACCCCAGCCAGACCCCAGCCCCCCGTCCCGCCCCCGCCCGGCATCCGCCGGACCCGACTACACCCGCGTACCGCCTCCGTACGAGACTCGTACGAAGCAAGAGCCCACCCCGTGACAGCCCAGCTCATCCGATTCTTGGTTAAGGAGCCGCGCAGCGATGGCCCGCCGCAGCACGAAGACCCCGCCGCCGGAGGATTTCGAGGAGAAGATCCTCGACATCGACGTCGTCGACGAAATGCAGGGCTCCTTCCTCGAGTACGCGTACTCGGTGATCTACTCCCGCGCCCTGCCCGACGCACGCGACGGCATGAAGCCGGTGCACCGGCGCATCGTCTACCAGATGAACGAGATGGGCCTGCGCCCCGACCGCGGCTACGTCAAGTGCGCCCGCGTCGTCGGCGAGGTCATGGGCAAGCTGCACCCGCACGGCGACGCGTCGATCTACGACGCCCTCGTCCGCATGGCACAGCCCTTCTCGATGCGCCTCCCGCTGGTCGACGGCCACGGCAACTTCGGCTCGCTCGGCAACGACGACCCGCCGGCCGCGATGCGTTACACCGAGTCCCGGATGGCCGACGCCGCCTCGCTGATGACGGAGTCGATCGACGAGAACACCGTCGACTTCGTCGCGAACTACGACGGCCAGGAGCGGGAGCCGGTCGCACTGCCCGCCGCGTACCCGAACCTGCTGGTCAACGGAGCGTCCGGGATCGCGGTCGGCATGGCCACCAACATGGCCCCGCACAACCTCGGCGAGGTCATCGCGGCCGCCCGCCACCTGATCCGCTACCCGGAGGCGGACCTGGAAGCGCTGATGCGCTTCGTGCCGGGTCCCGACCTGCCCACCGGCGGCCGGATCGTGGGCCTCGCGGGCATCAAGGACGCCTACGAGAACGGCCGCGGCACCTTCAAGATCCGCGCGACGGTAGCCCTGGAGGACGTGACCCCGCGCCGCAAGGGCCTGGTCGTCACCGAACTGCCCTTCACGGTCGGCCCCGAGAAGGTCATCGCGAAGATCAAGGACCTGGTCGGCGCGAAGAAGCTCCAGGGCATCGCGGACGTCAAGGACCTCACCGACCGCTCGCACGGCCTGCGCCTGGTCATCGAGATCAAGAACGGCTTCCACCCCGAGGCCGTGCTGGAGCAGCTGTACAAGCTGACGCCGATGGAGGAGTCCTTCGGCATCAACAACGTCGCGCTGGTCGACGGTCAGCCGCTGACGCTGGGCCTCAAGGAGCTGCTGGAGGTCTACCTCGACCACCGCTTCGAGGTCGTCCGGCGCCGCAGCGAGTTCCGCCGTGGCAAGCGCCGCGACCGGCTGCACCTGGTCGAGGGCCTGCTGGTGGCCCTGCTCGACATCGACGAGGTCATCCGGATCATCCGGGACAGCGACAACTCCGCTCAGGCCAAGGAGCGCCTGATGGAGCGCTTCTCGCTGAGCGAGGTCCAGACCCAGTACATCCTCGACACCCCGCTGCGCCGGCTCACCCGCTTCGACCGGATCGAGCTCGAATCCGAGCGCGACCGGCTGACCGGCGAGATCGACGAACTGTCCGGGATCCTGGACTCCGACAGCGAGCTGCGCAAGCTGGTCTCCGCGGAACTGGCCGCGGTCTCGAAGAAGTTCGGCACGGAGCGCCGTACGGTGCTGCTGGAGTCGGCGGGGACGCCGGTCACGGCGGTACCGCTGGAGGTGGAGGACACCCCCTGCCGGGTGCTGCTGTCCTCCACCGGCCTGCTGGCCCGCACGCCGAACGCCGACCCGCTCCCCGAGGAGGAGGGCGGCGCCCGCGCCAAGCACGACCTGGTCGTCTCGCAGGTCGCGGCGACCGCACGGGCCGACATCGGCGTGGTCACCTCGTACGGACGGCTCCTGCGGCTGTCCGTGATCGACCTGCCGCAGCTGCCGGACACCCACGCCGCGCCGAACCTGGCGGGCGGCGCACCCGTCTCGGAGTTCCTCTCCGGGCTCGAAGCGGACGAGAAGGTCATCTGCCTGACCTCGCTGGACGAATCGGGGCAGGGCCTGGCGCTCGGCACCGAGCAGGGCGTGGTCAAGCGGGTCGTGCCGGACTACCCGGCCAACAAGGACGAGCTCGAGGTCATCACGCTCAAGGACGGCGACCGGATCATCGGCGCGGTCGAGCTGCGCACCGGCGAGGAGGACCTGGTCTTCATCACCGACGATGCCCAGCTGCTGCGCTATCCGGCGGCCCAGGTGCGCCCGCAGGGCCGCCCGGCGGGCGGTATGGCGGGCATCAAGCTCGCCGACAACGCCAAGGTCATCCACTTCTCGGCGGTCGACCCGGCGCGCGACGCGGTCGTGTTCACCGTGGCGGGCTCGCAGGGAACGCTGGACGACTCGATGCTGTCCGGGAAGCTGACCCCGTTCGACCAGTACCCGCGCAAGGGCCGGGCCACCGGCGGCGTGCGCTGCCAGCGCTTCCTCAAGGGAGAGGACCTGCTGGTCCTGGCCTGGGCGGGCGGCTCGCCCGTCCGGGCGGCCACGGCGAACGGAGCCCCGGCGGAGCTGCTCCCCGTGGACCCGCGCCGGGACGGTTCGGGCACGGCCCTCCCGGCGGTCGTCGCGGCGCTGGCGGGGTCCGCGCTGTAAGGGGTTCCAGGTCATTCGGGTGGTACGTCCGGGGGACGTACCACCCGAATGGCGACTAGTGCCGCGTCAGGCAACGTTTGCCCGTCAAGGAGCGGCGTCCGGTGCGTGCTCTCGGCGTGCCGGCCGGAAGCCCTCGTACTGGACGTACTTGGGCTTTCGGCCGGTGCGGCGAGAGTGCGTGCCGGACGCCGCGACGGGGCGAACGTTGCCTGACGCGGCACTAGTGTCTTCCCGTGGGTGCTTGGGGTGGGGCGGGGGAAAACTGATGAGCCGTCGGTCGAGCGGGATGATCGGCGATTGGGCCGAGGCTCAGCGCAGGCAGCAGCGGACGCAGGTGATCCAGCAGCGCGAGGCGGAGCGCCGCCGACGCGCGTGGGACAGGGATGTGGCCCGGGGCGAGCGCGAGCAGCAGACCGCCTACCGGCAGCGCCGCGAGGCCGAGGCGCGGCGGCGTACCGAGGCCCTGGAGGCCGAGGTCGCGGCGCTGCGGAACCTGTTGGTCACCGGCTGCCGGGCGGCCGCGTTCCGGATGGCGTCACTGGTGCGCGGCGAGCGGCTCGAGCCGTTCGATCCCGGGGCCCTGGCCCATCCGGTGGCGATGCCCCGCATCGAGCAATTCCAGCAGCAGATCAGTGGCATGGCGCTGGGTTCCTACCGGCGCACCCAGGCGGAGCGCGAGGCGGACGCCCAGTACCGGCGGGCCTCACAGAAGGCGCACTCGGTGGAGATCCGGCGCCAACAGCAACTGACCGAACACCGGCAGCAGTACGACCGGTGGGCGGCCGAGCAGCTCGTCGGCATCCGCGCGCACAACCGCGGGCTGACCGAGCTGGCGGGCAGGCTGCGCGCGGGCGAGGCGGAGGCCGCAGTGGACTACTTCTCGGCCGCCTTGTACGCCTCCACGGCCTGGCCCGAGGAGCTGGTGAGGCAGGTGTCGGCAGCGTACGACCAGGCGGCGCGACAGCTGGTGCTCGACTGGGAGCTGCCCGGCTACGGGGTGGTGCCGCAGGCCAAGTCGGTGCGGTACCTGCCCGGCACGGACCAGGACAAGGAGACGGCCCGCCCGGTGACGCAGCGGCGCGCGCTGTACCGGGACCTGCTGGCGCAGTGCGTGCTGCTGGTGGTGCGCGAGCTGTACGCGGCGGACGAGTTCGGCGCGCTGGACTCGGTCGTCGTCAACGGGTTCGTGGACGACCACGATCCGGCGACGGGACGGGAGGCACAGATCGTGCTGGCCTCGGTGCGGGCCGATCGCGCCGATTTCTCCGGGCTGCGGCTGGAGCAGGTGAGCGCGGTGGACTGCCTGGTCGACGGCTTGCGCGGGCAGTTGTCGGCCCGGCCCGACCAGCTGACGGCGGTGCGGCCGGGACGGCGGCCGCAGGAGGTCGGCGCGGTCGTCAGCCACGGCGGCGCCGCCGGCGGGGACGAGGACGAACCGGACCTCTTCGCGATGGACCCGATCGTCTTCGAGAACCTGGTGGCCGAGCTGTTCCGGGCCATGGGCATGGAAGCGGTGACCACGCAGCGGTCGGGCGACGGCGGCGTGGACGTCGAGGCGCTCGACCCGACGCCGATCCGGGGCGGGCGGATCGTGGTGCAGGTCAAGCGGTACCGGCACACGGTCCCGCCGACGGCGGTGCGGGACCTGTACGGCACGGTCCAGGACCGGGGGGCGAACAAGGGGGTGCTGGTCACCACCGCGACCTTCGGCCCCACCTCGTACGCATTCATCGCGGACAAGCCGCTGGAGCTGGTCGACGGATCCACGCTCGTGGGCCTGCTGCACCAGCACGGACTACGGGGACGCCTGGGCGGCGGCCCGGCGGCCTCGCTACCGGCCCAGCGCACGGCGGAGCCGGCGCCGCCCCCTTCCCCGGACCACAACGTGCTCGGCATGTCGTGGGCGGGATCGGTCGCGCTGGACGTGTGCGCGCTGGTCTGCGAGGGCAACCGGGTGTTGACCGAGGACCACTTCGTGTTCTTCAACAACCCCCGCACCCCGGACGGTTCGGTACGCACGCACGCGCACTCGGCGCTCGACAAGGCGGCGCTGCTCGTCTCCTTCGACGACCTGCCGCAGGCCGCCGACCGGCTGGTCCTCGTGGCCGCGATCGACCCGGAGGTCGATCCCCACGCCGACCTGGCAGGCTTCACGGACGCCCGGATCCGGCTGCTGGACGCCACGGGCGGGGAACTGGCCCGCTTGGACGTCTCCGACGGCCGCGCGGGAGAAACCGCCCTGGTCCTCGGCTCCTTCCGCCGCCGCGCGAGCGGCGACTGGAACTTCGTCCTCGGCGGCAAGGGCTACCCGGGCGGCCTGGCCCCCCTCCTCGGCAACTTCGGCATCGAGGTCACCTGACGGGACGGCGGGGGGAGCGGTCAGCGGTCAGCGGGGCGTTCCCTAGAAGTCCTCGGGATCGGGATCGGGATCATGATCGGCTTCGGCCTCCCGACCCGGGTCCGGGTCCGACTCCGGGGCCGGTTCCGCCGGGCGGTGGACGTAGCGCAGGACGCCCCACATGGATTCCGGGCGGCCGCGCTGCGGTTCCGCTTCGCGGCAGGCCTCCAGTTCGCGGAGCAGGGCAGGGCCGTCGGTGCCCGAGCCGATCAGGACGAGCTGCGTCAGGCGCGGCTCGCCCCGGCCCCAGGGGTGCGGTGCGAAGCGGAGGAAGCGGCCGACCGCGTGGACCTCGTAGCGCTCCTCGTGCCCGGGGACGCCGAAGTAGACGAAGCCCTTGATCCGGTAGAGACCGGCCGGGCGGCGGTCGAGGAACTCGACGAACCGACGCGGGCTGAGGGCCTGCTCGGACACGAACTCCGTGCTCTCGTACGCCGCGTGCGCGTGGTGCGCGTGATCACCTTCATCGTGTTCGTGGTCGTGTTCGTCCGCTTGTGCCAGCAGGTCCTCGAAGGACAGCTGACCGAGCGTCTCGGTCCACGGGCGGCGGTCGAAGAGCAGTTCGGGATCGATCCGCCCGTGGTCGGCGCCGACGACCGGGATCCCGGGCGCGCAGAGCCCGGTGAGCACGCCCTCGATCCGGGCCCGTTCCGCGGCGTCCACGCGATCGGTCTTGTTGAGCACCACCAGGTCCGCGACGGCCAGGTGCCGGTCGGTCTCCGGGTGCCGGGCCCGGGTCGCGTCGAACTCCGCCGCGTCGACGATCTGCACCATGCCGCCGTAGCGGACGGCCGGGTTCTCGTTGGCGACGAGCATCCGGACCATCTCCTGGGGCTCCGCCAGCCCGCTCGCCTCGATGACGATCACGTCGATGCGGTGGACCGGGTCGGCGAGCTTCTCCAGGTACGCGTCGAGCTCACTGCCGTCCACCGCGCAGCACAGGCAGCCGCCGCCGAGGGAGACCATCGAGTCGCCGACCTGGCCGGCCACCGACATCGCGTCGACCTCGATGGAGCCGAAGTCGTTGACGACGACCCCGATGCGGGTCCCTCCACGGTTGCCGAGGAGGTGGTTGAGGACGGTCGTCTTGCCGGATCCGAGGAATCCGGCGAGGACGACGACAGGAATGCTGTTCACCCGCCCGATCGTAGTCAGCCGAGGACGGGGACCGGCTGGGGCGGGGTCGGCCCGGTGTAGCGGGCGGCCGGGCGGATGATCTTCGAGTCGGCGGCCTGTTCGAGGACGTTCGCGCTCCAGCCGACCACCCTGGCCGCGCAGAAGGTCGGGGTGAACATCTCGCGCGGCAGTCCGCACAGCTCCATGACCACGCCCGCGTAGAACTCGACGTTGGTGTGCAGCTCGCGGCCCGGCTTCAGCTCCGCGAGGATCCGCTCGACGTGCCGCTCGACCTCCACCGCGAAGTCCACGAGCGGGCCGCCGAACCCTCCGGCGATCTCGCGCAGCATGCGCGAGCGCGGGTCCTCGGTGCGGTACACCGGATGCCCGAAGCCCATGATCCGGTCGCCCGCGAGCACCCGTTCGCGGATCCACGGGTCGATCCGGTCCGCCGTGCCGATGGCGTCGAGTGTGTCCAGGGCCCGGCTGGGGGCGCCGCCGTGCAGCGGGCCGGAGAGCGCGCCGATCGCTCCGGTGAGGCAGGCCGCGACGTCCGCGCCGGTCGAGGCGATCACGCGGGCGGTGAAGGTGGAGGCGTTGAAGCCGTGGTCGACGGTGGCGATCAGGTACCGCTCGACCGCGCGGGCCCTGACCGCGTCCGGCTCGTGCCCGGTCAGCATGTACAGGTAGTTCGCGGCGTATGGGAGGTCCTCGCGCGGTTCCACCGGCTCCAGCCCCTGCCCGAGCCGGTACAGGGCGGTGAGCAGGGTCGGTACGGCGGCGCAGGCGGCCAGCGCGTCGGCGGCCCGGCGCTCGGGGTCGAGGTCGTAGACCGGGCGGAATCCGGCGGAGGCGCCGAGCAGGGAGAGCGCCGTGCGCAGACCGGCGAGCGGGCCGGACAGCGCGGTGGCGCGGGCCAGCGCGGGCAGGGCGTCGCTGACCGCGTCGGGGAGCCGGCGCAGCGGGGCGATCTCGGCGGTGAAGGCGGCGCGTTCGGCTGCGCCCGCGGGCAGCGCGCCGCGGAACATCAGGTGCCACACGTCCTCGAAGGTGCGGCTCTCGGCGAGCTCGACGGCCGAGTACTGGCGGTAGTGGTAGAAGCCCTCACGGCCCCGGACGTCACCGAGCTGAGTGTCGGTGACCACGACTCCCGCGAGGCCGCGGGGAATTTCGGACTGTACGACGGTGGTGTTCATGCCTCGACCATCAATGATGGATCCAATCATTGTCAATATTGATCGAATCAATCTATGTAGGGTGTCCGTCATGAACGAGGAGTCCGGCGACACCGTCGAATCCACCGCGTCGGCCAAGGCCGCCGAGCGGAGGGTCAGCACCCAGGAGGCGGCCCAGCTGCTCGGCGTGAAGCCCGCCACCGTGTACGCCTACGTCAGCCGGGGCCAGCTCACGAGCCGCCGCGACCCGGTCGGGCGCGGGAGCAGCTTCGACGCCCGCGAGGTGGAGGCCCTGGCCCGGCGCAGCCGGCGCGAGGCGGCCGTGCCCCCGGGCTCCGCCGGGGAGCTCTCCGTCCGCACCTCGCTCACGCTCATCGAATCGGACCGGTACTACTTCCGCGGCGTGGACGCGGTGGAGCTGGCCTCGCGGCACCGCTACGAGGAAGTGGCCGAGTGGCTGTGGACGGGGACCCTGGTGCGCGGGGCCCGTTTCACCGCCCATCCGGAGGCCCTCGCCGCGGCCCGGCGGGCGGTCGCCGCGCTGCCCCCGCACAGCGGTCCGGTCGACCGGTTGCGGGTGGCCGTGGCCGCCGCCGCGGTCGCGGACCCGCTGCGCTTCGACCTCTCCGAGGCCGCCGTACTGGGCTCCGCGCGCTCCTTGATCCCCACGCTGGTCGGCGCCCTGCCCGAGTTGGGCCCGTCGCAGTGGGCCGGGGACGGCCGCCTGGCCCGGCAGCTGTGGCCCCGGCTCTCCCCCCTGGAGCCGGATCCGGACGCGCTGGCCGTGCTGGACCTGGCCCTGGCCCTGCTCACCGACCACGACCTGGCCGCCTCGACCCTGGCCGTACGGGTCGCGGCGTCGGCGCGCGCGCACCCGTACGCGGCGGTGTCGGCCGGGCTCGGCGCGCTCGAGGGCCCGTTGCACGGCGCGGCGGGCCGGCTCGCCCACCGGATGGTGGTGGAGGTGCTGGAGCGGGGCGGGGCGGCGCCGGTGGTCACGGAGTACCTGCGTGCCGGGCGCCGGGTACCGGGCCTCGGACACCGGCTGTACAAGGGCGAGGACCCGCGGGCGACGGCTCTGTTCGCTCGGCTGGAGCCGCTGCCGCAGGCCGGTCCCGCGCTGGGTGCGGCGCGCGAGGTCGCCGGCGTGATGGCCCGGCACGGCGGCGGGCTACACCCCAACGTGGATCTGGCGCTGGCGGTCCTGACGGTGTCCTGCGGGATGGCTCCGGAGGCCGGGGAGACCGTCTTCGCGGTGGCCCGCACGGCCGGCTGGATCGCGCACGCGCTCGAGGAGTACCAAGAGCGCCCGCTGCGGATGCGGCCGAGCGGGCAGTACCAAGGGCCCCGCCCGCCCCAGCCGATGCCGTGACGGGGTGGTGCGGGGGCGGGTGGCGCCGGCGGCCCGGCTGGGGCGTCAGGTCCGCAGCCAGACCGCCGTGTCCTGCGGAAGCAGCCCGTTGCCCTCCAGGGCGCGGCTGCTCAGCAGGAGGTCCGTGTGGGCCGGCAACGGCACGGGCCGCGGCGACAGGTTGGCCATGCAGACCAGCCCGTCGGGACGGGCGAAGGCCAGTACGCCGGGCGGCGCGGCCAGCCACTCCAGCGATCCGCCGCCGAAGCCGCCGGCGGCGCGGCGCAGTCCGAGGGCCGTCCGGTACAGGGTGAGCATCGAGGCCGGGTCGCCGGCCTGCCGGTCCGCGGCGTACACCGGCCAGGACTCGGGCTGGGGCAACCAGGCGTCGTGCCAGGGCTCGGCGGTCCAGGGCAGCGGGACCCGGCACCCGTCGCGACCCGGGTCGGTACCGCCGGAGCGGAAGTGCATCGGGTCCTGGATGCGGTCGAGCGGGATGTCGGCCTCCGGAAGCCCGAGTTCCTCGCCCTGGTAGACGTACACGGCGCCCGGAAGGGCGAGCGTCAGCAGGGCGGCGGCGCGTGCTCGCCGGGTGCCGAGGTCCAGGTCGGTCGGGGTCCCGAAGGCCTTGGCGGCGAAGTCGAAACCCGTCTCGGCGCGCCCGTAGCGGGTGACGGTACGGGTCACGTCGTGGTTGCACAGCACCCAGGTGGCCGGGGCGCCGACGGGGGCGTGCTCGGCAAGGGTCTCCTCGATGGAGGTGCGCAGCCGGTCGGCGTCCCACGGGCAGCTGAGGAAAGAGAAGTTGAAGGCGGTGTGCAGCTCGTCGGGGCGCAGGTAGCGGGCGAACCGCTCGGTGTCCGGCAGCCAGACCTCGCCGACGAAGACGGCTCCGTACTCGTCGGCGATGGCGCGCCACGACCGGTAGATGGTGTGGAGGTCGTCGCGGTCGATGTACGGGTGGCCCTCCCCGGACCAGGGCTCGGGCGAGCGCCCGGCCAGGTCGGGCAGGGCCGGGTCCTTGGCGAGCAGGGCCGCGGAGTCGATCCGTACGCCGGACACTCCGCGCTCGAACCAGAACCGCAGGACTTCTTCGTGCTCCCGGCGGACGGCGGGGTGGTCCCAGTTCAGGTCGGGCTGCTGCGGGGTGAAGAGGTGCAGGTACCACTCCCCGTCCGGTACCCGCGTCCAGGTGGCGGCGCCGTTGAACTGCGAGGGCCAGTCCCCGGGCGGCAGTTGGCCGTGCTCGCCGCGGCCGGGGCGGAAGTGGAAGAGCTCGCGCTCGGGGCTGCCGGGGCCGGCCGCGAGGGCGGCCTGGAACCAGGCGTGCTGGTCGGACACGTGGTTCGGGACGATGTCGACGATGGTGCGGATGCCCAGCTCGCGGACCTCGGCGATGAGCTTCTCGGCCTCGGCCAGGGTGCCGAAGGCGGGGTCGATGGTGCGGTAGTCGGCGACGTCGTAGCCGCCGTCGGCGAGCGGGGAGAGGTACCAGGGGGTGAACCAGAGGGCGTCCACGCCCAGTTCGGCGAGGTAGGGAAGGCGCGCCCGGACGCCCACGAGGTCACCGGTGCCGTCCCCGTCGCCGTCGGCGAAGCTCCGTACGTACACCTGGTAGATGGCGGCCGAGCGCCACCAGTCGGCGGCGTCTTCGGGCAGGGGAAAGTCAGCCACGGAGGGGTCCTTTCACGGGGGGCGGCCGGGCGTGGCGGCGGATCGGGGTTCTCACCCCTTGAGGGAGCCTGCCGTCAGGCCGCTCATGATGTTGCGCTGGAAGATCAGGAAGATGATGAGCGTGGGCGCCGAGGCCATCGCGAGCGCGGCGACGAGGTGGTTCTCGGGCACTCCCCTGGCCAGTGAGTAGATGCCGACGTTGAGCGTCTGCAGGGCCGGGTCGGGGAGGGTGAGCATCGGCCAGAGGAAGTCTTTCCAGACTCCGACGACCGCGAAGATCGACACGACTCCGAGGATGGGACGGGACATCGGCAGGACGACGGAGCGCAGGGTGCGCAGGGCGCAGGCCCCGTCGATGGCGGCGGCGTCGAGGATCTCTCGGGGTATGGAGTCGAAGAATCGTTTGAGCAGGAAGATGTTGAAGGCGTTGGTGACCGACGGCAGCCAGATCACCCACGGCGTGTTGAGCAGGTTCCGCTGGATGAGCGGCATGTCCAGGACCGTGAGGTACTGCGGTACGACGAGGACGGTGGCCGGGATCATCAGGGTGGCGAGCATCATGCCGAGGACGGCTTTGCCGAAGACCGGCCGGAGCTTGGACAGCGAGTACGCCGCGGCGACGTCGAGGACGAGCTGGAAGGCCAGCGCTCCGAATGCGTAGTAGAGGGTGTTGAACAGCAGCTTGGCGAGGTCCATGACCTTCCAGGCCGCGGAGTAGTTCTCCGGGTTCAGGGAGTCCGGTACGAGGGTCGGCGGGAGCTGGGTGAACTCCTGGGTGCTCTTGAGGCCGTTGGCCACCATCCAGTAGAGGGGGCCGAGGAAGACGGCCGTGAAGCCGATGACGACCAGCGCCAGGACGGTCCAGTAGGCGATCTTGCCCCGGGTGCGGCCGAGTTGGGCCGGCGATATCAGCGTGCGCTCCGCCATGTCAGGTGCTCCCGTCAGTTCTCGTTGTCGCGGCTCAGCCGGACGTACACGGCGGAGAAGCCGGCGAGCAGGACGAGCAGGCACAGGCCCAGGGCCGCGGCGCCGCCGTACTGGTTGAAGCTGAAGGCGTACTGGTAGATGAGGACGACGACGGTGGTGGTCGCGCCCTCGGGACCGGCGCCGCCGGTCAGCATGAAGGGCTCCACGAACACCTGCATCGTGGCGATGATCTGCATGAGCAGCATCAGCGAGAGGATGAGCTTGGTCTGCGGGATCGTGACGTGCCAGATCTTGCGCAGCACCCCGGCTCCGTCGAGTTCGGCCGCTTCGTAGAGCTCGCCAGGGATTCCCTGGAGGGCCGCCAGGTAGATCAGGGTCGCGCCGCCCATGTTCATCCACGTGGAAGCGATGACGACAGACAGCATCGCGGTGTCGGTGGATTGCAGCCAGTCTTGCGCCGGAAGGTGCAGGAATTCCAGAATCCTGTTGAAGATGCCGTAACCCGGGTCGTAGAAGTACTTGAAGAGCAGGATCGAGGCCACCGGCGGCATCATCACCGGGAGGTAGACCAGCAGCCGCAAGTAGCCCTGCGCGTGCCGGAATTCGTTGAGTACGAGGGAGACCGCGAACGGGACGACGAAGCCGAGGACCAGCGCGAGTCCGGTGAAGAGCAGGGTGTTGCGCCAGGCTTGCCAGAAGGCCGGATCGTTGAAGACGTAGCGGAAGTTGTCCCAGCCGACCCAGCGGACGGATCCGCCCTCGGTCTTCTGGAAGGCCAGCAGGAACTCCCGGATCATCGGGTACCAGGAGAAGAAGGAGAAACAGAGCACGGCGCCGATGAGAAAGCCGTGGGCCGTGATGTTCCGCTTGAACGCCCGGACGAATTCCTCGCGGGAGGTACCGGACAGGGTGGGAGCCGACATCGCCGCTCGCTCCTAGGTGGGTCGTCGCGATCGGTCTGCGGGTACGGGGGCCGGCGGCGGGTCCGGGCCGGGGAGGCCCGCCCGGACCTCCCCCGGCCGGGCCGCTACTGGTTGGCCAGCACCTGGTTGACCGCCTTCTCGGCTTCCGTCAGGAGCTGCGTCGAGTCCGCGTCCTTGTTGGTCAGGACGCCCGACATCACCTTGTCGAGGACCTTGTAGACCTCCTGGGCCTTCACCGGCTCGGCCTTGCCGGCCACCGGGTTGTCCAGGAAGGGCTTGAAGTTGACGACCGGCATGGTGGCGCTGGCGGCCTTCAGTTCGCCGTCCTTGGCCTTGCTCGCGCCGGTGAAGAAGGCGGGCTGGGGAAGGCCGACCGGCAGGCCGTCGGCCTTGGAGCGGTCGTACTGGAACTGGCCCTTGCCGACGGAGAGCGTCTTGAAGTTCAGCCAGGCGATCGCGGCCTTGACCTTGTCGGGCGAGCTGCCCTTCTTGATCATGTAGCCGTTGCCGCCGGCCAGCGTGGCGGCGCCGCCGGGGATGGGGCCCATGCCGAAGTTCTCGTACGCGGCTCCGAGCTGCTGGACCATGTACGTGATGTCGTCGGGCGCGGCCAGGAACATGCCGAGCTTGTCCGAGGCCATCTGCTTCTGCAAGTCACCCCACTTGAGCAGCTGGGTCTTGCCCATGCTGTCGTCCTCCCAGCGCATGGCGTGAAGGTTGTCGACGATCCTCTTGCCGGTGGGGTTGTTGAAGGCCGCCTTGCCGTCGGAGCCGACGATGTCGCCGCCCATGCCGTACATGGCCGCCGTGTAGTGCCAGCCGCCGGTGTTCTCGACGCTGTACTCGCCGTAGCCGGCGGTGCCGTTTCCGAGGGCCGCGATCTTCTTGGCGGCCGTCCGGATCTCGTCCCAGGTGCGCGGCGGCTGGTCGGGGTCGAGGCCCGCCTGCTGGAAGAGCTTGCGGTTGACCAGCAGGCCCATCGTGTAGTTGCTGGTGGGCAGGCCGTAGAGCTTGCCGTCCCGCTTGAGGATGCCCGTGACGTTCTTGTCGATGTCGTCGAAGGCCGGCACCGACTTGGCGTTGACGTAGGGCGCGATGTCCTCGGCGCCGTCGTTGTCCAGCACCTGCTGGAGGTCGGTGAAGTAGGCGTAGAACACGTCCGGCTGGGACTTGGCCTTGAGCATCGCGGTGAAGCGCGGGGGTTCCAGGCACTGGCCCGGGGTGGAGCGGCCCTCGATCGTGACGTTCGGGTAGGTCTTGTTGAACTCCGCCACGTCCTCCTTCCACTCCTTGAGCTCGGCCGCCTTCGCCGCGGGCGGCATGCAGTCGATGGAGAGGGTGACCTTCGTCTTCGGGTCGAGCGGTGCGGAGGCGTCACCGGAACCGCCGGCCGGCTGGTTCTTGGTGTCGTCGCCACCGCTGCTCGTACCGCAGGCCGCGAGGGCGGTGACGGCGAGCGCCGAGACGAGGGCGGCCGCGGTGTTGCGGCGGATGTTGGTTCTCATCGGTGGTCCCCTTCGAGCATCAAGCAGGAGGCTGGGGGCGAGCGTGGGGGCGAGCGCGGCACACTCAACCACCACCCACAGACGAACGCAATATCGCGCGCAGATTACGCAAGAGATTGGCAGTAAGGCTCCGATGCGTCGGGCGGAGAACGCAAAACAGGGCTCCGAAGCGTCAGTGGGACGCTTCGGAGCCCTGTACTCGCGGGGCCAAGCCGGGTGGAACCCTACGCGGGCCGGCGGCGCGGGGCCTGCCCCGTGGAGCTGCGCACCACGAGCTCGGGCTCGAAGAGCAGCTCTCCGGGCTGTACGGCCGCCCCCTGGATCTGCGCGGTGAGCAGCTCCACGGCGGCCCGGCCCATGGCCTCGATGGGCTGGCGCACGGTGGTCAGCGGGGGCTCCGTGCAGTTCATGAAGGCCGAGTCGTCGTACCCGACGACGGACACGTCCCCGGGTACGCCAAGCCCCCGGCGGCGGGCTGCCCGGATGGCTCCCAGGGCCAGCGGGTCGCTCGCGCAGATGATGCCGGTGACCCCCCGGTCGAGCAGCCTGGTGGTGGCCGCGTGGCCGCCCTCCAGGGAGAACAGCGCCCGCTCCACGTGCTCGGCGGGCAGCTCGCCGCCGGCCGCGGCGGCGACGGTCTGGGCCGCCACCAGCTTGCGCAGGGAAGGGATGTGGTCGGGCGGGCCCAGCACCAGGCCGATGCGCTCGTGGCCGAGAGAGGCCAAGTGGCGCCAGGCCTGCTCGACCGCGACGGCGTCGTCGCAGGACACGCACGGGAAGCCGAGGTCCTCTATCGAGGCGTTGATGAGCACCACCGGGACCTTGCGGTCGTGCAGCAGCCGGTAGTGCTCGTGCGGGGCGTCGGCCTGCGCGAAGAGCCCGCCGGCGAAGACCACTCCGGACACTTGCTGCTGGAGCAGGAGCTCGACGTAGTCGGCCTCGGACACCCCGCCGGTGGTCTGCGTGCAGAGCACCGGGGTCAGTCCCTGCTGGGCCAGCGCGCCGCCGATGACCTCGGCGAAGGCCGGGAAGATGGGGTTCTGGAGTTCGGGCAGGACCAGGCCGACCAGCCGGGCGCGCTCGCCGCGCAGCTGGGTGGGGCGCTCGTAGCCGAGGACGTCGAGGGCGGTGAGCACGGACTGGCGGGTCGCCTGCGAGACGCCCGGCTTGCCGTTGAGCACCCGGCTGACCGTTGCCTCGCTGACCCCCACCTTCTTCGCCACTTGAGCAAGTCGTCGCGTCATGAGCGCAAGACTAGCGCAAATCATGCAAGTTCCTTGCAGTGCGATTACAGCCAGTTTGGCCCATCGGAATCCGGCGCGGAACCCCTGTGACCCCCTCTGTACCGCACAAGGGGGCGGCGGGGCGCCCCCAAAGGGGTGCCCCGCCGCCCCGCCGCCCGCTACGGCAGCTGGTTGATCCTGAACGTCGAGGTCGTGTTGCGCACGTCCACGGCGTTGTCGCTCATCTTCAGGTTGTGGATGGTGACCTCACCCACCGCCGGACCCTGCCCTGCCTCGGGCATCTCGTTCACCCAGAGACCGAACCCGGACTTGGCGTCGTAGGCGTCGCCACTCTTCTTCGCCCCGGTGACGGTGATGTCCCTCAGGATGGTGTCCTTGATGGGATTGACCGGCTGGCCGCCGACGTACTGCGTCTGGAACATGATTCCGCTGTACGTCGGGTCGATGATGTCGACGTTGTTGATCCGGATCCCCTGGAACACCTTGGAAGCCGAGAAGATCCAGATTCCGGGGAAGGTCTGCGAACCCCAGAAGTGGCCGCCGGACCGGACGATCGAGATGTTCTCGAAGGTCGTCGGGTCGGTCCCGAACCCGTTCATCGGATACCCGAAGTCCAGCGAGCTGATGGTGATGCCCGAGTAGACGAGGGTGTCGGCGATGTAGACGTTGCGGAAGGTGTTGTTGAAGCCGCCGTAGACGGCTACACCGGCCGCGCGCCACGTCAGGATCGTGGTCAGGTTCTCGTAGACGTTGTTCTTCATGTCCGCGCCGCCCGCGTCGATCGCGGAGAACAGCACGAAGCTGTCGTCACCCGTGGAGCGCGCCTCGTTGTTGGCGACGAGGTTGTCCGTGCTGCCGTTGGTCATGTTGATGCCGTCGGCGAAGGTGTCGCGGATCCGCGAGTTCTGGAGGGTGATGCGGTCGGTGTTGGCACCCCAGTAGAGGCACACCGTGTGTTCGTTCCAGATGTTGTCGATGGTCATGTCCGTGACGTTCGAGAAGTCGAAGACCTTGCCCGGACCGTCGATGCGCGAGGTGTAGTTGCCGAAGTAGGCGAAGCCCGAGAAGGACGAGCCCTTCGCGGTGCCCTCCGCGCGCCAGCCGATGTCCGTGTTGTCCTGCGAGGCAGGGGCGTGGAAGCGGGTGAACCACGGTCCGGCCCCGGCGACCTGCACGGCCTTGCCGTACACCTGGAACTTGCTCGCCGTCTCGTACTCGCCCGGCGGCAGGTAGACGCCCACGAGCTTGCCCGTGGTGTCCATGCGGACCTTGTCCAGGGCGTTCTGCACGTCCTGGTGGGTGAATCCGGCGGGCACCGTGTACGTCGCCGGGTCGGGGTTGGGGATCACCGTGGCCTGTTCCAGGCTCACGAAGTCGATCGCGTAGGTGGAGGTGTTGGCCGCGTCCTTCTGGAGGCGGATCTTGCTGCCCTGCGGGACGGTCTCGCCGAGGAGGATGTTGGCCTCGTCGTAGATGTGCCGCGGGGCGCCCGCGCCCGGCGAGTTGCCCGGACCGGCCTCGGCTCCGTAGAGCCAGGCGTACTTCGAGGTCAGCGGCAGGGCCTTCTTGAGGACGCCGTTGACGTAGACGTTGATGGTGGAGTCGATGCCGCCGCCGCCCGGGGCGTCGGGGATCGAGAAGCGGGTCACCAGGGTGTTGGTCGCGGCCCGGGTGGTGAATTCGACGTACTCGCCCGTCGCGTCGAGGTTCACGGCCTTGCGGCCCGAGGCCTCGCCGGCGATGTCGCCGATGGTGCGGTTGGGGCCGACGACATTGGCTCCGGCGCCGACCACGCCGTCCTCCGCCTCGTACATGTCGAACGGCATGTTCGCCCCGCGGCCGACGAAGAAGGGCTTGGTGGTGGTGTTGTTGGCGCGCTTGACCGGCAGTTCGTTGGCGTCGTCGGCGAGGACCACCTTGACGGTGTACTTGCCGTTGGCCGCGGTCCAGTTGCCGAGTGCGATCGGGGCCGTCGAGGCACCGGCCGCGAGCGCGCCGCCGAAGGAGCCCGTCAGGGTGCGGACCGTGGCGCCGGCCGCGTCCTGCAGGGTGAGGGTGACGTTGTGCGTGCCCGTCGCGGCGGCCACGGTGCCCTGGTTCTTGACGGTGACGCTGAACGCCACCGACTGGCCGGCGGACGGGGCGCTGGGCGACCAGCCGACGGACGAGGCGATCAGGTCCGAGCTGTCGACCGGGCGGACCACCAGCGGGGAGCCGCTGAAGGTGTTGTTGGTTTCGTTCTGCTCGACGACGGTGTTCGCCTCGTCGACGATCGCGCTCAGCGGGTACGAACCGGCGTCGCGCGGACCGATGCCCGCGGTGACGGTCGCCGCGGCGCCGGCGGCCAGCGCGGGCACGCTGGCGGTGGCGATCTTCGAGCCGCCGAGCCGGAAGGAGACGGCGGTCGCGGCGGCCGGGGCGGGGCCGGTGTTCTTGACGGTGGCGGACAGGGTGACGGAGTCCGACTCGACGGGGGCCGCCGGGCTGGCGCTCAGGGCGGTGACCTGCAGGTCCGGGTTGGGCGCCGGGACGCCGATGACCTGGAACTCCGCGATCTGGCCGTTGGAGGAGCCCGTGTTGGAGGTGAAGCGCAGCTGCACGTCCGCGAGCCGGGCGCTCAGCGGGATGGTGACGGTGTTGGATCCGGCGGCCGGGTTGAAGACGTAGTCCTTGGCGGCGACCAGGCTGGTGACGCCCGAGGCGCCCTGCTCCCGGCCGAGGACCTGGATGTTCTGGGTCCGGGTGCCCCAGCTGCTGTCCGGGTTGAGCTTGAGGACCAGGCGGTCGATGTCGGCGTTGGCGCCGAGGGCGACGGTCAGGGTGCTCGGGTAGGCGCCGCCGGCGCCCTCCCAGTAGGTGGCGGTGCTGTTGTCGTTGGCGTTCTCCGCGACGAAGGTGTGGATCACGGAGGAGCCGGTGATCGGCTTGCCGACGGCCAGGTTGGAGCCGCCGCCTCCGCTGCCGTTGCGCGTGACGGAATTGCTGTCGCCGGAGCGGTTGCCCGCCGCGTCCTTGGCGCGGACGAAGTAGCTGACGGTGGCGGTGGCCGGCTGGGTGTCGGTGTGGGTGGTCACGTTGCCGGCGACCGTGGTGAGCAGGACGTTGTTGGCGAAGACCTCGTAGCCGGTGACGGCGACGTTGTCGGTGGAGGGCTGCCAGGTCAGCTTGACCTGGCCGGCGGCCGGCTCGGTGAGGGCCAGGGAGCCCGGGACGGTCGGTGCCTGGGTGTCACCGGTGTTCCCGGCCCGGGTGACGCTGTTGCTGTTCCCCGACTGGTTCCCGGCCGCGTCCTTGGCGCGGACGTAGTAGGTCACGCTCGCGTCGGCGGGCTGGGTGTCGGTGTAGGCGGTGACGCCGCCGGCGACGCTGGTGCGCAGCTGGTTGTTGGCGTAGACGTCGTAGCCGGTGACACCGGTGTTGTCGGTGGCGGCGTTCCAGGTGAGCTTGATCTGGCCGGTGGCGGGCTCGGTGTAGGCGAGCGCGGTCGGGGCGGTCGGCGGCTGGGTGTCGCCGGTGGTCGGGCCGTAGATCTCCAGCTCCGAGAGCTGCCCGCCGGGCTGTACGGAGTTCTGCGATATCCATACGCGCAGGTAGCGGGTGGTGGTGGCGTCGAAGGTGAGGGTCACCGCGCCCCCGCCGGCGGCGTTGAAGTCGTAGGTCTTGGACGCGGTCAGGTCCGTGTGGTCCGTGCCGTTGGCGCTGCCCTGGATCTTGAGCGTCTGGGTGCGTGGCCCCCAGTTCTCGGGCAGCTTCAGGACCACGCGGTCCACGCGGACGGAGGAGCCGAGGTCGGCCTGGAGCCACTGGGGCATGGCGTTGTGGGCGCTCTCCCAGTAGCTGGCCGTGTTCCCGTCGTTGGCGTTGCCGGGGACGTAGACCTGGGTGTTGCTGCTCGCGGTGAGGGTCTTGCCGAGGGCCAGGTTGCTCCCGGACTCGCCGGGGGCGCGGACCTCGAGCTCGGAGAGCTGGGCGGCCTGCCAGCCTGTGTTGGCGGTGACGTTGATCCGCACGTACCGGGTCTGCGTGGCGGGGAAGCCGATGGCGACCACGTTCCCGCCGCCCTGGGCGAAGGTGTACGCCGCCGAGCCGACCAGGGTGCTGTAGCTGGTGCCGTCGGCGCTGCCCTGGACGGACAGGGTCTGGTCGCGGCTCTCCCAGCCGGCGGGGAGCTTGAGTACCACCTGATCGACACGTGTGGTGGCTCCGAGGTCGGTCTGCACCCATTGCGGGAAGGTGCTTGCGGCGCTCTCCCAGTACGTGGACTGGTTGCCGTCGGTGATGTTGGCGGCCGTGTAGCCGCCGTTGGTACTGCTCGCGTCGGCGGGGCGGCCCGCCGAGACGCTCGGTCCGCCGGCGGCCACGGCGGTGAGAGCGGGCCAGCCCAGCATCAACAGGGCCGTGCTGATCAAGGCGGCCAGCGTCCGCCATCTCCAGGTGTGCCTTCTCATATGTCCTCGTCCCTCGACATGAACTTTCTGAACCATGGGAGATAGGAATTTGCGGTGTGCGATGCGAGAATTGCAGAGCCCTGCCGAGTCGTCTACATCTCTGACCGCGCTTTCATGCCGACATCACTTGCGCAATCTGGACGCAAGGAACGCAAGCCATTTGCGTGCATGAGGGAATTCCGCTTACGCCCGAACCGCCCTACCGTTCCTACTCATGCGGTTCTTTCACGTGGGCGATCGGCGCCTCGGGCTGCCCCGGCGGGCCGTCTCCCAAATCCTGCTGACCCAGCTGGCCATCGCCGCCGGGGTCCTCGTCCTGGCCACGGGCCTCTTCCTGGCCCCGCTGAGCGCCCAGCTCGACGACCAGGCCATGCGCCGCGCCCTGGCCATTGCCCAGAGCGCGGCGGCCGATCCCTCGCTCGCCGCCGACCTCCTCGGCTCGGATCCGTCACCCGACGGACCGGTCCAGGCCTCCGCCGAGCGGATCCGCCGGGCCACGGGCGCCGAGTACGTGGTCGTCGTCGACCCGCACGGGATCCGCCGCTCACACCCGAGCCCCGACCGCATCGGCCAGCCCGTCTCCACCGACCCCGGGGACGCCCTGGCCGGCCGCGAGGTCATGGAGATCGACGAAGGCACCCTGGGCCGCTCCGCGCGCGGCAAGGTCCCGCTGCTCGCCGCCGACGGCGAGATCGTCGGCGCCGTCTCGGTCGGCATCGCCTACGACAGCGTCCAGGGCCGGCTGCTCGGCGCCATCCCGGGCCTGTTCGCGTACGCGGGCGGCGCCCTGGCGGCCGGTGCGCTCGCCGCCTACCTCCTCTCCCGCCGGATCCAGCGCCAGACCCGCGACCTGGCCTTCTCCGATATCGCGGGCCTGCTCGCCGAACGCGAGGCCATGCTGCACTCCATCCGCGAAGGCGTGATCGCCCTCGACCCGGGCGGCCGGATCCGGCTCGTCAACGACGAGGCGGCCCGGCTGCTGGGCCTCGACCCCGACTCCGCCGGCGCGGTCGCCGGGCGCCCGCTGGACGACGTACTCGGCGCGGGCCGCACCACCGACGTCCTCGCCGGCCGGGTCACCGGCCGCGACCTGCTCACCGTCCAGGGCCCCCGGGTCCTGGTCGCCAACCGGATGCCCACCGAGGACGGCGGGGCCGTGGCCACCCTGCGCGACCGCACCGAGCTGGAGCACCTGGGACGCGAGCTCGCTTCCACCAAAGGCCTGATCGACGCCCTGCGCGCGCAGGACCACGAGCACGCCAACCGTCTCCACACCCTCCTCGGCCTGCTGGAACTGGGGCTGCACGAGGAGGCCGTGGAGTTCGTAACTGAGGTCGTCGGAGTGCACCGCAGCACCGCCGAACAGGTCACCGAGAAGGTCCACGACCCGCTGCTCGCCGCCCTGCTGGTGGGCAAGGCCACGGTCGCGGCCGAACGCGGCGTCCCCCTGCGCCTGGCCGACTCCGCCCTGCTGCCCGACCGCCTCGTCGACCCCGGCGGCCTGGTCACCATCGTCGGCAACCTGGTCGACAACGCGCTCGACGCGGCGGTGGGCTCGCGGGCGCCACTGGTCGAGGTCGACATCCGGGCGGACGGCCGCACGGCGGTGCTGCGGGTCCGCGACAGCGGCCCCGGCATCCCGCCGTCGCGCCGCGAGGAGATCTTCACCGAGGGCTGGTCGACCAAACAGCCCCAGGCCCACCGCGAGCGCGGGCTCGGTCTCGCGCTGGTGCGGCGCCTGGCGGAGCGGCAGGGCGGCACGGTCCGGGCCGGCGAGGCGGCCGACGGAGGCGCGGAGTTCTCCGTCGTGCTCCCGGAGGCCCTGCGATGAACGAGACCCCGGACAGGCCGTCCGGCGCACACGGCGCCCTCCGCGACTTCGACGTGCTGGTCGTCGACGACGACACGCGGGTTGCCCGGATCAACGCGGCGTACGTGGCGAAGGTGCCCGGCTTCCGCGTGTCGGCCCGGGCCCACTCGGCGGCCGAGGCGCTCGCGGTCCTCGACACCCACCCCGTGGACCTGATCCTGCTGGACCACTACCTCCCGGACGAGAACGGCCTCGATCTGGTCCGGCGCCTGCGCGAACGCGGCCAGCACACGGACGTGATCATGGTGACGGCCGCCCGCGATCTGGCCACCGTCCAGGCCGCGATGCGCCTCGGCGCCGTCCAGTACCTGGTCAAGCCGTTCACGTTCGCCGGCCTGCGCGCTCGGCTGGAGGCCTACGGGGCACTACGGCGCACGCTCGACACGGGCGGCGAGGCCGAACAGTCCGAGGTCGACCGGATCTTCGGCGCCCTCGCCGCGGCCGGCACCCCGAACGACCTGCCCAAGGGCCACTCCCCCACCACCGCCGACCTGGTCCGTCAGGTCCTGCGCGAGGCCGAAGGTCCGCTCTCCACCCAGCAGATCGCCGACCGCGCCGGCATCAGCCGCCAGACCGCCCAGCGCTACCTCAAGCTCCTCGACCGCACCGGCCGCGTCACCCTGGCCCTGCGCTACGGCGAAACGGGCCGGCCCGAACACCGCTACGCCTGGCGCCCGCCCGCCACGGGGTGACCCGGCCGGCCGGGCGCTGAGCTGCGCGAGGTCGCCCGGTCCCTACACCGCGCCGGCCCCCGTCAGGGAGCGGACCTCCGTCTCCGCGTGCTTGCGCTCGTCCGGTTCCTCCGCCGAGGTCACCGTCCCCAGCCAGCCCGCCAGGAAACCGAGCGGGATGGACACCAGGCCCGGGTTCTGGAGCGGGAAGTACTGGAAATCGACCCCGGGGAACAGGGATTCCGGACTGCCGGAGACCACCGGAGACAGCGCCACCAACACCACCGCCGGGACCAGGCCCCCGTACACCGACCAGACGGCGCCGCGCGTGGTGAAGCCACGCCAGAACAGCGAGTACAGCAGCACCGGCAGGTTCGCCGAGGCCGCCACCGCGAAGGCCAGCCCTACCAGGAACGCCACGTTCAGGTCCTGCGCGAGCAGCCCCAGTCCGATCGCCACCGCCCCGATCCCGACGGCCGCCACCCTGGCCACCGCCACCTCGCTGCGCTGCCGGGCGTGACGGCGCTTCAGCGAGGCGTACAGGTCGTGCGCGACGGAGGCCGACGAGGCCAGGGTGATCCCCGCGACCACCGCGAGGATGGTGGCGAAGGCGATGGCGGCGACGAAGGCGAACAACACCGCGCCCCCGGTGGATTCGGCGCCGCCGCCCAGGAAGGCCGCGAGCAGCGGAACCGCCGTGTTCCCCGAGGCGTTGGAGGCCTTGACCTGCTCCGGGCCCAGCAGCGCCGCCGCGCCGAAGCCCAGCACGATGGTCATCAGGTAGAAGCCACCGATCAGCGCGATCGCCCACACCACCGACCGGCGGGCCGCCCGCGCCGTCGGCACCGTGTAGAACCGCGACAGGATGTGCGGCAGCCCGGCCGTCCCGAGGACCAGTGCGAGCCCGAGGCTCATGAAGTCGAAGCGGGCCGTCCAGTCGCCGCCGTACTTGAGCCCCGGGCCCAGGAAGCGGTCCCCGTAGCCGCTGCGCTCCGCGGCGCTGCTGAGCAGCTGGTCGAAGTTGCCGTGGAAGCGGACCAGTACCAGCACGGTCAGGGTGATCGCCCCGCCCATGAGCAGCACGGCCTTGACGATCTGGATCCAGGTGGTGGCCCGCATGCCGCCGAAGGACACGTAGATCACCATGAGCGCGCCGACCCCGATCACGGTCAGCGTCCGCGCGACGCGGCCCGAATCGGCGAGCAGCAGGCCCACCAGGCTGCCCGCGCCCACCATCTGCGCGACGAGGTACAGCACGGACACCACGACCGAGGAGGTGCCGGCGGCGATCCGCACCGGCCGCTCGCTCATCCGCGCGGCGACCACGTCGGCGAGGGTGAAGCGGCCGCAGTTGCGGACGAGTTCGGCGACGAGGAAGAGCACGACCAGCCAGGCGACGAGGAAGCCCACCGAGTACAGCAGGCCGTCGTACCCGAAGAGCGCGATCAGGCCGGAGATGCCGAGGAAGGAGGCGGCGGACATGTAGTCGCCGGCGATGGCGAAACCGTTCTCCAGCGGGGAGAACAGCCGGCCGCCCGCGTAGAACTCCTCCGCCGAGCCGTGCCGGTTGCGGCTGACCCACGTGGTGATGCCGAGGGTGACGGCGATGAAGGCGCTGAACAGGATCAGCGCCAGCGTCTGGTGCCCGGTGGTCACCGGCCCGCCCCACGGGCGCGGCCGCGCTCCCCGGATTGCGCCCGGCGGACCTGCTCCTGCTCGAAGACGGTCCAGCGCAGGTCCAGGGCCGCGCGATCGCGCCGCAGCCGCGCGTGCCGGGCGTAGGCCCAGGTCAGCAGGAAGGTGCTGAGGAACTGGCCGAGGCCCGCCAGCAGGGCCACGTTGACGGAGCCGACCACGGGCCGGGCCATCAGGCCGGGCGCCGTGGTGGCCGCGATCACGTAGGCGAGGTACCAGAGGAAGAAGCCGATGGTCGCGGGGACCACGAACCTCCGGTAGCGGCTGCGCACCTCCTGGAAGGCGGCGCTGCGCTGCACTTCGAGGTAGATGTCAGAGGCGCCGAGCGCGTGCCGGCCACCCGGGGAGGAGTGCGGCGGTGACGTTTCCGCACCCTCGCCGGCAGCCCCGCCGGAGCCGTCGACTACGCCGGCACCCGCACCCTCGCCCCATCCGACGGCCAGCGCGTCGTACCAGGGGTCGTCCAGCCGGATCGTTCCGGCATCACGACCTTCGTGCTTGTCCACCGAACTCTCCTTGTCCGCCGCCGCATTGGCCGCGTGCCCACAAGGATGTGCGGGAGATGGGTTTGCGGACTGGCACACCGGTGCTCTTCACTCCATCAGGTGATGGAGTGAAGAGCACCGGTGTGCCAGCACGGCGGAAGTGCCCGGAGTGCCCGTACTCGAAAAGCGCCCGTGCGGCGGACGCGTCAGGCGTCGATCCGCGACCGGTCCAGGGTGGCGGCGGAGCTGGTGATGAACTCCTTGCGCGGGGCCACCTCGTTGCCCATGAGCAGGTCGAAGACCGACTCGGCCGAATCCAGGTCGCCGATGTTGATCCGCCGCAGGGTGCGGAAGCGGGGATCCATGGTGGTCTCCGCCAGCTGGTCCGCGTCCATCTCGCCGAGGCCCTTGTACCGCTGGATCGAGTCCTTGACGCGGATGTTCTTGCGCTGGTACTCCAGCAGGGTCTGGCGGAGCTCGTTGTCCGAGTACGTGTACACGTACTTGTCCTGGCCCTTCTTCGGCTGGACGAGCTCGATCCGGTGGAGCGGCGGCACGGCGGCGAAGACCCGGCCCGCCTCGACCATCGGGCGCATGTAGCGCTGGAAGAGCGTGAGCAGCAGGCAGCGGATGTGCGCGCCGTCCACATCGGCGTCCACGAGCAGGACGATCTTTCCGTACCGGGCGGCGTCGATGTCGAAGGTCCGGCCCGAGCCGGCTCCTATGACCTGGATGATCGCTCCGCACTCGGTGTTCTTGAGCATGTCCGAGACCGAGGACTTCTGGACGTTGAGGATCTTGCCCCGGATGGGCAGGAGAGCCTGGAACTCCGAATTCCGCGCGAGCTTGGCGGTGCCGAGCGCGGAGTCGCCCTCGACGATGAAGAGCTCACTGCGCTCCACGTCGTCGCTGCGGCAGTCGGCCAGCTTCGCGGGCAGCGAAGAGGTCTCCAGCGCCGTCTTGCGACGCTGCGCCTCCTTGTGCTGACGGGCCGCGATGCGGGTCCGGGCGGCCGCGACGATCTTCTCCATCACGGCGCGGGCCTGCTGCTTGTCGTCGCGCTTGGTGGAGGTCAGGAAGGCCTTGAGCTCCTTGGCGACGACGGCCGCGACGATCCGGGTGGCCGCCGAGGTGCCGAGCACCTCCTTGGTCTGGCCCTCGAACTGCGGCTCGGCGAGGCGGACGGTGACGACGGCCGTCATGCCCTCCATCGCGTCGTCCTTGACCACGTCGTCCTCGGCGACGCGCAGCAGCTTCGCCGAGCGCAGCACCTCGTTCACGGTCTTGGTGACCGAGCGCTCGAAGCCGGAGATGTGGGTGCCGCCCTTGGGGGTGGCGATGATGTTCACGAACGACTTGACGTTCGTCTCGTACCCCGTGCCCCAGCGCAGGGCGATGTCCACGCCGAGCTCGCGGGTGACCTCGGTGGCGGTCATGTGGCCGCGGTCGTCGAGGACCGGGACGGTCTCCTTGAAAATGCCGGTGCCGGTCAGGCGCTGGATGTCGCAGGCGGCCTTGTCCTGGGCGAGGTACTCGCAGAACTCGCTGATGCCCCCGTCGAAGCGGAAGGTCTCCTCGGTCTTGCCGGCACCTTCGAGGGCCCGCTCGTCGCGGACGACGATGGTCAGGCCCGGCACCAGGAAAGCCGTCTGGCGGGCGCGCTGATAGAGCGTGTCCAGCGTCAGCTTGGCGTCCTTGAGGAAGATCTGCCGGTCGGCCCAGTACCGGATGCGGGTGCCGGTCTTGCCCCGGGCGACCCGCTTGCCCTTGCGCAGCCCGGTGTCGGGGTCGAAGGGGCTGTCCGGGCCCTGCTCGGTGAACATGCCCGGGACGCCGCGGCGGAAGCTGATCGCGTGCGTGGCGCCGTTGCGGTCGACCTCCACGTCGAGGCGGGCGGAGAGCGCGTTGACCACGGAGGCGCCGACGCCGTGCAGGCCGCCGGAGGCCGCGTACGACCCGCCGCCGAACTTGCCGCCGGCGTGCAGCTTGGTCATGACGACCTCGACGCCGGAGAGGCCGGTCTTGGGCTCGACGTCCACGGGGATGCCGCGGCCGTTGTCCCGGACCTCCACGGAGGCGTCCTCGTGGAGGATGACCTCGATGTGGTCGCAGTAGCCGCCCAGGGCCTCATCGACGGAATTGTCGATGATCTCCCAGAGGCAGTGCATGAGGCCACGGCTGTCGGTGGACCCGATATACATGCCGGGGCGCTTGCGGACGGCCTCGAGGCCCTCGAGGACGAGCAGGTGCCGCGCGGTGTAGTTGGAGCCGTCCCGGTCTGCTCCGGTCAGCAGTGCGCTGGAAGGCACGGACGTGTCGGCGGTCACGCAGTTCGCTCCTCGCTGAATTTCTTTTCTGGCCCGGTCGGGCGCAGTGGTGGCTCGGCTGCCGCTGGAAGGGTACCGAGGCCTGGTAGAGCGGATGCAACGCCACCCCAGCCCCTTCTTCAGCGTAGTGCAGATCCGCACGAGTGTTCGATCCCCCGTGGGGGTGAAGCAAACATCACGTTCCCTTCCGCGCATGAACCATTTAGTGTTCGGGCACGTCCTCATGAACAACCGGCACTCAGCCGGAGAGGGCAGAACTGCTACAAGCGAACGACCTGACAACGCGAAACCGTAAAGCAACGCAATACGGCTCCTTCGCCGCCAACCGGCAGCAGCCGGCCAGCTTCGGAAGGAAGTTTCGAGGAAAAGCCGCGAGCGGGAACGTTTTCGGCCTGGTTGGATGTTGACCCTGGTACGACAGCTCGTCGAGCTAGAGAAGAGGCGACGTGACTACTGTTCTGACACCCGCGACCCCGCTGACGGCCGCTGACCGATGCGACCGTTGTGGCGCCCAGGCATATCTGCGCGTCGTCCTGCTGAGCGGCGGTGAACTGCTCTTCTGCGCCCACCACGGTCGCAAGTTCGAGCCGGAACTCAAGAAGATCGCCGCAGAAATACAGGATGAGACCGAGCGGCTTACGCCCGCTCCGGCGGCCAGTGCCGCCGACCCCGAGGACCGCTGACACAAGGCCTACACCTCGCATCCGACGAGCCAGGACCGGCCAGGCCGGTCGACGGGCGGGACCTCTGAGACCCAGGGGTACCGCCCGTCCTCATGCCCTGCCGCATCCCCTGCCCCGGACCGATGCGGGGCTCAGCGCTTGGGCGCGGGCCGGACCCCGACCGGAAGGCCCCTCCCGGGCCCCTGGGCGGGGCGTACGCCGGCTCCCAGGCTCCCCCGTACATCTGGGCGGGCCCTCTTCCCCCGGGCCGCCTCCGGGCCCCCGGTGGATCCGGCGACGAATCCCATCAGCGGCGCGATCCGCGTGTACACCCCCGGACTGTCCGCGCGCCCGCAGCCGCGCCCCCAGGACACCAGCCCGATCAGCCGGCCCTGGGCCACCAGCGGCCCTCCGCTGTCTCCCTGGCAGGCGTCCTTGCCGCCCTCGCGGGCGCCCGCGCACACCATGGAGTCGGCCCGGTACTGTCCGTCGGTGTCTCCGGGATAGGCGCGCCCGCAGACCTCGTCCGCGAGCACCGTCACCCGGGCCGCCCGCAGCGCGTACGCGTAGTCACCGAATCCGCTCGTGTCGCCCCAGCCGTATACGGCGGCCTCGATCCCGGCCTCGTACGCCGGATGCCCCGTACCGGCCATCGCGAGCACGTGCCCGCTCGGCACGGCTCCGTCCAGCTCCAGTACGGCGAGGTCGCCCGCGTTGCTGGCCGGGTCGTAGCCCGGGTACACCCGGGCGGACCGCACCGCGATCTCCCTGCCCTCGCCCGCGCGCAGCTCCGTACGACCGGTGATCACCCGGAAGTCGGTGACGGAGTCGACCGGGCCTCCCAGGACCTGGCGGCCGAGGCAGTGGGCCGCGGTCAGCACCTTGGACGGGGCGACGAGGACGCCCCCGCAGAACTGCCCGCCCCGCGTACCCCCGAACCGGTCACGGCTGGCGAGAGCCACGACCCACGGAGCATCGGCCACCTTCACCGGCTTCCCGCCGATCACCACGCTGTCCGCTGCGGCCCGCGGGGCCTGGCTCAGCGGCGCCGCCGCCGCTCCCGCCACCAGGGTCAGCGCGCCCGCCAGAACGCGGGCAAAGGGACGACGCATGAGGCCTCCTGACTCCGAGTGTGCATGACTCCACCCAGAGTGGGACGCCCGGTGGCCGCGCGCACCCGCGCGGCCACCTAGCCACGACCTGCGACGAACGCCGCTCCGGTCAGTCCAGGTAGTCGCGCAGCACCTGGGACCGGGAGGGGTGACGGAGCTTCGACATCGTCTTCGACTCGATCTGGCGGATGCGCTCACGGGTGACCCCGTACACCTTGCCGATCTCGTCGAGCGTCTTCGGCTGGCCGTCGGTGAGGCCGAAGCGCATCGAGACCACGCCCGCCTCGCGCTCGCTCAGCGTGTCGAGCACCGAGTGCAGCTGCTCCTGCAGAAGCGTGAAGCTCACCGCGTCGGCCGGGACGACCGCCTCGGAGTCCTCGATGAGGTCGCCGAACTCGCTGTCGCCGTCCTCGCCGAGCGGGGTGTGCAGGGAGATCGGCTCGCGGCCGTACTTCTGGACCTCGATGACCTTCTCGGGGGTCATGTCGAGTTCCTTGGCCAGCTCCTCCGGGGTGGGCTCGCGGCCCAGGTCCTGGAGCATCTGGCGCTGGACGCGGGCCAGCTTGTTGATGACCTCGACCATGTGCACCGGGATGCGGATGGTGCGGGCCTGGTCGGCCATGGCGCGCGTGATCGCCTGGCGGATCCACCACGTGGCGTACGTGGAGAACTTGTAGCCCTTGGTGTAGTCGAACTTCTCGACCGCGCGGATCAGGCCCAGGTTGCCCTCCTGGATCAGGTCCAGGAAGAGCATGCCGCGGCCGGTGTAGCGCTTGGCGAGGGAGACGACGAGGCGGAGGTTGGCCTCCAGCAGGTGGTTCTTGGCGCGCCGGCCGTCCTCGGCGATGATCTCCAGCTCGCGCTTGAGCTTGGGGGCCAGCTTGTCGGAGTTGGCCAGCTTGTCCTCGGCGAAGAGGCCCGCTTCGATGCGCTTGGCGAGCTCGACCTCCTGCTCCGCGTTGAGCAGGGGGACCTTGCCGATCTGCTTGAGGTAGTCCTTGACGGGGTCGGCGGTGGCGCCGGCCACGACGACCTGCTGGGCGGGGGCGTCGTCCTCGTCGTCCGAGATGACGAAGCCCTTGTTCTCCCCGCCCTCCTCTTCCTCGTCGCCCTCGGCCTTCGCCTGGGCGGGGCCGTCTTCCGCGGTCTCGTCGTCGGCGCCCTCGTCCGCGTCCTTCTTGGCGGCGGTCTTCTTCGCCGCCGTCTTCTTCGCCGCGGTCTTCTTGGCGGGTGCGGCCTTCTTGGCTGCCGTCTTCTTCGCCGCGGTCTTCTTGGCGGCGGGTTCGGTCGCGGTCTCCTGCGCGAGGGCGTCGGTGGTCTCCGGGTCCGCCGCCTCAGCCGCCTCAGCCGCCTCCGGGGCCTCAGCCGCCGGAGCCACGGCGGCGGCGGGCGCGGCCGCCGTCTTCTTGGCAACGGGCTCGGTCGCCGTCCGCTTGGCGGGGCTCTTCGCTGCGACGCTCTTGCGGGTGGTGCGCTTGGGCGACTCCGCGGCACTGACCATCAGCGTCACACCCTCTTCCTCGAGGATCTGGTTGAGGCTGCGCAGAACATTCTTCCACTGGGTCGCAGGAATCTGGTCAGCCTCGAAGGCCCGACGCACGTCATCGCCGGCGATCTGCCCCTCGGCCTTGCCCCGCTCGATGAGCGCCATCACAGACTCGGAATCGGCGATCTCCGGCGGGAGCGTACGGGATGTGCTGGCCGACACGAACAACCTCTCGGAACGATGGAAACGGCTTCCGACCCCGGGCCTGGTGGTGCTGGACCGGAGCCGACGACCACCGACTGGGGATGGGCCGGCGGCGCGGGCAGGGGCCGGGGAGCTGCACAGCACCCCCAAGGGCTGCTGTCTTCCCTCCGTCGGCCATCACCTCTTAGGTCATCGCGTGACCTCGCTGAGCGTTACGCCCAATCTTCGTGGCCCGAGTCACACCGCGTTTGATGCCATGCCGGTCATACAGCCATATATGCCAGTCCGGTGTGTCCGAACACGCCCCATTTCGGAGGCCGAACAGCCCGTCCGGGACCCGCGCCGTGCCGCCGGCCCCTCCCCCGGAATCCGCCCGGGGGCACCTCCTGGGCCCGACGGCACGTGGGCGCGATCCATCGCGCAACCCCCGCGTCCGCGCGCGTGGATCCGGTCAGTGCTCGCGCGGGGCCGGGACCACGCGCTCGACCTCCGGATGCACCGTCAGGAGCTGGCGCATCGCGTTCTCCGCGCCGAGCGCGTCCCCGATGGCGAGGGCCTCGAGCATGCGCGCGTGGTGCGCCACGCAGGTTTCGCTGGGGCGGTCACAGGCGGTGATGGGGCTGCCGGAGACCTGGAGGGCGGAGGAGACGATGCCGGAGAGGTGCTCCAGCATGCGGTTGCCGGCTGCCTGGATGAGCAGGGCGTGGAACTCGTGGTCGGCGCGTGCGAAGGTGATCGAATCGCCCTGGCCGAGGGCGTGGCCCATGATCTCGACCATGTCGGCGAGGCGCTGCTGGATCTCCGGGCGGCCGTGGCCGGCGGCAAGGCGCGCGGCGAGGGGTTCGATGGTCCAGCGCAGCTCGCCCAGCTCCCGGCGCTGGTCGTCGCGCTGAGGGCCGAAGGCGCGCCACTCGATGATGTCGGGGTCGAGCAGGTTCCAGTCGGCGACGGGGCGGACCCGGGTGCCGACATTGGGGCGGGCGCTGACGAGGCCCTTGGCCTCGAGGACCCGCAGCGATTCGCGGACGACCGTACGGGAGACCTCGAAGCGCTGGCCGATCTCCTCCGGGACCAGCGGGCGGTCCGCGCCGAGGTCGCCGGAAACGATCATCTGGCCGAGCTGCTGGACGAGTTGGCCGTGCAGGCCACGGCCGCGGCTGCCCGCCGCGCGTCGGCCCACCCGGCCCAACTCGACGTCGGATCCGTCCCAGTGGGGCACTCCGACGCGGTCGGTCCCGGAGGCCTCCGCGAAGGGGTAGCGGTCGAGTTCGCCCGAGCCGGCGAGGCCGGAATCGGCATGGCGGGCGGCGGTCATCATGGTGTGCGCAAGGGTACTCACGAATCCTTTGTCGGCGTCGTTTCCTTGGCCCTTGAGGTCTTTGGTGAAAAGCACACGAAAGGGTGATCGGTGCCACCTACGCAATTGACGACTTATCGCAAAAAACCGGGCCTTTTACGGGGAGTTGCGATCCGCCGCCCGCGATGTGGACGACATCGGTCCCGTTGGGACCTCTTCCGGTATCGGAACGGTCAGCAACGATCCCTCACCATCGGACGCGTCCGCGCAGTCCTGTGAACCCATAGGCGCACAACAAGACCATCAGCGACAACACCAGTGCGGTACCGACCGGTTGGGCCATCACCCGCAACGCACCGAGAACGAGCCGGTCGGCCTCCGGGGGCCACTGCGCCCAGGTCAGCCCGCGCAGCCGTTCCGCGAGACCGGTGACCGGGTACGCGGACGGGCCGTCCAGCGCCTTGCGCACCAGCGGTACGACCATCACCGGCACGGCGAGCACCGCGGCCAGACCCGCGGCGGCGGAGCGGAAGACCGCGGAGGCCAGCACGCCGGACCAGGCGCAGCCGATGAGCAGTCCTGCCCAACTCGCCGCCGGGGAAACCCACTCCGCCGGGGTGCGGAGCGGGCCGCCGCCGAAGACCAGGGTCAGCGCTGCGGCGTCGGCCGTCACGGCGAGGGCGCCGATCAGTAGCGCGAGCACGGCGCTGACGCCGAGCTTCGCCGTGAGCAGCCCGAGTCGGCGCGGCACGGTGCCGCGGTCGGCGGCGAGCGCCGGGAAGCGGTACTCCTCACCGAAGGCCAGGGCTCCGAGCAGACCGGCGCCGAGGGCCGCGGGCGGCAGGGGCAGCAGCTCCGGCCAGGCGGCGAGCAACCGGTTCTGCGCGGTGTGGCCGACCCGGGCGAGGACCAGCGCCGTGACGACGGAGACGGCGACGACGAACACGGCGGTGAGCACGGGGGTGGCGGTGCCGAAGACCCGGTGCAGCTCGTAGCGCAGGGGCCGCAGCGGTCCACCGAGACGCCGCACGGCCGAGGCGGGCCCCGCGTCGCGCCCGGTCCGGGCGGTCCGGGCGGTCCCGGCCGTCCGGGGAGGCTCGCCGTCGTCCGGTGTCGCCGATTCGGCCGGCGTCCCCGATCCGGCGCGGGCGCGCGGCAGCGAGGGCGCACCGGCGTCGCCCGTCTCGTCCGCGAGCTGGTGGACGAGCACGCCGTGCCGGAAGGCGGCCTCGCCGATCTCGGCGCAGTTGCTGCCGTACACGGACAGCCGGCTGCCGCTCTCCTCCACGATCTCCACCGTGCGCTGGGCCGCGCGCGCCTCACGGCCCAGTACGTCGGCCAGCCGGGCGGCATGCGGGGTGCGCACGGCGACCCGCGGCCGCAGCCTGGTCCGGGCGAACTCGGCGGCGTCCTGGTCCGCAACGAGCCGGCCCGCCTCGATGCTGACGACCCGGTCAGCGCTACGGGCGGCCTCCTTCGCGTCGTCGGTGGTGAAGAGCACCGCGCCGCCGAGGGAGGCGTGACCGCGCAGCAGGCCGTGCAGCCAGCTCCGCTCGCGGGGCGACAGCCCGGCGGCGGGCTCGTCCAGGAGCAGCGTGCAGGGGTCGGCGAGCAGCGCGGCGGCCAGGGCGACCCGGCGTTCCATGCCGAGCGAGAGCGAGCCGAGCCGCTGGTCGCGCAGTCCCGCGACGCCGACGACCTCCAGCATCGCGTCGGCCCGGGAGGCCGGCACCCCGGCGGCGGCGCACAGCATCCGCAGGTGGTTGCGGACGGTGCGCGAGGGGTTGCCGGGCAAGTCGCCGAGGAGCACGCCGACCTCTCGTCCCGGATGCGGGATCCGATGCAGGGGGCGCCCGCGGAAGTACGTGACTCCGCGGCCCGGTTCGAGCTCGAGCATGAGCCGCAGTGCGGTGGTCTTGCCCGATCCGGGGTCGCCGAGGAGTGCGGTCACGCTCCCGGGGCGAGCCTCGAAGGTGAGGTCGTCCACGAGGGGCGGGAGGGCTCGACGGGGGGTGCTGGTGAGTCCGATGGCCTGGAGCATCGCTTCTCTCGCGGGGGGTGAGACCGCTCTGCGGCAGTGTGAGTACCGCCAGCAAGATAACGCGATATGTCCGATTTTCTGCGTAACCGGCGCGGAGGCTCGCTCGTGTCGGCGTCGCTGCGTTCGGGCCCGCGAAGCCGGGCGGGTCAGACGGGCCGGACGGGTCAGACTTCCGGGCGCAGCATTGGCGGGTTGAGCAGGGTGGCCCCGCCCGCCCGGAACAGCTGCGCGGGCCGACCGCCCTGACGGGTCGTCGTCCCCCCGGCCGGCACCAGGAACCCGGGGGTACCGGTGACCTTGCGGTGGAAGTTGCGGGGGTCGAGGGCGACGCCCCAGACCGCCTCGTAGACCCGTCGAAGCTCGCCGACGGTGAACTCGGGCGGGCAGAAGGCGGTGGCCAGGGAGGAGTACTCGATCTTCGAGCGGGCCCGCTCCACCCCGTCGGCGAGGATCCGCTCGTGGTCGAAGGCGAGTCCGGCACCGGCCTGGCCGTCGGCGGACAGGACCTCGTCGACGGGGGCCCAGCGCGCGCTGTTCGCGTCGCCGCCGGCCCTGGGCGCGGGAAGATCCGGAGCCAGCACCAGGTGGGCCACGCTGACCACGCGCATGCGCGGGTCCCGCTTCGGATCGCCGTAGGTCGCCAGCTGTTCGAGGTGCGCTCCATTGCCCACGCCGGGAACGGCGGGGTCGTGCGCGTACAGGCCCGTCTCCTCGGACAGCTCACGGGCCGCGGCAGCCGCCAGGTCCTCGTCGCCGCGGACGAAGCCGCCGGGCAGCGCCCAGCGTCCCTGGAACGGCTGCTCGCCCCGCCGGACGACCAGCGCGCAGAGCGCGTGGCGCCGCACGGTGAGCACGACCAGGTCGACGGTAACGGCGAAAGGCGGGAAGGCCGACGGGTCGTAGGGCGACATGCCGCGATCATAGTCGTCTGCCTGACGATAAACAGTGCTTTGGCGATCCCCGAACGACGGAACCGGAGGCTTCGCTCCCTCTCACGGCCTACGCCCCGCCGCCCGGACCGCGGACCGCGGAGCCGGTCAACCGCCCAGTTGCAGCGCATCGGCCGCCTCCTCCACCATGCCGAGGCCGAGCCGGCTGATCCGGACCGCGAAGGGTCCTCCCGAAACCCGCAGGCCGGAGAAGCGGAGCCCGCCGAGCGGGGCACCCGGGAGCGGGACGAGGGCGACCGTGCCCGCGGGGGCGTCCGGGCGGATCCCGGCCAGGGAGAGCAACGCGTGGATCCCCGCGGCCGCCGCGACCGCGGCCGGCCGGCAGGCCGCCGGATGGGGAAGCGGGGCGCTCCCCGCGGTGCGCTGCTCGGCCGCGTACATCTCCGGAAGGCGGTACCCGAAGCTCTCCGCGGCGTCCAGCATGCCCCGGAGCAATGCGGCGGCCTCCTTCTCGAAACCGGCCTGGGCCAGTCCGGCCACGGCGACCGCGCTCTCGTACGGCCGCACCGCGCCCGAACGGTAGCCGAACGGGTTGTGCCCCGGCTCGCGGACCGCCATGCTCCGCAGTCCCCACCCGCAGTCCATGGCGGGGGCTCCGAGCAACCGTGCCACCTGTTCGGTACGGACCCGGTCGAGCAGTCCCGGTGCGAGCCGCCCGCCGCCCAGCAGCCCGGTGTCCAGCAGGTGGGCGGCGGCCCCCGTCAGCCGGGGCAGCGGACGCCCGTCGGGGTGCAGGGCCGCGGCGGGCCGGCCGCCGTCCGGGCCGTCGACCCAGAACCGGGCTGCGAACCGCTCCCGCAGGACGGCTGCCCACTCCCGCCACTCCTCGGCTCCGGACCGCCCGCACGCCTCGAGCAGATCGGCGCCGAGCAGCGCGGCCCGGTGCGCGTGTGCCTGGGTTTCACAGCGCCGCGGGCCGGGGTCGGGGTCGGCCAGGAAGCCGTCCTCCCCCAGGGCTCCCCGCAGCCACTCCAGGCACCGCTCGGCGGCCGGGAGCAGCAGGGCCACCTCCTCCTCGGGCATGCCCCAGCGTCTGGCTTCGGCGAGGACCGCCGGGAAGGCCAGCGTCGACTCGGTCCCGGTGCAGCCCGGTGGCAGCTGCGGTCCGGCTCCGCGCAGCGGCCCCGGGATCTTCCCGGCGTCGCCGCCGGGGCCACCGGTCTGGGTGCGGGCCAGGACGCGCAGGGTGGCGCCGGCCAGTCCGGTGCCGAGCGGGAGCGCCATGCGGGCGGCCCAGAGCGATTCCGCCGGGGCCAGTCCGAGCCGCCACGGCACCCCGGCCGCCGCGTAGGCGTCGGCCGGCTCCCGGCGGTCCCTCAGCAGGAGCGCACCGAGGTCGGCGACGCTGGTGCGCAACCACGCCTCGGCCCTGGGGTCGTCGCCCTCCGCGCGGGCGTCGGCCAGCGGATTCACCACGTGCGCGGCGGGGGCCCGGGCCACGCGGTCGTGGGCGGTCCGCAGCTCGATGGTGCGGGATTCGCCGGGGCGTAGTTCGAGCTGCCAGCGCAACAGTCCGGCCGAGGCGAGCGCGTCGTCCGGGGGAGGCTCGGCCGCCGTGACGGCCTGGGCATCCCCGCTGGTCCAGCGGAGCCCGGCGGCGTGTACCGCGGCGGGCAGTTCCGGTCCGGCCCGGCCGGCGGCCACGGCGGCCAGCTCCGCCAGGTCGGTGCCGAGCGAGACCTCCACGGGGATCCGTAGCGGCCGGGCGGTGAAACTGCGCAGGGTGATCCGCTCCGTGCCGTCGGCGTGCCGGACCCGCTCCACACCCACGTCGGGGTCGGGCCCGGCCTCGGCTCCGGTCCGGACCGTCGAGGTGAAGGCGGCCCGGTCGGCGTCGAGGCTGCGCCCCTGGACGGCGACCGGGTCCCGGCCGTCGACGCGCAGCACGCAGCGGGACAGCAGCCTGCGCCCGGAGCGGTAGATCCCGTCGATGCCCTGCCCGGTGAGCTGGCCGTGCTCGGGCGAGATGACCAGGCAGGGGGCGGCGACGCAGATGACGGCGCCGTGCACGGGCGGCAGGTCGGGCCTGCGCGACGGAGGTACGCGGGCCGGGGGTACGGGATGCGGCATGGGTCGCCCTGTCTGCGCTCCGGGGGGATCGGCTGGGCGGCGGCGCGGCCGGGCCCCCACCACCCCCCAGGGCAACGCCCCCACCCCCGCCCGGGTCACGGCCCCCGGCGGTGGCTGCGCCCACCGGCGACCGGGGCGTCGCCGCAGCCGTCGGCCGAGGACGACCGCCACCGCGTCCCAGAGCCTGCGCAGAGCCGGCCGAGCCCAGGCCCAGCCCCACTCCCGGTCCCGGCCGCCCGGGTCCCAGCCGCGGTTGCGGACCCCGCGCCGGCACCACTCGCCGTGCTGGCACCCCTCTCCTCTCCGGATCCCGATCCGACTCCGGATCCCGCTTCCGGTCCCGGTCCCCGTCCTCGTCCGGCTCCCGCTCCCACTCCTAATCCCTGTCCGGATCCCTGTCCGGCCCCGTCTTTGGGTCCCGGTCCTCGCCCGGCTCCCGACCCCTGACCGACTCCCACTCACGCTCCTGCTCCGCTCGAGGTTCACTGCTCGCTCCCCGCCGTGCGGCCGGACTGGCGGCGGCTGGTCCGGTTCCGGCGGCCGGGGGGCCTGGTGACGTCCCGTCGGACCGCGGCCGACAGGCGCCCCCTGCGGGGCTCCCGGCGGCGCCGCTCCTCCCGTAGGCACTGGCGCAAACCCTCCGGGTCGATCCCTTCGTTGCAGGCGTGGTGGAGCAGCTGCGCGAAGCGGTACTCGTCGTCCGCTCGCAGCGCCAGCCCCAGCGCGATCCGCGCGGTCGGCTCGTCGCCGGTGGACCAGGAGACCCAGCCGGCCAGGGTCAGCGGGGCCGCCGCGTGCTCCCCGTAGGCCCCGACACAACGCCTGGCCAGGGCCCGCCACAGCCGCAGGGCGGGGCCCGCCTCCTCGTCCTCCATCCACTCGGCCGCGATGTCGCGGATCTCCCGGTCCTGGAGGCCCAGGATCAGCGAGGCGGCCTCGTCGTCGCCCAACAGCGCGTCGTCCCAGTCGTCGGCGGCCGGGCCGGTCTCGGCCGGCAGGGCGAGGGTCATGCGCTGCATCAGGGCGCGGGCGAGCCGCACGGTCTCGGCGCCCACCTCCTCCCGCGTGGCCCCGTCGAGGATCTTGGGCACGAGGGCCGTGGCGGTCCGGTCCAGGGCCCGCTCCATCTCTTCGGCGGCCGGTCCGCGCAGCGGGGTCAGCCGCCGCTCGATCTCCCGGAGGGAGCCCCGGACCTGCAGCCCGGCGAAGGTGGCCGCGGCGGCCATCACCGAAGCGCCGGGCGCGGCCAGGACGCTGCCCTCCGCCGGGCAGCAGCGCTCGTCCGGGCAGCAGTAGGACCAGTACCGTCCGGCGGAGAGGCACAGGGCCTCCAGCACGGGGACGTCCAGGGCGCCGCAGGCCAGCCGAATCCGCTGAGCGAGCGGGCGCAGCCGGGTCATCACCCGCTGCCCGCTCTCGTCCCCGCGCGGGTCCTGGCAGAGGAAGACGACGATGCCATCGGGCTTGACGCCGCGCCGCCGGCTGCCGCTGACCAGGCAGTCGGCGACCTGCCGGGCGGTGTCCTCCCACTCCTCGGAAGTGGCGGGGATGCCCACACGGAGCCGGCCGCCGAAGCGGCCGCCCTCGCCGTGGACGGCGACCATGACGAGGGAGTCGGTCGGGTGGAAGCCGAGCATGTAGGGCAGCGCGTCGGCCAGTTCTGCCGGGCTGCGCAGGGTGATCGGGGGTACGTCGGCGGATCCGGGCGGGCTGGTAGACGGCCGGCCGGAGGGTGCGTGTGCTTCGTGGTTGTTCGTCATGTCCCGAAGGTCCCGCGCCGGATCGGATCCGGAAACCCCTGTGGATAACCGCGGGGGCCGGCTCCGTACGGATCACGGCCATCCCCGGCATGCCAGGCATCCCCGGGCGCCACCGGCCGGAAATCGAACCGACAAACGAGTCGGCAAGCGAGCCGGGCATCGGACCGGACGACACGACGCGCATCAGGCCGGACATCGAACAAATTCACGCTTCAACATCCACTGGCCCAGAGCGGCATTCGCCGATGTCGGAGCCATCGGGTTGCATGGGGGCATGAACGCAGACCTGAGGTCCTCGGCCGACTCCGTACTAGCCCGTCTCGTGGGCGATCCCACGGGCACCGCACGGCTGCGCGAGGACCAGTGGCGGGCGATCGAGGCCCTGGTCGCGGACAAGCGGCGGGCCCTGGTGGTGCAGCGCACCGGCTGGGGCAAGTCCGCCGTGTACTTCGTCGCCACCTCACTGCTGCGGGCGCGCGGCGCCGGACCCACGGTGATCGTCTCCCCGCTCCTCGCGCTCATGCGCAACCAGGTGGAGGCCGCCGCACGGGCCGGGATCCATGCCCGCACGATCAACTCGGCCAACCCCGAGGACTGGGAATCCATCCAGGCCGAAATCGCGGCGGGCGACGTCGACGTGCTGCTGGTGAGCCCGGAGCGGCTCAACAATCCCGACTTCCGTGATCAGGTACTGCCCAAGCTTTCCGCCGCGACGGGCCTGCTCGTGGTGGACGAGGCCCACTGCATCTCGGACTGGGGCCACGACTTCCGCCCCGACTACCGCCGGCTGCGCACCATGCTGGCCGATCTCCCGCCGGGCGTCCCCGTGCTGGCCACGACCGCGACGGCCAACGCGCGTGTGACCGCCGACGTGGCCGAGCAGCTGGGCACCGGGGCCGGGACGGACGCGCTCGTCCTGCGGGGCGCCCTGGACCGCGAGAGCCTCAGTCTGGCCGTGCTGACCCTGCCCGACGCCGCACACCGGCTGGCCTGGCTCGCCGACCACCTCGGCGCGCTCCCCGGCTCCGGGATCATCTACACCCTGACCGTGGCCGCGGCCGAAGAGGTCACGGCGTACCTGCGTCACCGCGGGCACACGGTCTCCTCGTACACCGGCAAGACGGAGAACGCCGACCGGGAGCAGGCCGAAAACGACCTCCAGGCCAACCGCGTCAAGGCCCTGGTGGCCACCTCGGCCCTCGGCATGGGCTTCGACAAGCCCGACCTCGGCTTCGTCGTGCACCTCGGGTCGCCCTCCTCCCCCATCGCCTATTACCAGCAGGTCGGCCGCGCCGGCCGTGGTGTGGAGCACGCGGAGGTCCTGCTCCTGCCGGGCAAGGAGGACGAGGCGATCTGGCAGTACTTCGCCTCGGTCGCCTTCCCGCCGGAGCACCAGGTCCGCCGCACCCTGGAGGTACTGGCCGCGGCCGGCCGGCCGCTGTCCCTGCCCGCCCTGGAACCGCTGGTCGATCTGCGCCGCACCAGGCTGGAGACCATGCTCAAGGTCCTCGACGTGGACGGCGCGGTCCACCGGGTCAAGGGCGGCTGGACCTCGACGGGCGAGCCCTGGGCGTACGACGCCGAGCGCTACGCCTGGGTGGCCCGGCAGCGGGCCGCCGAACAGCAGGCCATGCGGGACTACGCATCGGCAACCGGCTGCCGCATGGAGTTCCTGCGCCGCCAGCTCGACGACGAGGAGGCCGCGCCCTGCGGCCGCTGCGACAACTGCGCGGGAGCCCGCTTCACGGCGGAGGTCTCCTCGACCGCGCTGGACACCGCCCGCGGCGAGCTCGGCCGACCGGGCGTGGAGCTGGAGCCCCGCAAGATGTGGCCGACGGGGCTCGCGGCGGTCGGCGTGGACCTCAAGGGCCGCATCCCGGCGGGCGAACTGGCTTCCACGGGCCGTGCGCTGGGCCGGCTCTCCGACATCGGCTGGGGCAACCGGCTGCGCCCGATGCTCGCTCCGCAGACGCCCGACCAGCAGGTACCGGACGATGTCGCGCAGGCCGTCGTGGCGGTTCTCGCCGACTGGGCGCGCGGGCCCGGCGGCTGGGCCTCCGGGGCGGCGGACGCTCCCGCCCGGCCGGTGGGCGTGGTCGCGCTGCCCTCGCGCGGCCGCCCCCAGCTGGTCGGCTCGCTGGCCGCGCGGATCGCGGAGATCGGGCGGATGCCCCTGCTCGGGACGCTCGCGTACACGGACCAGGCCCCGGAGTTCGGTCTGCCCTCTTCGAACAGCGCCCAGCGGGTGCGCGGTCTCCACCAAGCGCTGACCGTTCCTCCGGAGCTGGCCGCGACCCTGCGGGAGGCGGCCGGCCCGGTTCTCCTGATCGACGACCGGGCGGAGAGCGGATGGACCCTCGCGGTGGCCGCCCGGCTGCTGCGGCGGGCAGGTGCCAAGGAGGTGTTTCCGCTGGTACTGGCGCTCCAGCCGTAGCCGCATGAGTCATCTCCGGTGGGGCTGGGCAAGGATATGAACGGCATACCGGCGAATTCCGGTCGGCGGCGCCAATTGCTCGTTGCCGCATGTTCACGGGCCGCGCGAGAATTGCAGTGCTCCCGCTCGGCTCGACGGCGCTCTACTGGGCCGCGCCGCGGCGCGCCCGCACTCCAGCCGCGCCCGTTCCCGGGCGTGTACCCGAAGGGAGGACTGTGACCTTCGGATTCTCCCCGTCCTCGACCACATCCCTGTCCATGGCCACCGGCGGCGCCATCCGGCACGGCAGGCTGCTGGAGCCCTCCGAGTGGACCGCGTCGGGCGTGCCCCTGCTGCGCAATCCGCGCGAGGTCGTCAGCGGCCTGCACTCGCGGCACGGCCCGGTGCCTTCCACCGCGGTGATCGCCGTGCTCGGACCCGAGGAGCAGCTCGTCGCGAGCGCCTCCTTCGTGCAGCGTTCCGCGTCCGCCGACGGCTGGGATTACCGCAACGCGCTGCTCTCCCGCCTGCGCCGGGTCATCCCGCACGACCTGCGGCGGCGGACGCCGGTACGGACGGCGGTGCTGCTCTACTGCCGCGACGGCGACGAGCGGTGGACCGAGGAGGACGGGGCCTGGATGTGGGGGCTGCGCGACGCCTGCACCCTGCACGGGCTGCGCTGCGGCGCGTACATCACTCTGACCCGCGGAGGCTGGCAGGTGCTGGGCGAAGGCCGCGGCGGTCGGCGGCCCAGCTCGGATTCACGGCCCGAGCGGCTCGGCGAGTCGACGGCCGAGTTCGCCCCGCTCGCCCTGCACACCGGAGGCGGCGCCGCGGAGGCCCTGCGCCGCGCCGCCGCACGCTGACGACCCCTCAGTACGCTGACCGCACCGCCCGCACGCCGACTGGCCCGCCGGACCGCCCCAGGGCGCCGGCGCACAGCGCCGCGCCCGCGGGCCGATCCCCGGGCCGCCCAACGGCCGTACACCCTGAAACGGGCGTACGGCTGGTCAGGCGCCGGTCTTCGGCAAGGCCGGCTCTTCGCCCGCCCCGCCCCTCGACCGCGCCGGGCTACGGAGCGTCAGACGCCCGCGCCCAGCACGGAGTTGATCTGCTGCGGCTCGCCGCACACGATCAGCAGCGCACCGGCTCGCGCGAGCGCTACCGGCAGGGCCGCGGCGGCGGTCTCGACCGGTCCGCCGTTGGCCGCGAAGACCACGACGGGACGGCCGGCGGCGCGCGCTACCTGCACCGCGTCCGCGTAGAAGACGTCGTCCCCGGCGTCGTGCAGGGCCCAGTACGCGGCCTCGCCGAAGGACAGCTCGTGCGCGGCCCACGGGTGGGGGCCGCCGGTGGTGAGCACCAGGATGTCGCCGGGCGCGCGCCCGGTGTCGAGCAGCAGGTCCACGGCCTCTTCGGCCGCGTCCAGCGCACCGTCGGCGGAAGCCGGGATCAGCTGGACCTGCGGCACCGCGGCGGAGACCGACGGCGTGGTGGAGGCTGCGGGAACGGGTCCGGGGGTGGCCTTTGGCACCCGCTGCGCGGGCGGTGCGGGCCGGGAGGCGTCTCCCGCGCGGCTTGCCGCCACGGGGGAGGGACCGGGGCGTCCGGGCCGGGGAACGGCGGCGGGACGCGGACCAGGTACGGGGCGGGGGGTCTGCGCGGTGCGGCTCGCGGCCGGCGTGACGCGGGGACCCTGGGCACTCTCGTGAATCTGAGGCTCCTCGGGGCGGGGGTGAGAGGCGTGAGTGGACATCTATCAAACAGCGGTACGAAACGTACCGGTGAACGGCACGTACGTGCGATCAGAAATCGAAGCCGAGTTGGCCTCCGATTTCCAGCTCCATCGATTCCTCGCTACGGCGCACCTTCTTGAGGTGGCGCCAGCGGGGCAGCGCGTCGAGGTAGGACCACGAGAGCCGGTGGTGCATGGTCGGCCCCTGTTCCTCCAGCGCCGCCCGGTGCACGGGCGAGGGATATCCGGCGTTGGCGGCGAAAGCGAAGTCCGCGATTCCACCGCCCTGTTCACCGATTTCGGCCATCATCCGGTCGCGCCGGACCTTGGCGATCACAGAGGCCGCCGCGACGGCCACGCAGGACTGGTCGCCCTTGATCACCGTCCGGACCTGCCAGGGCGCACCGAGATAGTCGTGCTTGCCGTCGAGTATCACCGCGTCGGGGCGCACAGGCAGCGCCTCCAGGGCGCGCACCGCGGCGAGGCGCAGCGCGGCGGTCATCCCGAGCTCGTCGATCTCCTCCGGAGAGGAGTGGCCCAGGGCGTAGGCGGTCACCCAGCCCTCCAGGACGCCGACGATCGCGTCGCGTCGCTTGGGGGTGAGCAGTTTGGAGTCGGTGAGTCCCGCGGGCGGCCGGCGCAGGCCGGTGATCGCCGCGCACACGGTGACGGGACCGGCCCAGGCTCCTCGTCCGACTTCGTCGACCCCGGCGATGACCTTGGCGCCGGTGGTTGCACGGAGGGAGCGTTCGACGGCGTGAGTGGGTGCTTCATACGGCATGGCGCCAGCAAGGTTACGCCGACCCGCGCCGCCTGCACACCCCGGCCCCCACCCGACCACGCCCCGACCGCGCCCCGGAGCCCGGCTCAGGCCCTGAGCAGCGGAACCATCACGCCGTCGATCATCTCGGCGATCTCCACTTCTTCCCATTCGCTCTCGCACACCTTCGTGCGGTACATCATCATCGCCGGGATCACATCGACCAGAAGCGGATCAGTGGCGTCCGCCCGTACGTCTCCCCGATCGATGCCCCTGCGCACCAGCTCGCCGATCAACCGGTGCGCCGGTTCGTGCAGCCCGGACCAGATCAGGCCACGGAACCGGTCGGCGTGAAGGTGGTCGCACTCGTGAAGAACGGCACGCAGCGCCTGCCCGGCCCGCGAGTACATGACGTCCCGCATCCGCACGCACAGCACGTACAGATCCTCGCGGATCGATCCCGTGTCCTCGATCCGGCCGAGGGGCGGCAGCCCCGTCCGCAGCGCGTCGGCCACCAGGTCCGCTTTCGAGGGCCAGCGCCGGTACAGCGCCGCCTTCCCGGTCTGTGCGCCGGCGGCGACACCCTCCATGGTGAGGGAATTCCAGCCAACCGTGCTCAGCTGCTCCAACGCGGCGTCCAGGATCGCCCGTTCGAGCTCGGGCCCACGCCTGCGCCCCGGAGGCGCCGCCGACCAGCGTGAAACCGTCACGTCCGCTCCTCCGTCCGACCCGCGCGTCCGTCGCACGTATTTTCAGCCTTAGTGAACGCTTGCGTTCACTAAGGCTGACTCCCTACGGTGGACTCGCTGTGAACGCATACGTTCACTATTTCACTTTGGGGGGATCCACAGTGACAACTCCTCAGCTGTCCAAATCCCGGATACCGGGCGCGGCCCGCCGGGAGGGGCGCACGGGAGTGGCGCTCGCCGTCATAGCCGCCTGCCAGCTCATGGTCGTCCTCGACGCGACGATCGTGAACATCGCGCTCCCGCACATCCAGACCGACCTCGCGATCTCCACCACCGACCTGTCGTGGGTGATCAGCGCCTACACCCTCGCCTTCGGCGGCCTGCTGCTGCTCGGCGGCCGAGCCGGTGACATCCTGGGCCGGCGCCGCGTCTTCATGACCGGCATCCTGCTCTTCACCCTGGCGTCCCTGCTCGGCGGATTCGCCCAGGAGTCCTGGCAGTTGCTCGCCGCCCGCGCGCTCCAGGGCGTCGGCGGCGCCATCGCCTCGCCGACGTCGCTCGCCCTGATCACCACGACCTTCCCGGAAGGCCCCGAACGCAACCGCGCCTTCGGCGTCTTCGCCGCCGTTTCCGCGGGCGGAGGCGCGATCGGCCTGCTGGCCGGCGGCATGCTCACCGAGTGGCTCGACTGGCGCTGGGTCTTCTTCGTCAACGTGCCGATCGGCGTGCTGATCGCGGTCCTGGCCCCCCTCTACATCAGCGAGTCCGAACGCCACCCCGGCCGCTTCGACATCTCCGGAGCTCTCGCGTCCACCGGCGGCATGGCCTCGCTCGTGTACGGATTCATCCGCGCCTCCCAGGACGGCTGGCGCGACGGTCTGACCATCGGCTCGTTCGCCCTGGCCGTCGTCCTGCTCGTGGCCTTCGTCCTCATCGAGTCGCGGGCCCCCGATCCGATCATCCCGCTGCGCATGTTCTCCGAACGCAACCGCGCCGGCACTTACGTGATCATGCTCAGTCTTGCCGCCGCGATGTTCGGAATGTTCTTCTTCATCGTCCAGTTCGTGCAGAACGTGCTGGGCTTCTCACCGATCCAGTCGGGCATCGGTTTCCTGCCCGTCACGGTGGCCATCGTCACGGCCGCAGGCATCTCGCAGCGCCTGCTGCCGCGCTTCGGCCCCAAGCCGTTCATGGTGATCGGGTCCGCGCTCACCGGCACCGGCCTGGCGTGGCTGACCTTCATCGAGACCGACAGCTCGTACGTCTCCGGGGTGCTGGGCCCGATGCTGCTGTTCGGCTTCGGCATGGGCCTCAACTTCGTCACCCTCACCCTCACCGCCGTCTCCGGGGTGGCCCAGCAGGAGGCCGGAGCGGCTTCCGGGCTGCTCAACGCCAGCCAGCAGGTCGGCGGCTCGCTGGGGCTGTCCATCCTGGTCACCGTCTTCGGCACGGCCAGTCGAACCGAGGCCGAGAAGCAGGTCCCGGCCTTCATGGCGGGGGCCGACCAGGATCAGCTGACGACCTTCAAACAGAACGGCCGGCTGCCCGACCCGTGGGGCGACCTCGTCCTCACTCACGGGATCGCGACTGCCTTCATCGCGGCCGTGGCCATGGCGGGCGTCGCTCTCGTCACCGCGCTGGTGGTGATCCGCGTGCGCAAGAGTGACCTGGACGCCCTGAACGGAGCGGCCGCCGAGACCGGCCCGGCCGCCTGAGCACGCTGTCCCGTACGGCGCGGTCCCGCGCCCGCGCCGGGCGCGTACAGGGCCCGGCGCGGGAACCACCGCGCCGGGCCCTCACCCGTGGGCCTGCTGCCTGTGCCAGCGCTCGGTCCGGACCGGACCGGACCGGACCGGCGTCCGGTCCACCCGGCGTCCGGTCTAGTACTCGCTCCGGCTGCCGAAGGTGCCGAGGCGCGCGCACTCCTGGTACGAGGCCTTCACCGGGCGCTCGCGCAGGATCTCGCGCGCCCTGCGCTCCCCCAGGCTCATCGCGTACCACGGCACGCCGTCGCCCGCCTTCGCCAGCTCGTCGTTGATCCCCCGCAGGGCGCAGGAGCGCCGGGGCTCGGGCAGCCGGTCCAGGCCGGGCACCGCGTCCGCCGACAGGGACTGGAAGTAGGCGAGGTCGATCTTGCCGCCCTTCACGTACCGGGTGACGTTTCCCTCGGCGATCATCGCGTCCGGGGACAGCAGCCCGAAGGCCAGTACGGCCGCCACGGCGCTCCCCGCGACCGCGCGCGGCAGCCACCGGGCACCCGCCACCCCGGCGGCCATGATCAGTACGATGACCAGCCCGAGCCACAGCTCCATGCCCGCGACCGAGACGCGCAGCCGGGTCAGCCCGTACGCGTCCACGTAGAACTCCAGGCGGTGCAGCGCGGAGGCGACCACGACCAGGGTCAGCGCGCACAGCGTGCCGAGTACGACGCGCACGAGCCGCCGGTCGCCGGCGCCCCCGCGCGGGGCCCAGCGCAGGGCGAGCGCGATGACGAGCAGGGTGAGCAGGGTGGCCCAGAGCAGTTGCCAGAAGCCCTGGCGGGCGTATTCGGAGTAGTTGAGGCCGGTGGCCTCCAGGACCTTGCGGTAGCCCCCGAACAGGACGGCGAGCTGGACGGCGTTGAATCCGGCGAAGAGCAGGTTCAGCACGACGAGCGGGAGTGCCCACTCCACACGTGAGCGGGCCTTGCCCGGGGCCACCTCGATGCGGTCCCAGCGCGAGGGCGCCACGGCGGTCCGGGCGACGGCGATCGCGACGAGGGCGCCCAGCAGGAAGAGGAGGAAGCGGACCGGCCCGTCCACACCGTCGATATCCGGGGTGAGCCCGCTCAGCAGATCCGCGAAGGCGGCGTCGGCGGAGGCGAACAGGGTGCCGAAGAGCACCAGCAGGACCAGCGCCACCAGTGCGGCCTTCGCGACGGGCAGCCAGCGGTCCCGCCTCCCCGCTCCGCGCGAGCGGAGCCCCTTCCAGACCCAGCGCACCCCGACCACGGCGGAGTCGACGAAGCCGACCGGGCTGAGCAGGATGCCGGGCCAGGTACGGCTGCCCTGCAGGGCCAGCGCCCCCGTCAGGACGGCGGCGAGCAGCGCCAGCGTGGACGGCCAGCCCGAGTCGCGCAGCGCGGGCACGGCGAGCAGTGCCAGGCAGCCGACGGCCCAGAACGCGGTCCACGGGCGGAGCCCGCGGCCGGCCGCGTGGGCGGACAGGTACGCGGCGACGAGGGCCGGCGCCACCGCGATCGGCAGGCCGGGACCCAGTCCGTCGCCGAGCAGCAGTGCCGCGGCGACGCCGGAGGCGAGGACCGCGGCCAGCACGGCGGCCGGGACGGGAGCCGCGTCGGCGGGCCGGGCGCGCTCGGCCCAGCCG
>NZ_JAGGOW010000027.1 GCF_018614135.1 Streptomyces sp. ISL-66
CACAACCTCCCGGGGCAATACACCTAGGCCCCTCGTTCGAGGACCGGCTCGAAGCCATCGGCGCGCGCCCGCTGGCACCTCGTAGTTCGCCCGCCGACCGGTATCGCTACCCTGTGCAGCCGATCGTCTTCTCCGGCAGGCACCGCTCTGCGACACTCCTGCGCCATCTGTGGCTGGACTTCGAGGGCATGCCAGACGTGCTGTGGGGGGCGCTGGAGCAGCTGCGCTATCAGCCGGGCCTGGATGTGGCCGCCGGAGAGGCGATCGGTCGGGTGCTCGCACATGCCACCGGCCCCGGCGCGCTGACTCAGCTGCACCGCTTCGCCTCCTCGGGCGACCGCTGGCGCCGACGTCTGGTCGGAGTCGCGCTGGGAGAGATCGTCCAGCACCCCCTGGTGTCCGGTGCGGTCAAGGAGCAGATGCGCCGGTGGAGCCGGTCATCTGCCGTTCTCCGCTGCACGGTCGCCGAGACATGTGCGGGTAGCTACGGTCTCGCCCGGCCGGCCGAGGCCCTCAAACTCCTGGACACCGTCCTCGACGGCTCCTCTCCGGAGTTGGACGCGAAACTGCGTTCCGCCGTCTCCTTCGCGCTGGGCGCCCTCCTCACCGAGGAGGCGAACCACATCGAGGTCCTGGAGACGGTGACGAGGTGGCTGGAAGCCGGCCGGGGAACACCCCGTCATTCGCTGGCGGTGCACGTGATCCACTCCATGTCGCTCTCGACGTTCCCCCAGCCGGGCACACCGGGTGCCGTCCGTATGAGTCTGGCCCGGACTCTGGAGCGCCACCCCGCGCAGGGCTTCGCACTCGTCGTGCTGGGTCTCGACGACCCGGCCACGTACGACGCGGTGGCCCATGGACTTGGGCGGGTCGAAGCCGACCCCGACATGTTCCAGAGGACGGTCTTCGACCATTTGCTGAGCGAGCTCTCCCGTACCGCTAGCCAGCGGCGGGGAGTCATCCGTTTCCTACTGGGGCGCCACCGAGATCACACGAACGCATCGAGAAGGAGGAGTGCGTCATGAGCAGGCCACTGCTTACGCCAGTCAGGTCTTCACCCGTCCGGCAGCTGCTGCGGCAACGGTTCGGATCGTCTTCGGATCGCGCGCTCGTCTTCCTCTCGGATCGGGAAGGGGACCGCCTCGAGCCACCCCGAGGTGGAGACATCTGGGGATACCCCCGACCGTCGATCGGGGCGGCCTTCCGACGGGAGTTCGACTCGATCGGGTGGGTCTCGCTGGCAGAACGCCGGACCGTGGTGGAGGTGCCACGCCGGGGTCCTGCGACATCAATGCCTTCGCGAGCACGCTACGAAGTTGCCTGGAACGTCAGCAATCCGGTGGTCGTGGCACGCAGCGGCCTGACGGAGGACGCCGCGCGCCGGCTGATCGACCAGGCCATCCGTGGAAGTGCAGGACTGCCGGGTGTTTCTGATCCCCTTCGACAGCCGCCGACCCTGTTCGGGACCGCTCAGGTCGAGCCCCCCGGTCAGCCAATGAGCATCGACGGGACGGGCCTGACCTACTGGTTCCTGGACCCCCCAGCCAGCCTTCTACCGGCTTCGAGCCATCCTGCCGAGCTCCTTCTTCCACCGGGCTTCGGCGAGGCCCACCGCGAGGCGTACCGCTTCTACCGTGAGGTGGTGGCTGGCGGGCCGGTTGGTCTGGCGGCGCTCTGGCTGCTCCAATTTCCCGACCAGGCCAGGGAGGTGCTCGACTGGACGGTCGCGCACGACAAGCTGCTCACCGAGCGGGACGGATGGGAGCGGACGCTGGCCGCAACCCTCCAGGGGTTGACGAAGGAGGACCGGGGCTTCGTCGGGGTGAACCTGGCGCGCCTCCTCAGCGAAGTCGGCGTACCCCAGGGCGATGAGGTCTTTCGCAGGATAGATGACGCGGGTGTACCGCACACCGGCATGAACGGCTTCCACGGAGGGGCGCCGTGATGCGGGCTCTACCTTCTCGCCTCGCCCATTTGAGAACCCGGCCTGAAGTCCCTGCCTGGGACACAGACCACGTGGTCGTTCTGTCGCGAGAACTCATCGCGCAGAACTATTTGGAGATTGGCCGGGCTGATGGCAAGGCAGCCATTCTTCTGGCTACTGGGGGAACACTCTTCGGGCTCCTTCTCGTACGGCGTCCCCTCGACGTCTTGTGGGCCGTCCCTTTGTGGTGGACGGCAGCGGCCACCACGACCGGGGCGTTGGTCTTCCTGCTCTTGGCTCTCGCCCCGCGGCGTGGGGCGAGAGCCAGCGAGAGGCACGGCCTCCTCGCGCATACTACGAAGACGTGGTGCGTGCAGAGACGCGCGCCGACTTGTCGGCTGGGCTCAGGCGGGACGGCTCAGATCCCCAGCCCCGGCTACTCCGTGCGCTGAGGGAGACCAGCAGGATCGCCCGAGCCAAGAACCGTTGCGTGCGGTACGCCATTGTCGTGTTGCTACCGGCGATCACCGCAGCCTTCCTGGCCGTTGCGCTCGGACGCTGACCAGCCTCGAGTGGGAGGTCGGGTGCTGCCGTACCTGGCCTAACAAGGCGTTGTTCGGCTACGTCGTTCGGCATCGCCGTGATTGCGTTGCGGGGGACCGTAGCGCGGCACGCCAAGGGACTTGTCTAGGTGAGCAGAGTGGCTCTGAACTTGTTGCGGATCTCAGTCAAGGGTCCGCGGTCGCGAGTGAAGTAGACCTTGTTGGTGAGCAGGACGGCCCAGCAGCTCCGGGCTGGGCTGACCCACAGGCCGGTGCCGGTGAAGCCGTAGTGGACCCAGATGTCCTCGGTGGGTTCGGTGTCGGGGGCGGGGTGCCAGAAGAGGCCGCGGGCTGGGGTGAGGGCCCCTGTTTGGATGCGGAGGGACTCCTTGATCCAGCTGAGCCTGAAGGTGGCCGGGGTGGGATTGAGCATGTGGCGGAGGAAGAGAGCGAGGTCGTCGAGGGCTGAGAACGTGCCAGCGATGCCGCAGACGCCGTCGAGGAGGCGGGCGGAGAAGTCGTGGGCGGTGCCCTTGAGGTGGGTGTCGGTGGTCTCGTCGTACTCGGTGGGGGCGCAGCGGGCCGCCTCGGTATCGGGGAGGGGGCCGAAGCGGGTCTGCGTCATGCCCAGGGGGTTCCAGATGCGGTCGGTGGCGAGCTGGTCCAGGGGTTGGCCCGAGAGGTGTTCGGCGAGGTAGCCGAGGACGAGGGCGGCGCGGTCGGTGTACTCGACGGCTTCGCCCGGTGGGCGGTGGAGGGGCTCGTGGAGGACGCCGTCGCGGATGTCCTGGGGGTCGGTGCCGTAGAGGTTCTTCAGGTTGGCGCGCAGCGGCAGGCCGGCGGTGTGGGTGAGGAGGTGGTGGGCCGTGGTCTGGGCGAGGGGGTGGCCCGTGACTTCGTCCCAGAAGGTTCCCAGCGGGGTGTGGAGAGGGAGCTTTCCCTCTTCGACCAGGGTGCCGATCGTGGACCAGACGGCGAGGATCTTGGTGAGGCTGGCGACGTCGAAGACGGTGTCCAGTCGCATCGGCTCGTTCGGGTGGTCGGGGTCGAGGAGGCCGACGGCTCCGCTGGCCTGGATGCCGTCGGCGTTCCCGACCGCCCACACCGCGCCGGGGTAGACCTCGTCGCGCACGCCGGTCTGGAGGAGGTCTTCGATCCGGTCGGTGGTGTGGGTCATGGTCTCCCGATCGTCGTGGGCCGCGGGTGGTCCGCTGGCCAGGTTAGTGACGCGGCCGGGGCGGTGCCGGGTGCGCCACGGGTGGTGTCAGGCGAGTCGCTGGCCGAGGTCGGCGATGGCCGCGGCGGTGGCGCTCAGGGGGAAGCGGGCGGCGTTGGTGCGGCCGGATGCCCGGAGCATCTCCAGGAGGCCGGGGGCGGTGCGCAGGCGGTGGAGGTCGTGGGCGGCGGTGGTGGGATTGGTGAAGTCGGTGGCCAGGCCGGTGCCGGAGAGGGCTTCGCGGAGGCCGGGAACGGGTTGGTAGAGCACGGGGAGTCCGCAGGCCTGGGCTTCGAGGGCGACGAGGCCCATGGCCTCCAGGGTGGTGGACGGCACGGCGAGTACGTCGTGGTCGGCGAAGGCCTTCCAGAGTTGGGGTCGGCGGAACCAGCCGAGGTAGCGGACGTGGACGCCGAGCTGGCGGATGACCGGGGCGAGGTCGAGGAACTGGCTGCGCGGGGCGGCGATGCTCAGCTCGACCGAGCGGGTGGCCGCGACGGCTTGGAGGAGGGGTTCGAGGCCCTTCTCTGAACTGAGGCGGCCTGCGAAGAGGATCCGGAGGTGGCTGGTGGGGCGTCGGGCGGGGCGGGGCGGTGGGCTGGTCAGGAGGCGGTCGGGGACGCCCCAGGGGATCTTCTCGATCTTGCGCCTGTCCGTCTTGGGGGCGAGCTTGAGCAGGCGGTCGGCCATGGCGCCGGTGGGGACGACGATCGCGTCGGCGGCGGAGGCGGTCTCTCGGAGAACGCGCAGCTGCGTGGTGTGGTTCTCGGCGTGCAGGAGGTCGGTGCCGTGGACGAAGGCGATCCGGGGGTGGGTGGGCAGGGCCCGCAGGAGGGCGGGGGTGGCGCCGAAGGCCAGGTGGTGCAGGTGCAGCACGCTGATCTCGCGCGGGTCGATGGCGGCCGTCATGGCGAGGCGCAGGTTGGTGACGTACCGGCTGAAGGCGTGGCCGTCGAGGCACTTGCCGGATGCGTGCAGTAGGTCGATGCCAGCCGGGGGGTGGGGCCGGGCGTCGTTGGGGGCGAGCATGAAGGCGCGGGCGGGGATCGGGGGCTGGGTGCCGGCGTAGAGGTCGAGAAAGAGTTCGACGCTTCCGCCGGGGCTGGGGAACGGCAGGTCGAGGGCGGTGGCGACGACGCGGTTCACCGGCGGCCTCCGGGGTTCTCCTCGTAGAGGCGGGACGTCTCGATGCCTTCGCTGGCGCGGTACTTGAGGCCGTGCTGCTGGTAGCTGGCCGGGGAGCCGTGGGTGCGGAGGAAGACGAGCTTGCCGAAGGTCATGCCGGGCCGGACGCGCACGGGGCGGGTGGCTCGGATCTCCAGGGTCCAGCGGATCGCGTGACCCTGGTGCCCGAGCGGGGCGGAGACGTGGACCCAGATGCCGAGGGAGCCGGTGGATCGGTCGCCGTTGAGGAGCTGGGCGTAGGACTCGGAGCCCGTGCGCTCCAGGGTGTGGCCGAGGTAGAGGTGGCGGGGTTCCAGGACGTAGCCGTCGTCGGGGAGGGTGAGTTCGGAGAAGGCGGTGGGGCTGGCGGCGTCGAGGTCGCCCTCGCAGACGCGGAGCGTGCTGCCCAGGCGCCAGTCGTACGCGTTGGGGGACAGGCGGCCCGGGTCGTACGGGTCGATGGTGATGCGGCCCGCCTCGAGGGCGGCGGCGATGGCGGGTCCGGTGAGGATCACGAGGTCACCGCCGTGGCGTCGAGGTCGCGCCAGTACGCGGAGGGCTGGGGCCCGGAGGCCGCCTGGTACTTGCCCTCGTACAGGTCGATGGTGCCCTCGGAGACGAAGAACATGACCTGCCCGATCTTCATCCCGGCGTAGACGCGCACGGGGCGGGTCGGGGTGAGCATCAGCGTCCACTGGCCGTGGAAGCCGATGTCTCCGATGGGTGCGGTGATCTCGACGAAGAGTCCCAGTCGGCCGACGGAGGAGCGACCGAAGAGCAGGGGGACGAAGAGGTCGGATCCCACCTCCTCCATGGTGTGGCCGAGGTACAGCTCGCCGGGCTGTAGGACGTGGCCGTCGTCGCCGATCTCCGCGCGGCGGGTGGGGTTCGGGCGGTGGGTGTCGAGTACCGGGTCGGTGTAGGTGAGCAGGGTCCCGCCCAGGCGGACGTTGTAGCTGTTCGGGTTGACCTGGGTCGCCGTGAAGGGGGAGATGCGCAGCCGTCCGTCCTTCGAGGCGGAGGTGATCTCGGGTCCGGTGAGGATCACTGGTTGTCTCCGTTGGTCAGGATGCTCCTGATCGCCGAGCCGAGGCCGAGGCCGGCGGGGTGGGATCGGCTGCCGAGACAGGTGTCGGCGAGGTAGCCGGTGGTCAGCAGGCTCGTCAGTCCGGCGGGGAGCGGATCGGGGGAGGTGATCAGGGGGCCTGCCCGCTCGGTGAGGTGAGTGAGTAAGGCGCCGGGGTCGTTCCGGAAGGCCGGCGGGACCTGGGCCTCGACCATCTCGTTGTCGAACGGCTCGATGGTGAGTAGGTCCCCGGTGGTGAGGACTTCGCCGAGCGGCGTCGTGCGCACGGCGGTCTCGTTGAGGACGACCGCCTCGCTGCCCAGTCCGCTGCGCAGCCGGTCGGCCAGTTCGCGGAGCAGGGCGTGACGGTCGAGCGGCCTGTTCCGATAGGCCGCGACGAGGGGACCCAGCGGCTCGGCCAGCTGCGCGTCGATGGAGGCGATCTGTTCACGGACGGATTCGAGCCCGGGCGGCAGGACGGACTCCCAGGTGTCGGGGAAGCGGGCGGTCCCACCGACCCAGCCTTCGGGGGAGAGCTCGGCAACTGCGTAGCCGACGGCGAGTTCCTGTCCCTTGAGCACGAGGGTGCTGCCGACCCGTTCGGGTCCGGTGTGTTCGCTGTGGCAGTGGCCGGCGAAGACCACGTCGAGGAAGGGGCATGCTTCGGTGAGGCGGAGGTCCTGCTCGAAGCCGGAGTGGCTGAGGAGGACCCACGAGTCGACCTCGTGGTGGTGCGCGAGCATCAGCTCGCGCAGAACCTGGACCGGGTCGGTGACGCGGTGGGCGGACCGCTGCCCGGCCGGGATCGCGTTGAACGCCTGCAGGCCGAGCACTGCCGTGACGGCCGTTCGTCGGCCCGCGATGTCCACGATGCGTAGACGGCGGAAGAGCGCGTTACCGGTGGAGTCCTCGACGACGTTGGCGCATACGGTCCGCTGGTGGAGGCCAGCCTCGAAGTAGTGCGGCCAGCCGTGGTTTCCGGGAGCGACGACGTCGTACAGGGCGAGCAGGACGTCCCGTTCGAGCGAGCCCCGGCCGAGGCGGTAGTACCCGGTGCCCTCGAGGAAGTCGCCGCAGTCCACCAGCAGGCTGTCCGTGCGTGCTTGGTGGAGGTGCCCGAGCAGCGGGCCGTGGGCGCCGAGGGCGGAGTGGACGTCGGTGGTGGCCATGATCTGTCGTAGGGAACGGGCCGCGGTCATGGCGCGACCTCGCAGATGTCGGCACCGAGGTGGAGGAGCTTGCCGGGCAGGTCGGCGTGGCCGCGGCGGAGCTGGTCGACTCCGCCGAGGGTGGTGATGCCGCGGGCAGTCAGGGCGGCGACCATGAGCGCGGAGCCGGTGCGGATGTCGGTGGCCTCCACCCCTGCTCCGGTGAGGCGTTGCGGGCCGGTCAGTCGGCATTCGGTGGGGGAGATCTCCTCGATCTTCGCGCCGAGCCGGGCCAGCTGGGGCAGCAGGTTCCCGTGGCGGCCGGGGTTGATGGAGTCGGCGAACAGGTGTGTGCCGGGCTGGCCGAGGGCCAGTGCCATCAGGGGAGGTTCGAAGTCGGCGTCCAGACCGCCGGTGGCGAGCGTGGCGATGGCGCGAAGGGGAAGGCCCGTCGGTCGGGCGGTGCTCCCGTCGACCAGGAGGACGTCCTCCCGTACCGAGGTGGGGATGCCCAGCCGTTGCAGGGCTGCCTGCAACGGCACCACATCCCGACCTTGGACGCCCTCGATGCGCGCGTTCCCACCGGTGGCGGCGACGGCGCAGGCCAGGGTGCCTGCCTCGATCTTGTCGCCCGGAACGCGCCAAGCAGGCATCTCGGCAGGTGATGCCGCTGCCGGGCTCAGGTCCAGGACCTGTTCGCCGGCTCGGGCCTCCCACCCCGGCGAGCGCAGGGCGTCCAGCACGGTGAGGACCTCCGGCGACAGGTTCGGCCGACCGAGGCGCAGCGCACGGCCTGCGACGACCGCACGCAGGACGGCGACGACCGTCGCACCGCGCGACCGGAACGGTAGTGTGTGGGAGACCGTTCCGGTGGCGGGGCGACCGGCCTCGACGTCATAGCCCTCGTCATGGACGGTTACGCGGTCGCCGAACGCCTCGTACACCTTGAAGTGCAGGTCCATGCCGCGCTCCCCGATCTGGCATCCCCCGGGCCAGGGCAGCCGGGCGTTCCCCTGGAGGGCAAGGAGTGCAGGCACTAGGTAGTACGACGCGCGGATCCGGGCAGCCGGGGCCAGGTCGAGTTCCGCGGGTACGACGTCAGGGGGCATGATCACCACGCTGTCGGGCTGTCCCACGGCTTGGGCGACGTGCCAGCCCGCCCCTTGGATCAAGGTGAGCATCCAGTGGATGTCGGCGCTGGCGGGGACGTTCTCCAGCTGGACGGTCCGGCGCACGGATGCTGCGGCGGCCAGCAGCGGCAGGGCGGCGTTCTTGGAGCCGTCGACGGCGACCGAACCGGAGAGGGGACTCCCGGGACGTACGGCGATGACCTCCGCGGTCGTCGCAAGAGCTCGATGGGGTGCCATGCGTTCAACTCCTTTGCAGGGGAGGTTGCGTGATGGACGGTGTGACCGAGGTGGGGACGGACAGATCGAGCTCGGCCCAGCAGGACTTGCCGCCGGCGCTGTGGTCGACGCCGTGCCGATCGGCGAGGGCGTCGATGATCAGCAGCCCGCGGCCGTCCTCGGCGTCCGTACGGGGTGTGCGTGCGTGGGGGAGGACGGAACTCCGGTCGCGGACCTCGAAGCGCAGTCGGCTGCCGCGCAGGCGAGCAGTTACGGAAGCAGCTTCGTTTCCCGTGTGCTGAACGGCGTTCGCCAGTAGTTCGCCGGCCACGACCTCTGCCGCGCACATGCCGTCGGTACCGATGACCGGGCGCCAGCCTCTGATCTCGTTCATCACCTGATGCCGGGCACGAGCGGCGCCCTCGGGCGTACTCGTGACGGTCAGCGTGATCTCGTGCACTTCCATGAGCGGCCTCCTGGAGGGGTGCGGTTCCACCAGGCAAGCGGGTCAGGAGGCGGCCGCGCGATGTGCCGCGCGGCCCCTGCATCGTTCATGCAGGTTGTGCATGGCAGGCAAGTTCGTTGCAGCTAGGCTCGGTTGAGCAGGCAGGATCGGTCTCGGCAGAAGGGGCCGTGGCGGAGATGGTCGACACACAGGGCGAGGCTCACCGGATCGGTGAACTGATCCGCCGGGCTCGGGTCTTATGGGGCCGCTCACAAGCGGACGTGGCCCGCGAGCTGGGATACCACCAGTCGAAGATCAGCCGGCTGGAGGGCGGGCGCGGAACGGACGACATCCGAGTCCTGCGCGACGTCGCCCGCGTCCTGCGCATTCCCCCGGCCCGACTCGGTCTGGCGGAGGCCGCCCCGGAAGCCGATCCCCACGATCCGGAGACAGAGGAAATGCTGCGCCGTCGTACCTTCCTTGCCGCCAGCGTCACCGCGCTCACAGCCTCGGTCGCGCCGACGGCTGCGCACCCCGCGCTCGTCCAAGCACTCATGCCGGGGATGCCGACGGCTCCGACGACGAAAGCGCCGGAGTCCGGGGAGCTACGGCACCGGGCAACGGCCATCCGGCGCCTCTGGAGCACGTGCGACTACGCGGAGCTGGAGCGGACCCTTCCCGGCCTGATCACCGACCTCCGCCACTGCATCGCCGACTCCCCGCAGGCCGAGGAGCTTCCCCGCTTCCTGGCCACGGCCTACCAGACCTCGGCCAGCCTCCTGCTGAAGCAGGGCGACCCCGGCACGGCGTGGCTCGCCGTCGGGCGCGCGATGGCCGAGGCCGAACGCTCGGGGGATCCGCTCGTCCTCGCCGCCAGCGTCCGCCTCCACGCACACGTCCTGGTCCGCGAACGGCATGCTGGACAGGCCGTCACGCTGATCAAGCACACGGCCTCCCAGCTCGCCGGTGCGTACGACCGGCAGCCCCGCCACCACCTCTCCGTGCTCGGGTTGCTGCTACTGCGCGGAGTCACGGCTGCCAGCAGGGCCGGGGACCGCGCTGCCACCGCAGAGTTCCTGGCCGAGGCCAAGGAGGTGGCGAAGTACGTCGCCCTCGACCACCCCGACGCCTGGGCCAACTTCAGCCCCACCAACGTGGCCCTCCACCAGGTCAGCGCGGCCGTGTCCTTCGGCGACGCGGGCGTCGCCATCGACATCGCCCGTCCGCTCATGCGCCGCCACATCCCGGTTCCCGAGCGCCGGGCCGCCCTATGGGTGGAAGCCGCCCGTGCCTACGCGCAGCAGGGCCGCCTCGCCGACGGCTACCAGGCCCTGCGGATCGCGGAGACCTGCGCAGCCCAGGACGTACGACGACCAGCCGTCCGGGACCTGGTCGCCGACATGGCGGCCCGCGACCGTCGGCGTACGCTGCCAGAGCTCCACCACTTCAGCCGCCGACTGGGAGTACCCGCGTGACCGAGCCGCAGCGCAAGCCCTTCCTGTACGTCGTCGCCTGCGCGGCCGGGATCGCGGGCGACGTCGGCAAGGTGATCGACGCCGCGCACGAGCGGAGCTGGGACGTCGGCGTCGTCGCCACCCCGCAGGGGCTTCCCTTCCTCGATGTCGCCGCGATCGAGGAGCGGACCGGTTACCCCGTCCGCTCCGCCTGGCGCGCGCCCGGTGACGCACGGTCGTTCCCACCCGCCGATGCGATCGCCGTAGCCCCGGCCACCTTCAACACGGTCAACAAGTGGGCAGCCGGCTTCGCGGACAACCTCGCGCTCGGGATCCTCTGCGAGGCCCCGGGCATGGGCATTCCCACCGCTGTCCTGCCCTACGTGAACACCGCCCTCGCGGCCCACCGCGCGTACCAGCGGAGCCTCGCAGAGCTGCGCGAGATGGGTGTTCTGGTCGGCAGCTACGAGCCTCACCGCCCGAAGTCCGGCGGCGGCGCTGACCGTTTCCGCTGGGAGGAAGCCGTCGACCTCCTGGCTCCGTTGCCGGCGGCAGGAGCCGCCCACCACTGATCCTGCGACTGCCAGTGGGTATGGCCTGTCGGCCTTGCACATCGCGAATGCCTGCGCCCGGTGACCGGGAGGTACCCGGTCACCGGCCGCAGGATGCTGTTCCGGGCCCGTCAGTCCTCGTAGGGGAGGTAGATGCCGCCGTCCGGAGCGGCTATGGCGCACAGGCGTTCGTACTCGGCGCGGTCCTCCTCGGTCATGTGAGGGAGTACGTCCATGACCATGCGGGCTTCGGGGTACCGGGCGAAGTACGAGAACAGGAGCTCGGTGAGGGCCTCCACGGCGGTGCCCTGTTCGAGGGCAGCCGCAGCGTTGCGGGCACTCAGGGCGGCTGTGGTTTCGAGTTCGGCGTGCGTGGCCTGGAGGGCGGTCGCCTGTTCGGCTCGGGTGAACGGGCGCCCGTCGCGGTGGGACCAGGTGCTGGTGTCGGGTCGGAGCTTGAAGTCCGAGTCCATCAGCAGGGCGATGACTTCGATGCGCAGTTCGGTTTCGGGCATGGGGAGGTTCCTTTACGGGACGGGGTTGGTGGTGATGTTTTCAATGCTCCGGAAAATCCCCGGTTTGGCTGACCGGGGATCGTCGGCTATGTACGGACGGATACGTTCTGCCGTCAGCGGCGGCGGGAGGCGTTGTTCGCGGCCTTTGGAGCGGGTTGTGTGGTCACCGCGTGCCGGGGGAGTGATGCCGCGGGGGCGGCAGGCAGGTGCGCGAGACGGCGGAGGCGCCAGACGAGGACGTCGCTGACGGAGGTGGCGCTGTCCAGCTCCCGATGCTGCGTGGCTTCGGCGAGGAGGTGGGCTGGGTTGTGGCCTGCGGCCTGGGTATCGGCGAGTGTGGCCGCCAGGGCGGGCCAGCCCGGCTCGGCCAGAACTTGTTCGGCAATCTCGGGCAGCGCCTGGCGTAGGACGGCTGCCTGTCGTCGCTGCAGTGGCAGGGAGCGGCCTCGCTGGTGGAGCGCGGACATCGGCTGGGCTGCCGCGATCTCGTAGGCGGCACGGAGGTGTTCGGCGGCTTGGTGGGCGGCTTCGGCTTGCTGGGCGTGGTGTTTCTTGGCGTGTCACTTCGCCGCCGCGGTGACGAGGAAGAACGCGGTGTCGATGAGCATGGCGGTGGTGGCGCCGTCCTCTCCGCGGCCGAGGGCTGGTCCGCTGTGGGCGAGGTCGTGCGCGGCCTGGCGCAGGGCGTGGTCGTGCCCGTGTACGGCGCGGACGTGGGAGCGGGAGGCCCGCTCGAACGCGAAGGCTGCATCGCGGAGTTCTCGTCGGGTACGGGCGGCGGAGGTCCCGGCGAGCGCGTCGAGGACCTCGCCGGCAGCGGCGATCTGGGCTGCTGTTGTGCCGTCGTCGCCGTGATCGATGAGCAGCAGTGCCTGCCAGGTCGCCGTGGTGGCGCGGCGGCGGGCGTACGCCGGGCCGCTCACTGGCGGGAGAACGGGCTGCTCCGGTGATACGCCCTCGTCCGAGGAGGGCTCCGCCGGTTGGGTCCAGCGTTCGCGGATGCGGGGCAGGGAGAGGTCGGGGGCGAGCTTGGATCCCGAGTAGAAGACGGGTTCGCCGATCTTGTTGCGGTCGTCGGGCAGGGCCACGGTGTAGCCGAGAAGGTCCCCGGACGGTGCCAGGCGACGCTTTACGAGGAGACCGGCACGGGTGAGACGGCCGAAGAACTCCTCCTCGCTCTGGGCTCCGGCCGCCGCGTGCCGGACGCTTTCGCGCAGTTCCTCTCTCGGGGTGCGTTCCCGCTGGTGGCGGTCGGCTTTGTGGCGCTCGGCGCTGGTGGGGCGCTGGGCTGCGGTTCCGTCACCGGTGTTGAGGCGGCGTAGGCCGTAGTCGGCCTCGATGAGACGGGCTTCGGCCTGGGAGCGCTTGGCTTCGTTGTGGCGGCGGGGCCGGCGGCCGTCCTCGCGGACGGTGGTGGCGATGATGTGGATGTGGTCGGCGGCGTGGCGAACGGCTGCCCAGCGGCAGGCGGCGGTGTCGCCCGCGGGGGCCATGCCGGTGGCGGCGACCATGCGGCGGGCGATGTCGCCCCACTGCTCGTCGGTGAGGATCGGGTCCTCGGGCGCGGCACGTACGGACAGGTGCCACACGTGCTCGGTGGGGCGCCGTGACTTGGGCAGCGCTTCGACGGGTTGGTCGAGGAGCCTTTGCAGGTCTGCGTAGGTGGCATTCGGGTTGCGTCCAGGGTCGGGGACGAGGCTGTCCCAGGCGGCCACGAGGTGCGGGTCGGTGTGTTCCTCGTGGGTGCCGGGGCCGTAGAGGTAGCGGATCAGGCCGATGGTGCGGGTGCCCATCTTGTGGATGCGGGGGATCATCCGGCGGGGGTCTCCGTCTCGACGTAGCGCTGGGTGAAGTCGTCCACGCGCTCGGCGGTCCGTTGGACGGCGTCGAGGACCGCCTTGGCGTGCGGGGCGTCAGCGCCGGAGTTCAGGACGGTGGTGACCTGGTTGAGGTTGCGGCCGATCTGTCCGAGTGCCCGGCGCAGCGCGAACAGCTCTCTGACCATCTCCCGGTGGGTGGCGATCTCGGCTTCGGTGTGTTCGAGGTCGTGTGCGGCCTTCAGGGCGGAGTGGGCGAGGAAGGCGGCGATGCTCATGTGGCAGGCGGACGCGGCGTGGGTGAGGAGCGTGAATTCGTCGTCGTTCATGCGGCAGCTGGGCTGGTGCATGCGCTTCTTCTCGGCGAGCAGGCGCTCACGCTGGCGCACGTGTGATGTCGTTGGGGCGGTGTGCGTGCAGCGCGGGGTGTGGCAGGTGTGCTGTCCCTCCGTCTCGTGGCGCGGTCCGGCCTCGGTAGCGTCCCGAAGGACCGGCGCCTCCTGGTGCCGGTCTGCCCCCGCCACCCCTGGGGCGGGGGAGCCCAGAGCATTGCTCCCGACGGGAGCAATGCTCTGGGTACAACTTGCTCCTCCTGAGGCTGGAGAGGAGGGCAGGTGCTCGTCGTGGCTGGGACGGTCGTGCGGTGTGTTGTGCATGCGTGTCCTTGAAGAGGCCGAGGTTGGTCGTGTGAAGTGGCTGTTGGGCGGGGTCGACCGGTTGGGGGACCGCTCGTTCGTGACGCGCGACGCTGCCAGCGCTTTCCGGGGACCGAGCGGGGACCGGGCAGGGACGGTCCCCGATTCGGGAGGCGCTCGGTCCCCAGGGGCATGGGTGTGGGGACCGGTCCCGTCTCGGTCCCCGTAGTCGTGGGTGGGGACCGGTCCCCAACGTGGGACCTGACGGTCCCCGAACCGTCGCAGGGCGGTCCCGGATGCTGGGGACCGTGGGGACGGTCCCCAGTGTTCCGGGGGATGCCAGGGGGGTGACCTGCGGAAACAGAGTTGGGGACCGTCCCAGTGGTGCCCGACGCGCGCAGCGTGATCAGGGGACGGTCCCCGATTGACTGCTGTCGGTCCCCTCTTGGGGGAAGGCGCTGTCAGGCGGACGCGGGCCGGTTGGGGACCGGGACCGGGATGGGGACCGTGATGGGGACGGGACCGGGACCGGGTTGGGGACGGTCCCCGAACGGCTCGGATCAGTGGTTCGGTCCCCACGATGGCGGGGACCGACCTGGGTGGGGACCGTGGTGGTCAGGAGCCCGACGGCTTGGCGCGTCGGCGGTCCGGGCCGGTGAGGATGACTCGGGTGGTCATCTCCGCCAGGCGGGAGGCGACGCGGTCCCCGACTGCGTTGCGGAGTTCCGCGATCGGCAGGTTGGTGGTGATCAGGGTCGGGAGCATCTCGGTGTAGCGGCGGTTGATCAGCCGGTACGTCAGCTCCTCGGTCCACTCGGACTGCTTGGCCGCGCCGAGGTCGTCCAGGATCAGCAGCGGGCACCGGCCGAGCTCTTGGATCTCCCGCTCGGGGTCGTGGTGGGGCCGGGGCCGGAGTTGGGCGTAGAGGTCGGCGGAGGTGACCGCCTGCCAGCGCAGGCGGACTCCGGCTGCCAGCAGTGAGCGGACGGCGCCGTACGCCTGGTGGGTCTTGCCGATGCCGGTGGGCCCGGCGGTCAGTAGCGAGGGGCCGTAGGCGATGCCCCGGGTACCGGCCGGCCCGTTCCGCCCGGCGCCCGTGACCGCCTCCACCCAGCCCAGGACTTCGGGTTGGGTGGCGAGTGCCTCGCGGTAGCGGGGCGGGATGCGGCGGTCGGCGAGTTCCAGGGCGGTCACCGGCTCCACCGCGGGCCCGGCGGGCGCGGTGTCGGGGTCGATGCCCTTGGCAGCGAGGATGGCCTGGAGACGGGCTGCCAGGGCGCCGGCACGCTGGGGTTCACGGGTCGCGGTGGTCACAGCTGGCCTCCGTAAGCGGCTTCGGCGTCAACGGGGTTGGTGTACGGCTGAGGGGCCCGGCGGGCGCCACCAGTGGCCTGGGGCGGGTTCATGGCCTCGTTGACCAGGCTGGGCAGCACGCTCGGGTGGAGGCTCTTGACGCGCATGCGCTCGACCCCGGCTCGGACGTGCTCCGGGTCGATGCCTTCGCGCAGCAGCTTGCCGATCTCCCGGCCGACGTGGCCCAGAACGCTCTCGGGAGGACGCTTCCCGCACGCGGCGGCGTACTCGCCGACCAGATGTTGGGTCGTGACGGTCTGGGGTGGGGTGGGGGCGCTCGCGCCTCCCAACGGAGATCCTAGATCCATGATCCTAGGTCCTAGATCCGGACCGTGAGGGCTCGGCGCAGGCTCCCGCATCTCCCCATGATGCTGCACGGAGGGCTCATTGAACCCGCCCTGACCTGCGGATACGAGGATCGGCGAGGTGGGAGGAGCTGTGGGTGCGAGCTCCGGGGCGGGTCCCTGATGGTGCACGGACACCTCACGGAGCCCTCCCTGCGCCAGCGGTGAAGTCAGGGGCACCCGGCCGCCGTCGTGGTAGGGGCAGTTCGGGTGCCGGACACCGCTGGGGCGGTTGACCTTCTGGTGCTTGGAGAAGGTCACGATGTGCAGGTACCGCTTGCCGTCCTCGCCCTCGTACCGGCAGATGAGTTCATTGCCGGCGAGCTGGGTGAGGTCGTCCTCGACCTCGATCGGGCCGTGTTCGGGGCGCAGGGACCACAAGAGGCCCGCGATGACTGCGGACTGGTCGCGGAACCGGCCGTGGTCGTCGGCCTGGGTGAGCAGGCCGAAGAACGTCCGCTCCGCGGTGATGCTGACGGCGGCCAGCGATTCGGAGCTGAAAGCTTCCGGCTTGATGGTGCGGATGCGTGCCATGCCTATCGCCCCGCCTTCGCCTGCTGCTTGGACGGCGACGTCGGGGTGGGCGCGGACGTGCGGACGGCTGCTTCGGCCGTACTGTTGGGCATAGACGTTCCTCAGATCCGTTCAGGAGCGGGCGGTTTGGACAAGGGACTCCCATCGGCTCTCGGCGCTGCAACGCCGGGAGCCGATTCCTTTGTCAGGGGTGCTTGTCCAAGACAGCCACACCCAGCCCGCACAAGTCCAGCGAATCAGCACTGGAAAAGCGTCAGAGTGCATCGCTGATCGCGAACGTCTTCACAGTAAGGGCGAATCCCCGGTTGACCAAAAAGTCGACGGCGTAGGTAGAGAGGCGAAGATCGCACCTCGGAATCCATTGACCGGGGCAGGAGAGGCGATCTATGTTTCCGCCTCCGGGAGCCGCTGACGCTGTGCACGCCTCTGTGGTCCGAGATGGGTCGTAGTTCCGCAATGACTGCCTATGTGGGAATCGGCAGTTCGTTCTCCGCGAACCGGGCCCCAAAGTCCCCATTTCTGGCTTCCACGATTACGTGAACCCGGGAACCCGAGCTACAACAGACGCATGCCCCGAAGAGCTACGGAAATCGGTACCGCCGGAGAAGGGACCGCCCGTGCCATCGAGCGCCTGCGTACCTCGCGCGGGTTCGCCCAGCGCGAGCTCGCCGCCCGTGTCACCGAGCTCGGCCACCCCATGACCAACACCATGCTGTCCCGCATCGAACGCACCCGCCGGCGCTGCGACGTGGATGACCTCGTCGCGATTGCTGCCGCCCTCGGTGTCTCCCCGCTCGCCTTGCTGCAGCACGCGGAGTAGGGGTCCAGGGCGGGTGCACGGTGACGCCGCCCCGGCTTATACCCGACGATCCCCGGTCAGCCAAACCGGGGATTCTCCAGACCATTGAAGTAGTCCGTTCCACTTGCCCGACGGCAAGCGGGGGCGGGCTCGTCATGCCCGATGTCCGTCGCCGCAGGTTGTCGACGGAAGACCCCGAAGGTTCGATACGTGCGAAGTGTTGCTCGTGACAGTGAATTGCTGGCGAATGCCCCTACGCCTCCCCGTGTGCCGCCGCTGGGGAGGGGTTTTCTGAACGTGCGTGATGCTGCCGAACACCTGGGGCTGTCGCCCTGCACCCTTTACGTGTGGCGGCACCGTCGCCAAGGTCCGCCGAGTTTTCGGATGGGGCGGAACGGACGTGTGATGTACCGGATCGAAATGCTTGACGAGTGGATTCGGGAACAGGAGCAGGTGGACTCCCGCAGCAATACATCCCTAAGTCCGGTAAGTGCCGTCCCGCAGCGTCGCACCGGGTATCCGACCACAGCCTGACCGGCCTTGCCGCCGGCCCCACGTCCAACCCCTACACCGAGGAATTCTTTGGCTGGTTATATCGAAGACCGTTGGATCAAAAAGAAGAAGGACCCCGTCACGGGGAAGCGTGAGCGTACGACCCGTTACGGCAAGGGGTCTCGATATCGTGTCGCCGGAATCCCGGGCGTCCGGGACATGTCGTTCGACGTGCTGGAGGATGCCAAGGGGTGGCTCCGGCGGTCCGGCACCGACAGCGAACGGGGCGAGTTCGTCGACCCGCGCGACGGCTCCATCACCTTGACGGACTTCGTCACGCGCCACTGGCGTGCCGGTGTTCGCGGTGCGCCCGGCACGGTCAAGCGAGTTGACGAGCGCGTACGACTCCACATCCTTCCGCACCTCGGTGCGGTGGCGCTGCGCGACGTGTCGGCAACCGTCCTACGCGGCTACATAGCCACGCTCGAAGGCGAGTGCTCTCCGCGGTACGCACGGCAGATCCTCACCTCGCTGTCGAACATCTTCGAGACCGCGATCGACGACAAGCGCCTCGTCCGCAACCCGATGCGGGCCAAGACGGTGCGCTGGCCGAAGGCCCCCGACGAAGATCGTGACGCGTGGCCGCTGGCAACGGCGCAGAGGGTGCGGGACGTAATCAATCCTCGCTACCGGATCGCGGTAGTCGTCGCGTTGGGGTGTGGGCTGCGCCAGGGAGAGGTGTTCGGGCTGTCGCCGAGGGACATCGACTTCGAGCGCGGTGTCATCCGGGTGCGCAGGCAGGTGCAACTTCTCTCCGGGCGGCTCTATTTCGCCCTGCCCAAGGGTGGCAAGACGCGCATCGTCGACATGCCCCGGTCGGTGGCCACGGAACTGGCCGCGTACTTCCTCGACCACCCGGCGGTCGACGTCGAGCTCCCCTGGGGCGGACCGGAGCCCGACAGGGAGAAGCAGAGCTTCCCGCTCATCCTCACGACGACGTACGGCAACGCCATCCGCGCCAACATCTTCAACGACGAGGCCTGGAAGCCGGCCCTCGCAGCGGCCGGAGTCATTCCCGTACGGGAGAAGGGGGCACGGTGGAAGGCCTCGCGCAAGGACGGCTTCCACGTACTCCGACACACTTACGCCTCGGTCCTCCTCGAAGCGGGAGAGTCCATCGTCACGCTCGCCCGGTGGCTCGGTCACTCAAGTCCGACCATCACCCTCGACCACTACGCCCACTTCATGCCGGAGGCCGGCGGCAAGGGCCGCGCGGCCATCGACGCACTGCTCGGCACGGCGCCCGAGTACGTACCTGAGGGCCTCGTTTCCTCTCACGGCAGCATCTGAGAGCCTGTACCGACAGCGGTCGCCTGGGTCCGGTAGCGTTCCAGTCCAGCCGTCACCTCAGCCTGGTCCGGGCCGTCCTCGGTCGCCAGGAGTTCCCCGGCCGTAACCATGGCCGCCCAGAACTCGGGAGGTGAGCCCCGCCCGTCCCGGAACCGGGTCTGAGCGAAGAGCAGGAAGATCTTCGTGAGCTTCCCGGTGCGAAACCAGGGGATCATGCCGCCAGGAAAGCCTCCGCGGGCGCAGGCGGCAGTCCACAACAGGTCACGGATCCGCTCACCGCGACCGTCGAGCACCCGGTCCACGACGAACACGTGCCGAGGAGACCTTCTTGAAGTTGCCACCCTCGGGGCGGTGAATCCGCGACCACGTCTTCGTACACGGAGCCTGGCGAGACTCGATCACCTACTCGACCCTGGAGCGTGAGTGGACACCGATCGAGGCCATTGAACCGGCGGCAGCGGACGGAGCCCCGGCGCGCTCGACCCCGCCTGACGCTGACAAGGCCTCCGACGACGTGTCCAGGACCTGGACAGGTGCTCCCGCCCATGTCCGTGAAAGCCGCAGGCCGCCCATATCCTGGGAAACACCGGCCCAGTTGATGTCGCTACCCGCGGCGAGACGTCAGACATGGGCGGCAACCGCGTTTGAACAAGCCAACTCCCGGACCGGGAGGCTTCTTCGGAGAAGACCGCCACACAAGGGTAGTCGCGGCCGCACAATGGATCAGTTCCGAAAGGCCCTGCCGATCGAAGATGTTGCCTCTGCATCGGTTAGGCCGGCACCACTGAGAATGGACCGCGATGGGCACACCGAGCAGCAGTGTGGCGTCAACCGCTACGGCCCCGCTCATACGACTCGTTGGCGAGTCTCCTGCGGGCATCACCCCCGATGCGCTGATGGCAGCCGCTCGGGACCGCTACAAGCGCGCACCCGCTCAGCGTCTGGCGATGCTCCTGGAGCAGGCGCTGTCCGCAGGACTGGTCCACGAGCGCGACGGGCTGCTGTTCGTCGGAGACAGCGCGGGGCAAGAGGCTCCCGGCCCACAAGACGGCGGGTCGCGGCGCGGCCTACGGGCCATCACCATCGATGTCGAAAGTGTCGTACGCACGACAGCGGCGGCTCCCCACGTGGACCGCCGCATATTTCAGATTGGTGCCGTCCGTACAGGAACGGACGCAGCTTGGGTGGCGGAGCATCCTCGGATCGAGGTCTTCCTCTCGTTGCCTGGTGACGAGTGGACCATCCGCAACGAGGGACTGCGGGAACGGCAGCAAGCCCAGGCAGTGTCTCCGCGCACCGCGTTGGAGCGAATACACGAGTTCTGTGCCGGAACGGACGTGCTCGTCGCGCACAACGGGACCACTGCAGATTTCCCGATGCTCGACGACGCCTGCGAGAGGGAGGACCTACCTCCCTTCCCCGGCGATCGCGTGGACTCGCTCTACTTGGCCCACTGCATCTGGCCTCTTGCCCGAAGTCACCGCCTTGCGGCATTGGGCGACGCCTACGGGGTCAATCGTTCCGGACTTCGGTGGCACGATGCCGCAGACGATGCCGAGTTGCTTGCCCGCGTCGTTGAACGAGCCTCCCGTGAACTGGCCGGATGGCCCGAGCATCTCCGTGCGATCGTCACCTCCGCCTGTTCCGATTCGCCGGCGTGGAATCTGCTGCATCATCTGGCGTGCGGACCGGAAGGTCCCGGACATGAAGGCGGCCCCCAGACCGGCTGGGACCTGTCGGACCTCTCCAGCGTACTCACCGGCCAGCTGACGCAGCATGTGCCCAGGCGCGGCAGCCCGCCTGCCGCCGCGCCCGGCCGGCTGCCCCTCGTGGTTCCCGAGCGGCTGCGTCCCAACGGCCGTGTGGACGCGGGGGAACTGGCCAAGGTGGTCCACGGAGCGGCGGCGCGGCCGCGCATGGCCCAGCAGCAGATGACCGCGGGCCTGCACAGCTGGGCCGACGCCGGAGTCTCCGCCCTGGTGGAAGCACCCACAGGGACGGGCAAGAGCTTTGCCGTGCTCGCCGCAGCCATGGACTGGCTCGGCGGTGCTCCAGATCGGAGTGTGGTCATCGCCACCTTCACCAAGCAGCTGCAGAGCCAGCTCGCCCGGGACGTAGACACCCTAAGCCGTGCCATGCCCGGTCTCCTGGAGGCCGCGGATCTGGTCAAGGGCAAGGCCAACCGGCTCTCGCTGCGCGCCCTTGCCGCTGCCCTGTCGGACGCGATCGGATCCGACTCAAGGACCGATAAGCGGGGCCGTTCGAGGTTCGTGGAGCAGCCCAAATTCTGCGAACTGGCCGTCTTCCTGGTGCTGCGGCTGATCAGGTCCCCTGCCGTCCCCGAAGCATGGACTGCCAGATCGGTGGATCCGGTGGATGTGCCTGCCTTTCTGGACTCCTACTGCGGACCGCTCTTGTCTCTGTGGCTGCAGTCGCTCTCCCAAGCCGGCGGGGACTACGTGCCCACCGCGAACACACCGTTGGCCGTGCACACGAACACGGTGCGCGAGGCAATCGCCTCACACCGGCTGGTGCTGGCGAACCACGCGGTGCTGCTGGCCCACCTGGAGGAGCTTCGGGCCCTCCCCGGCGAGACCATGCTGATTGTCGATGAGGCTCACCTGCTCGAGGACGCAGCCACCGCCGCCCTGACGGTGTCCCTTGACTACGGCGCGGTGGAGGAACTGGCCGGGGCCTGCCAGACCTGGCTGAAAGACGCCCTGTCCGGGCCGGCCCGGCACCGGGTGGCCGATGCGGCTACGGAGCTCGAGACCCTCCTGGATCACGAGTCCCTCCCACAGGCAGCCAGCCGGGCCTTTGACGCGCTGGGCGGCCAGGACTCCTCGGTTGTGGGATGCCGGTCCGTCACCCTGGCCAGCCCGTACGGCAGTGGCATGGGGCTCCCGCAGGTTCGCACGCTCAGGCTGCTGGTACGCCGGTTGTCATCGGTGTGCGGCAGGTTGGAGCGGGCACTGGCCGGTTTCGCGCAGGCTCATGCGTCCTCCCTCGACTTCTTTTCCCTCGAAGCGCTGAACGCTCTGCTGGCTCAAGTGTCCGAGATACGCGAGGCCGCCGATACACTGCTGGCTGATCTCCAGGAGGTACTCGGGGTCGCCCCTGCGGATGGCGCCGCAGGTAAGACCGAACCGACGGCGGCCGACACCGAGGTCCCCGGTGTGGACGAAGTCGAGACCGATCTCGGTGACGCAGCGGACGAGAACACAGGTACCGAGCCCGACAAGGGGACCGACGCCTCCCAGGCCCGTCCGCTCCCTCCTCCGCTACCCAACCGGATCGTGTGGGGCGAGGAACTCGCCATCCCCGTCGCAGGGCTTCGGCACTACCGCTTCCGCCTTTCGTCCAGCCCCGTCGAACTTCCCGCCGATACCCAATGGCAGCGATTTCTGGGCTCTTTCCCCCGCACGTACTACGTGTCTGCAACGCTGCGCGTGGCGGGAAAGTGGGACTTCGTCATGGGGCGTCTGGGGCTGTCCGGCCTTGCGACGCTGTGCGTGGACACGCCCTTCGATTTCGAGAAGCAGGCGGAGCTGGTCTGCTTCTCCGACTTCCCTTCCTGGGCCGAGCAGCAGGAGGGCGCCATGCGCACCACCGCCCATCAGCTCGCCGGCTACGCGGTCGAGGCTGTACGGCCGCGCTCCGCAGACAGGGGCGCCGATGGAGGGGCACTAGTCCTCACCACTGCCCGCTCCACCGCCGGTGGCATATCGGAGTTCGTGGCCGACGAGCTCCATCGGCGCAGCGACCCCACTCCAATGATCAGCGCGCTCGCGGTGGGCAACGCCCGGGGGTTCGAGCAGTTCGCCGATCCGCAGCTCGGTGGCGGAATTCTGGTCGGAACCAAGGGCCTGTGGCAGGGAGTCGACGTCTCCGATCCGGAACGGCTACGCCTTGTCTGGATCAACAAGCTGCCCTTCGCACCCTTTGCGGCACCGCTGGTGGAGGCCCGGCGCGCTGCCGTATGCGCCAAGGCCGAGGCGGAAGGCTTGGAGGACCCGGACGCTCACGCAACGGAGCACTACTACATACCGCTCGCAGCCCTTCAACTGCGCCAGGCGGTGGGGCGCCTGATCCGTTCGGAGCGTCATCGTGGTGTGATCGTGATCAGCGATCGGAAACTGGCGGGGCACACGGCGCTGCGCCGCGCCTATCGCCGTGCCTTCCTGGGGAGCCTCGACGAAGGGCTGCTCCGTCCAGACTCCCGAACCGGCGAGCCGGGAGGAGGAAACGTTGTCACCATGGCCCAGGGGTGGGCACGCATCTGGGACTTCTACGCCCGCTACGGCATCATCACCCCACAGCGCGCACTGGAGCTCTCGGGCCCCGAAGCACTTCAGCGGCACACTCTCTTGCCGCAGACCCTACGCATCAGGCAGCTGGAACTCTCGGCGGAGGAGGCCGGGGAACTCGCGGCCGCGGACCGGCTCGAAGGGGAGGTACTGAAGAGGGCCGAGGAGGTGGCGGGGTTGCTCCGGTTGATGGACGATCCATGCCAGTTCCGCCTCAAAACTGCCCAGCGCGCCGTCATCGAGGCGGTGACCCAAGGGCGCAACGTGCTGGGCCTGCTCCCCACCGGCTTCGGCAAGAGCTTCACGTTCCAGCTGCCCGCGCTCGTCCTCCCCGGTGTGACGCTCGTCGTCAGCCCTCTCGTGGCCCTCATGCAGGATCAGGCGCTCGAGCTCAACCGCTCCATCGGCGGCGCCGTTCGTGCGCTGATCGCGCCCTTGCGAGAGTCCAGCAGCAGGGCGGGCAAGACCGAGGTCGCGGAGCAGTTGCTCAGGCGAGCGGACCACGGCATCAAGATCATTTATGTCAGTCCCGAGCGGTTGTGTCAGCGTAGGTTCCGGGAGCTGATCCGCTCCGCAGTCGCGGCCGGCACCGTCAGCCGGATCGTGCTGGACGAGGCGCACACCATGGTCCAGTGGGACGATTTCCGGCCGAGCATGCAGCGGGTCGAGCAATTCCTGAGTGAGCTGCGGCAGGCACACGGGCTGCCGGTCACGGCCTTGACCGCCACCGCCAACCACACCGTCCACAGTGGTTTGCGGTCGGGCGTCTTCGAGGTGCCCGAAGTTCCACCGCCGGCGGGCAGCGCCGCTGCCCGAAGGGAAGCCACGAGCCCGGTGGCACGTGGCGGCTTGGTGACCGTTCAGGAGAACCCCATCCGACCGGAGTTGGCGGTCTTCCGCCGTTCCTTCAAGACGTCGAGCCCAGCCGTGGTGGCGGGCCTCGCTCGGCATGTCTTGGAGTCGCTCACGGGACATGCGGTGTTCTACTGCCTCACGGTCAAAGAGGTCGTGACCCTTCACGCATACCTGAGGGAGTACCTCGGCGACTCGGGCCTACGGATACGCCGCTTCCACGGCAGGCTCACGCAGGCCGAGAAATCGGCCGTCATGACGGAGTTCCGCGAGGCTCCTCGGCTCGGCGAGGAGGGGTTCTCGCCTCTGGTCGTCGTCGCAACCTCCGCCTTCGGGCTCGGCATCGACCGTGACGACATCCGGACCGTGTTCTGCGTGTCGGCCCCGACCGACATGGCCTCGCTCTACCAGCAACTGGGGCGTGCGGGACGCGACGTAGCGGGTAGTGGATCACCAGCGCACGACGCGGCCCCAGCCAACGCTGCTCTGGCCCTGCTGACCACCAGGGGACTGCGCACCGTGGCCTTCATGACCGGGCAGGATCTGCATCCCGGGCTGCTCACGCGCATGGGACGCGCCGTCTTGGCCTGCGGCACGGTGTTGGACGCCAGGGAGATCGCCGACCGCCTGATCGGTCAGGATGTCCGGGCGGGCCGGATCTCCGAGCAGGAGGGACGTTCGACTCGCATCGCCGACACCTATGTGGCCGGCTTGATGCGCACCTTCAGTCAGCTGTCGCGTCTGGGCTCGGTCACCGACCACGGTGACTTCCCTCCCCTGTGCAAGGTCCGCCGGGGGGAGCTGGCCCCCCATGACGACGAAGACCCCGCCGTTCTCGAAGTGCTGAACGTGGTGAACGGCCTGCCCCATCGGACGCACCAGGTACATGCGTTGAATTTGTCCCGGATCGATGTCGAGGCCCTGGACCGCCGACTCGCAGCGCGAGCGCAGGGATATCGCGGGTTGGCCGAGAACCCTGCCGGTACATGGCAGTTGCTCGCTGACCTACATGACCGCGGTCTACTCGACGTCTCTGCTGCACCCAGTCGTCACTGGGTGAGTGGGATCGAGGTCCACACCACCGAGCTTCCGGCAGACTTCCTGACGGCCCTCTCCGGCAAGGCGCAGCGGGCCGCAGTCGAAGTCGGGCAGTTGCGCGACTTCTTCAACGACTCGTCCACTTGTGCACACAGGAAGTTCGCCGACTACTTCGGAGTTGCCGACCTTCCGGCGGGCTGCTGCACGACGGAGGCCAACCGGTGCGGCGCCTGCTGGGGCAAGCCGGACTGGCCGATCGGCGAGTCCATGCCGGCGGCCGCCGAGGCGCTGTTGACACCGAAGCCACGACCGATCGATAGCACCGCACAACCGGAAGCTCGGCTCAAGCGCTTGGACGAGCAGGTATTCCGGTTGGTCTGGGCGGTGCCGCGTGGCATTCACCCGCGCAGCGTGTGGCGGGCCCTGCGCGGTGAGGACAGCTCGTACTCGCCCAAGCTGGGCCGGCGCATCCGGCTGCCCCAGGGGCTCATCGGGAGCCGCTACTTCGGAGCACAGGCCGACCTTCCTCTGCGCGCGGTGGAGGACAGCCTGGCCCGGCTGACGGAAGCCTCACGCCTGAGCTCTTCGGGCGGGCTTTGGCGCAGTGTGCCGCTGACCGGTGTGCGATGGGCCGCGCCGAAGGGAGGAGGAGCATGACGGCTGCAGCACAAGATGCTTCCCCCCGGGTGTGGCGTCCCTATGACGACGACCCGCTGATCACAAAGGACATGGTCACCGGTCTGGAGCACTGCGCCCCCGAGACGCGGGAGCGACTGCTGGCCTATCTGGAGGCGGTCGTGGCGCACCGAGCTGCCCCCGTCCACACGACCGTCGCCTTCAACGCTCTCTACTTCGGCTACGACGTCGAGGCCGGCGGATACGTCGGAGGTCCGCTGGACTTCGGGGACTTCCTCTCGGTCGCGCGCGGCGACTGCTCGGACGCCCTGCCCGTCGGCGCGATGATCAACATTCGCACCGGTGGTGACCTTCTGCCCGCGGAAATCGTCTACAAGGAGGGGGCCCACCCCGATCTCGATCCGTACGGCGGGACCCCCGGCTGGCTCTCGGGGGCACCTTCCGGTGCCCGAGGACCTGCGCTTCTCGCGCCCGACGAGGCGCCGTCCCTGTACGAGCGGCTCGTGTTCGACAGCACGGCTTTCGGGCACGGGATGGCGCCCACGGCGGAGCGGCTCCAGCGACTGCGCCGCCAGGGCCGGACCGATTCGTTCGGGCACCTGCTCGTAGAGTCCAGGTACGAGTTCACGGACGCTGACCTCAGTGACACGGACTACTACGCTCACTATCTCGTTACCCGCGGCCGCGATCAGCTGACCAGCGCCCTGGCGCCGACTCCTCTTCCGCTGCTGCTCGCTCCAGGAAGCTCGGACGACGAGCTCATGGCGGCCGTCAGGGGGCTGATGGGCACAGTGCGGCAGGCGCTGGCGTCGCTCGAAGCGGCTCGGGTGTGGGGAGAGTACGCCTTCACGCGAGCCTCGATGGCGCAGCGGCTCGGAGATGCTGGTCCTCTGGGGCGGGACGATCTGGTCCGTCTGGCTGAGTCGACGGCGAACCAGGCCCTTCCCAGGTCGGGCCGCCGGGCTGCCCTCTCGGAATCACGGCCGGTGTATACCGCGCTGGGCCCCGCACTGCGGGCCCAGCGGGAACGGCATGACGCGATGTACGGCGTTGGCTACCCGCTGGCCATCTGCCACGCCAATTCAGTCTTGGCCGACTACGCGCGGAGCGAGCACGAAGAGACGAGCGGCCTGCTTCCCTCCGGTGTCCGGTTGACCCTGGACGACCGCTGGCAAGGAGGCGGCGTCTGGCGTGCCGTGTTCGCCAAGAACCGGACGGAGACCGAGCCCGAGGTTGGCTTCACGGACGAACCGGCAGGCCGGGGCTGGTCAGAGAGCTTCCCGCAGCTACCGGTCTGCGGGCCACGGGCTCCAGAGGCCCCCGAGGTGGACGGCGATGCGCAGCCGACGCAGCTCTCGGGAGACGAATCGCCTCCTGAGGCCGGCGCAGAGTCGAACGACGCTGCGATCGCGCCCGTGGAGTCCTTTGAGGAAGAGCCTGCACCTTGCGGCGGACCGGCGCAGGAACAACCGAACAGCCGGGCTCTTCTGGTCTCTTCCGACGGCGAGGCGAGCGGCGGAACGGACAATGCCGCCGAAGACGGCACCGACGGCATCCTGCCGGACGAGGAAGCCAGGCAGCCGACCCCTCACCCGATCTGGCCCGACGACAGCGAGCTCGGCGCTCCCCTCCTTGCGTCGGCACATGACAGCCAGGCCGAGTGGCACCAGCCGCTCCGGCTGGCACACCTGATGGACGAGTACCTGCCGATCCCTCGGCACATCAGTGACGAGTTCCTTCCCGTCGGCACTCCGGTCCGCCTGGTACGGATCGTGCTCCATCACGCCGGCGTCAAATTGCCTGCTGCCGAGGCCTGTCACGACGCGCGTGTCACCGCAGGCACGGCAGGGACCCGGTTGGACGGGATTGCCTGGCCACTCGACTTCTTTCCCGGAATCTGGCTCTCCTTCAGCTGGCAGAGGGGCAGCAACGTGATCCACGCACGGACGACGCTGCTGCCCCAGCCGGTGACCGTCGACGGAGAGTTCATTGAGCACCGCTATGACCCGATGGTGCTCACCCGTGATGGATCCACCGGACTCGAGGCCAGTACCGACCCCACCGAAGAACTGTCGCCTCGTCAGCTACTGCTGACCGCGATCCGTAGGCTCGGCCTACTCGACCAGTTCGGGCAGGCAATGCTGGCCCGGCCGGACGTGCCCGCAGCAGTCAATGCCGTCATGGGCGGCGCCCCCGTCGAGCCCGGTAGCATCGAAACCGCCCTCACGGGGCTGCTCGCCGCTCAGCGGCTAACCATCGCACGGGGCAGCCGAGGTGAGGACGGCCACACGTATCATCCGCCCCGATCGGGCGAGCCGATCGTGCAACTCGTGTGCTATCGGCCGCATCAGGCCGATGCGAAGGTCAGCCCCCATCCCGACGACGTGGACCGGCAGGCGTCGGCGCGACCGGATCAACCACCTGAACTGCACGCAGTCGCCGGCTTCCTTCGACGTATCGGGCACCTCGGACATGAGGCGACCGATGAGCAACGCACCCTCTACCGCGAGGACCATCGCCGGTTCCGATTGAGCGGTCCCTCCGAGCTGCCGAGGGGTTTCACCTACGTACGCCCGCACAAGCGCGGGCGTTAGACCTTTCGCCCTGTCCACGGGCGTCTCCACACTATTGATCGGCCCTGTTGGAGCCTGTATGAGTTTGTCCCGACAATCCCGCACCACCCCGTCCGGGGAGAGCGCTGCTCCCTACCCGGTTGACCTCAACCCTCTGCGACGGGAGGACCTGTCTCCCGAGCTGCTGGCGGCCCTGGAAGCACTCTCCGTCTCCCTCACGGAAACGCGATCGGCGAACCCCACTCCCTTGGCCGGCGCCTTGTCGAGGCTCACCGAGGCGGACGTGGAACACTCGCTCAACTCCACACCCGTGCAGTGGCGCCGCAATCTGCTCAGTACGCTCCGCATCCCCATAGACGGCACGCGCGTCAACCGGGCGCTCTGCCATGACGTACTGACGCGTATCCAGCGGGATCCGGAAGGCCCGCGAGCCCAGCAGGCAGCCCGCCATCTGACCCACCCCGTCTTCCACGACCTGGCACTGGCCAGCTTCGAGTACACCAACGGCGTGCCCGAGGACGCATCGCGCCCCCTCACGCATCGCTGGAGCCCCGCCCTCCTGCGCCTGACCGCCTGGGCACAGCTCGGGGCGAGGGTGGACAGTGCGCACATCTGGTCGTGGGCACTCACCCAGCCCTGGATGACGGACACCGGAGTTCCGGTCGAGGGGGTCCTGTCGGCCGCTCGGCTGGTGGTGGATCTGGCTCCTGATACGGCAGCCGAGGAGGAGGAAGAGGAAGACATGCCGGATGAGACCGACGACTTGCCTTGGGTCGGAGCGGAGCTCGTCGCCGAGGGGTCGGACTCCGACCAGCTCGCCGCCGCGTTGCAGTCCGTCAAGGAGGCGCTGGAAGCCGCTGCCGAACCGGCTCGCCGTACCGCAGCGGCCATCGCCGCCGAGGCCCGCCCGGCCGACGAGGATCTGAGCGCGCTGCGCAACGTCGCAGAGGCCTTCGACGTCGCGGCACGTGGTCTGCGGGCGCACGGAGCGGAACTGACAAGGGCAGATCTGGCCCATGTCCGGAAGGAAACTGACGCGGCGCTGAACCAGTTGTCTGCCGCGCCCCTACGGGAGCGGCTCGCCCTGGTGGCGCGGCTTGCGTGTCGTCATGCAGATGCCGCGCTCGCCCAGGATCTGGCGACCGCCCAGGAGCGCGCACGCGCCATTCGCGCCGTCTCCGAGTGGGAGAGCGCGGACCTGGCGGACGCTGAGGCGCTCGACGCGTTGCTGACCATGGTGGAACTGCACGCCGACGAGCACGATCCGGCTGAGATCCTCGCACTGCTCCCCACTGCGGTGAAGAGCCGGTGGCTGGCGTATCCGGCGGGAAACTACACGCAGCTCCTGTTCCGTCCCGCAGACCCCGAGACCGTCGAGGCAACTGCGCGAGGGGCCCGATCCGCCACTGAGGAAGCAGCCCCCGAAGCGCTCCCCACGGACACCACAAGCGCCGACCCCCTGCCCCGACCCTCCCGCGGATCCGCGAAGGAGGCCACTGGTGACCTCGACGAGGGCTGTCCCCCGGACACCGCAGCGGACGAGTCGGCGAGAACCTTGCGAGACACCGTTCCCCCGCCTCGGGCAGCGGAGGAACCGCCGGTCATGAACGCCCCGGTCGTCCCGAGGGCACAGGGAGAACCTGCTGTCGCCCACGTACGCTCGGAACCCGACCCTGTCCCCCCGCCGGCCGAGCGCTGGGTCGCCCCGGCGCCCGCTGCCGCCCCGCGTCCCAAGGACCTTGGACGGACGGTGGAGAACACGCCCTCTGAGTCCCACAAGTCCCTCGGCAAGCTCATCTCGGCCGAGCGCTACGGCCTGGCGGCCTCCCTGGCCGCCGGTCTCGGTGAACCGTCGCACCGCATCACCGCGCTCCAACTCGCGGCCTGCGCAGAAGCCGTGCGCTCGGCGAGCAGCGAGAGCGTCACTCGCATGCGTACGCTGCTCGCCGGTCCCGACTTCGAAGAGCTCACGGCCAGCCGCCCCGACGCCGCTCTCGTGACCGCCGCGCTCCTGCGCACGGTGCTGGTGACGGGCGACTCCGAGGCCGGTGCCTCGCTCAGCCGGGTTGCCTCCGGACTGCCGCTGAGCCTGGCCCAGGTCGCGGACGAGGTGGCACAGCGCGCGCTCAAGTCCCTGCTCCTGCACTCTCCGCCACTCGCCCTGGCTCGGGACACGGCCGAGCTGGAAAGTGCTTTGGAGGATGCCCGAGAGGATTGCAAGCAGGCGCTCGACCAGGTCCCCAGCATCCGGTTCCCCCGAGCCCACAAAATCGTCCGCCGCTGGTGGGACCCGCAGAAGGGGCTCATCGGCTCGCTGCTGCAGCACGCTGTGGACGATGACAGGAGCGGTCTCGACGAGCTGTCCCGCACGGTGCGGGAGCTTCGCGATCCGGCGGTCATCCAGTCCAAACTGGACAAGATCGACCGAGAGTTCATGTCTCCGGGAGCCCGCAGTCGCCTGGAGGGGCCGGCCCGCCAGGACCTGTTGCGCCACACGGCGGACCGGCTCGCCTTGGTCGCCAGGTGGATCCGACAGGCCCAGGAGCTCGGCGCACGCGACACCAACTGGAGCGCCGACCAGGTGCAAGAGATGCGTGTCCTGGTCCTTGGGCACAGCGAGGGCGTCCTTCGTGACGTACGTGAGCAGGCGGTCACCAGCGATGGTGTCGCAGCGGCGACGATGGAGGCCACGGCTACCGCGCTCGCCCGAACCTTCGCTCTGTTGTCCGGTGAGGCACGGCTGGAGAACACAGAGCTGACCACTGAGCTTGCGTTGCACGCGGAACTCCTGAAGGTCCCCGGAGCTGTCGTCGACGCGGTTACTGGTGGCATCACGGCCCCCGATGTGTCTGCCGCCGAGCTTGCTCGTGCGGGAGACCGATCCTGGGAGGACGCCGTACACGTCCAGGTGACGAACGAGCACTTCGCCACGGCGCGGAATCTGCTCGACCTCTGGACGAAACGGCAGCTCCCGGGCCTCGGAGAGCACACCGCTCCTCCGGAGAAACTGCAGACCCTCGTCCTGGAATCCGGCAAGCAGGTCGCCCACGAGCTGCGTGACACCCGCCAGCGTCTTGAGGAGAACCTGCGGCGCGCCCGCGTCGACGGCGCCCTCACCGAAGAACGCGAACGCACCTTCGAGCGCCGGATCCAGGATGCCGTGCCCGTTCCCGACGGCGATCTGGCCCGCGTACGGCGCGACCTGGACGGGCTCTCCGGGGAACTCAACCGTGCGCAAGCCAACCACGCCGCTGCGCTGCTCGCGCGGCTCAACGAGATCGACGGACTCCACGCCGAAGATCGTGAGCGCGTCGAGCAGTTGATCAGCGCCGGCGATCTGCTCACCGCCGATGAGCTCATCTCCCACCTGGTGAACGGCGAAAGCATCCCGGACACCCAGGCGACGGACCGGAGCCTGGCGGCCTTCTTCCCGGACGTTCCGAACGCCTTGCCCGGAATGGGCATCTCCAGCGAACTGATCAATGCCGTTCGGCAGCGCAGGCGCTTCGAGGATCTCGAAGCGCTCGACTACTCCGCCTTGTCACCCGAGATCGCCGAGCAGACGGCTCAAGGTCTCGCCGGGTGGGCCGACCTCGCTTCTCGAAAGGGCAGCCTCCGTACCCAGGGGGTACGAGAGAGCGAGCTGCTCATGCCCGCGCTCCGACTCGTCGGCTACAGCAGCAAGAAGGGCCCGCAGCGGGTCGAGAAGCCGCGGTCCGGCAGCTACCGCTTCCTCGATGTACCCGAGGTCGAGTACACCGGGTCGGCACTGGTGCCCTCGTTCGGATCCGGACTGCGAGGCAGCCTCCGTGTGATGCTGGTGTGGGACAGGCCCTCGGCTGAAACCCTGATGTCCTGGATCCAGCAGGATCCGAATGACGACAGTCTGCTCGTCGCGTACTTCGGCACGCTGTCGGTGCGGGACCGTAGGGCCCTCGCGGCGCAGAGCGCCGGCGGAAGGCGGGCCATCGTCGTACTGGACGACTCGGCACTCGCACATCTGGCCGCATGCGGCAATCAGCGTCTCGACTCGGCCATGCGCGTGCTGTTGCCCTTCTCGGCGGTCAACCCCTACGTGATGGGCAAGCGTGCTCCCGTGTCCGAGGAGATGTTCTTCGGCCGCCGCCACGAGCTCACCTCGGTGCAGCGCGCCACGGGCGACCAGGTGGTGTTCGGTGGGCGCGGGCTCGGCAAGTCGGCTCTGTTGAAGGAGGCCGGACGAAAGTACGAGGCTCAGATCCCGGACTCCCGCTTCAGCCTGCTGCTGTCGCTGGACTCCACCTTCACCGGCACCAACGCGCCGTCCAGCACGGTCTGGGACCGCATCGGCCGGCGCTTGCTGGAGCGTGAGGCCCTTACCGTGCCTCGGAGGGTGAAGGCGGACGCCGCCCTCACCTACCAGCACGTGTTGGATGGCATGAAGACATGGCTCCGTGAGGACACCAAGCGGGGATTGCTGATCATGCTCGACGAGGCCGACGGCTTCTTCGAGTCCGACTCCCCACAGTTCACCGAGACCCGTCGGCTCCGCGACCTGGGTGCCGAGACGGAGGACCGAGTCAAGGTCGTGTTCGCGGGACTTCACTCGGTGCAGCGCTACGCGAAGATCGCCGTGAACAGCCCGTTCAGCCACCTCGCCCAGCGTCCCACCGTGATCGGACCGCTCCGTCCGCAAGATGCGGTGAATCTGCTCATCGCACCCCTCGCCGTGCTGGGGTACGAATTCGAAGAGCCCGCGTTGGTGCACCGCATCCTCGGGCACTGCTCCTACCAGCCGTTCCTTCTCCAGATGTTCGGCCACCGACTGGTGCAGACCATGCACTCGAAGCGCAGCGGCACTGCGTCTGGCCCGCCCTACACCATCACGCGCGTCGATGTGGAGGCCGTACAGTCCGATCGGGCCCTGAGGACCAGTATCACCGAGGCCTTCCACGACACGCTGCGGCTCGACTCCCGGTACAACGTGATCGCCAACGTGGTCGCCCACCACGCGCATCACTACGGTCTTGACGCCCGGCTGAGCCAGGTACAGCTGCGGGATGAGTGCACGTACTGGTGGCCGAAGGGCTTCGAAAACCTGGACACGGACCAGTTCCGCGCCTACCTGTCCGAGATGGAGGGGCTCGGCGTGCTCGCGCCGGATCCCGATCACCGAGGCTGGCACCTGCGCAGCGCGAACGCGCTGAGCATGATCGGCAATCTGGAGATGGTGGAAGCCGAGCTGGAGCAGGCTTCCAGCCGGAGGGTGGCGGAGGACTTCAGCAAGTTCGAGGCCCGGCACCGCTCACGCGACGGTCACTCGCACTCCCCCCTCACCGCCGATCAGATCGCGGACGTACTGCCGGGTCACGGCAATCAGGCTCGTTTGATCATCGGGACGATCGCCACCGGAATCGACCGGGTGAGCGCCGCCTTGCGGGACGTGGCCGAGACCACCGGCTGGGAGATGCCGCAGGTGTCGAAGCGCTCCGATTTCGACCGTGAGCTCATGGGAGGCAGGGCCGGCCAGCAGAGGGTGGTGGTATCAGACCTCACGGTGAAGTCCCCGGGCGAGGAGGCGTGCCGCGAAACCATGGCGATGGCCCTCGACCGCAACCCGGGCGGGTCCGGCGTCACCCGGTCGGCGGTCGTCATCGCAGGTACCGACCAGCGGACCCTTTGGTCGCTCGCCCTCGCGGGAGGCCAGGACGACGGCCTGGAGATCGAGGCGCTCCCCTTGCGCCGGTACACGTCGGACGGCCTTCGCTCTTGGGCCCAGGAGCAGGAGGGAGTGCCGTTCTCGTCCGAACCCCAGCTGCAGCACCTCCGGGACACCACTGGTGGCTGGCCTCTGCTGGTGAACCGGCTCGCGGCGATCCTCAAGACCGAGCCGAGTGGAGCAAAGGCGCTCCGGCAGCTGGCAGCCGGGCTCGAAAGTACCGATGGCTCGACCGAGTTCCTGAGGCAGGCCGGGCTGATCTCCAAGACGCCCCAGTGGGTTGCCTACCGGGCGGTTCTGGAGTTCATGACCGATGACGGCTTGATCATCGATGACCTCCGGGCGGCGATCGAGGCCGACACGGACGGAGAACAGGTGGACGCCTCGGACTCACTCCGCATCCTGCGCGCCATGCAGGTGCTCGATGTGGACAGCGCTGGCAAGCATCGCCTTGAGCCGGTCCTTCGGTCATGCTGGCATCGGATCTACGCGGACTGAGCCAAAAGCCGACGAGGTATAACGCCTCTGGGGGCCAACACGTTTCGACGTTGGCCCCCAGAGGTCAGCCGATGGACGAGGAAGCTGCTAGGACGCCACCCGCCGCCTGCGCCCTCTACGGTCGAGTCCTGAAAAGCCCCTTGGCCAAAGAGATGATCCGAGGGAATCGACCTGGCGGCCTGCGAGCAGCGAAGTAGACCTGGAAATGGCGTGATGAACGGGTGGCGCAGCAGATGCTGTGCCACCCGTTTCGTTACCCTCCGCAGGCGCGCGTTGTCGAAGGCGGTCTGCGGCACGGGAGGGTTGGCGCAATGGCCTGGGGGAGCGCTCTGCCGGGTTAGGCTGCGCATTCTCCCCAGATTTTCCCCAGGGCTCCGAATTGACCCCTCGGAGGCGTTCGCTGTAGCGAACCCGACCGGAGATTCTTGCCTGCTGTCTACAGCCAGTCGCGCTTCTTGAAGATGACGTACAGGCTGACGCAGACGACCGCCATCAGCAGGATTGCGAAGGGGTACCCGCCCGCCCACTTCAGTTCGGGCATGTCCTCGAAGTTCATGCCGTAGATGGTTCCCACGAGTGTGGGTGCGAACAGGATGGCAGCCCAGGAGGAGATCTTCTTGAAGTTGTCACCCTCACACCGTTGACCTGCGGAAATCGGCTGCCCAGGTGGTGTGGCCTGCGAGAATTCGTCTTTCCGACCCTTTCGCCGCGCTGTCCATTGATGCGGCCGATCCTCCCCAGCCGCTCCCCAGCAGGGCCTCGTTCTCCCCGGATTCTCCCCAGCCATGGCAGATTTCGGCGCCCGTGCCGGCCCGGGACCGATGGGCGAGCCTCCTCGAGACTCGCTGATCGGGGTACCGTCTCCCCTTCGGATGCGGATCATGTGGAGGGGGCACAACTACATGGGGCTGACGGGGGAAATTGCCGCGATACGGGACGGCCAGGGTGATCCGGACCGCCTGGTCGGGGAGTTCCGGCGGGCGGCGCTGCTGGTTCCGCTCGCCGATGGTCCCGACGACGGGCTGATGTCGGCAGTGTCGGGCGGCATCCGGTGGGTGTACGCGTTCACGGACGAGGAGGCCATGGCCCGGTTTGCGGCGGCGCGCGGCGAGCTGGAGGAACGGGCCTGGCCGTACGTCTCGATGCTGGGCGCGAGGCTGGTGGACGTGGTGGTGCCCGAGGCACAGGGGCCGGCCGGGGTCGTGGTGAATGTGGCGGACGGGGCCGGGTCGATGTTCTTCCCGCCGGTGGCCGGGATCGTGCCCGACGTCAGCGCCGTGGACGTGGACCGTGGGGAGGCTGCCTGATGGCGGGTGACGGGGACCTTGAGGTTTCGCCGGCGGCGGTCAAGAACATCCGGGACGGTTTGCGGGCGGCGATCGGTGAGCTGCGTGAGTCGGGGGACGCGGCGGGTGCGTCGATGGGTGCGGGGTTCGAGAACCTGTCGATGACGGGGATGGAGGCCGGGCACCCCGGAGTCGCCACGGACTTCGAGGATTTCTGCGAGCGCTGGGAGTGGGGTGTGCGGAGTCTGGTGCAGAACGCCAGCGCCCTGGCCGGCAATCTCGGGATCGCGGCTGGGACGGTGTGGGAGGAGGAGCAGTACCTCCAGGGCTCGTTCAAGGTGGTCGCGAATGCTGCCGCGTTCGGCAATCCACACGCGAGCGAGGACGAGATCGAGCAGAAGGGCTGGGGGGACATCTTCTCCGCCGACACCTACAAGCCCGATTACAGTGCCGAGTCCTTCGAGAAGAGCGGCGAGGACATAAAGAAGACCTGGTCGGACACGGGGGACAAGCTGACGTCCACGGGGAAGATCGGCTCGGTGAAGGACCTGCTGGAGCAGGCGAAGCGTGACGGGGACGGGCGCTGATGGGCTGGCGGGATTTCGTACCGGACGTCATCGAGGACGGTGTCGAGAAGGGCGCGGAGAAGGTCGGGGACGCGGTCGAGTGGGCCGGTGACAAGACGGCCGACCTCGCCGAGGACGTGGGTCTGGACGACGCGGGCGACTGGATCCGCGACAAGAGCCGCTCGGCGGCCAATCAACTCGGTGCGGATGTAGCGGAGTTGGAGCTGGGCCAGACAGAGGACCCGAACAAGCTGGTCTACGGCAGCGTGTCCAAGATCCGGGCGCAGGTTTCCCATCTGAATGACTTCAAGTCCTCTTTCGACAAGGTCGGCAACGGCCTCAAGGGCATGGGGGAGCCGGACGGGCTGAAGGGAGAGACGGCGAACTCGTTCCGGGAGTCGGTGGCGAAGGAGCCGCCGCGCTGGTTCAAGGCGGCGGAGGCCTTCGGGAAGGCCGCGGACGCGATGGGCCGGTTTGCCGAGACCGTGGAGTGGGCCCAGGGCCAGGCCAAGGAGGCGTTGGAGGAGTACAACCGGGCGAAGAAGGTCTCCACCGAGGCGCGTGACGCGCACAACCAGCTGGTCGATACCTACAACGACGCGTTGAAGGCGAAGAAGGATCCGCTGCCGCCCCGCCCGTCGGAGAAGTTCACGGATCCGGGGACCGCGATCGCGACGGCCGCGCAGGACAAGCTGGATACGGCCCGCAAGCAGCGCAACGACGTGGCCGAGTCGGTACGGACGGCGGTGCGGGCGGCGCGGGACGCGGCTCCGCCGAAGCCCTCGTACGCGAAGCAGCTCGGTGACGGCATGGACTACATGGACCTCGCCAAGACGCACTTGGCCGGTGGTGTCATCAAGGGCACGGCCGGCATCGTGAACTTCGCGCGTGCGCTGAACCTGGTGGATCCGTACAACCTGACGCATCCCGCCGAGTACGTGACGAACCTGAACTCGACGGCGGCGGGCCTGGTCACGATGGCCAACGATCCGCTCGGTGCGGGCAAGCAGATGCTCGACGAGTTCATGAAGGATCCCTCCGAGGGCATCGGCAAGATGATCCCGGAACTGGTCGGCTCCAAGGGCCTGGGATCCCTGAAGAAGATCGGCTCGGCAGCCAAGCACGCCGACGACCTCGAAGGGGCGGCCCGGCGCACCACACAACACGGCGACGGTCCGGGGGAAGCCCGCCGCACCCCGGACGGGGACCGCTCGACGGCCGGAGACCCGGTGGACCTGGCGAGCGGCCGGATGTTCCTTCCGCAGACCGACCTCGAACTGCCCGGCATCCTGCCCCTGGTCTTCACCCGGCGGTTCGAATCGGGCTGCACGGTCGGCCGTTTCATGGGTCCCTCCTGGACGTGCACCGTCGACGAGCGCCTGGAGATCGACGCGGCCGGCGTCATCCACGTCACCCCCGAGGGCCTGCTGATCCCGTACGCACACCCGGCCCCCGGCGTGCCCACCCGGCCGGAGAAGGGCCGCGGACGCACCCTGTTGGCGCGCGGCGCCGACGGCGAGTACACGGTCACCGAGCCCGCCAGCGGTCTGGTCTTCCACTTCGCAGCTCCGGCCGGAAGCGAACCGGGGGGCGACGGCACGGCCTGGCTGTGCGAGATCAGCGAGCGCAACGGCCACCGCGTCACTGTCGACCGGGACGAGGACGGCTTGCCGTCAGCCCTGGTGCACTCGGCGGGCCACCGGCTGAACCTGTCCGTCACCGACGGCCTCGTCACCGCCCTGTCCCTGGCCGGCGCGGGCGAGGGCGGCACCGACCTGCCCCTGATGGGCTACGGCTACGAGGACGGCAACCTCACCGCGGCCGTCAAGCCGTCCGGTGCCACCACCTCCTTCGCCTACGACGGCGACCGCCGCATCACCGCCTGGACCGACTCCAACGCCAGCCGCTACGACTACGTCTACGACGACCGCGACCGCGTCGTGCGCGAAGGCGGCGAGGCCGGCCACGTCCAGATACGCCTGGCGTACACCGACCCGGACCCGCGGATGGGCCACCACACCACCACGGTCACCACCCCCGACGGGCATGCCACGCACCACCTGTTCGGCCCCGGCTATAAGCTGCTGGCCGTCACGGATCCGCTGGGGCACACCACCCGCTTCACCTACGACGCGCGCGGCAACCAGCTGTCCCTTACGGATCCGCTGGGCCTGACGACCACGTTCGGCTACGACGAGGAGGACCGGGTCGTCCGCGCCGTCCGCCCGGACGGTAGCGAACTGCACACCGTGCGCGGCCGGTTCGGCCTTCCCGTCGAGGTCGTCGGGCCGGACGGCGCACGCATGCTCCACGAGTACGACGAACGCGGCAACCGGACGGCGGTCACCGACCCGGTCGGCGCCACAACCCGCTACACCTACGACCACGCCGCCCGCCTCACCTCGCTCACCGACGCCGAGGGGGCCACGACCCGCGTGATGTGCGACGCGGCCGGGCTGCCCGTGGAGGTGACCGAGCCGGACGGCGCCGTGACCCGCACGGAGCGGGACGCCCTCGGCAGGCCGGTCCGCATCACCGATCCGATGGGCGGTGTAACCCGCCTGGAATGGGATGCCGACGGCCAGCTCGCCCGGCGCACCGGACCGGACGGCGCCACGGAGACGTGGACGTACGACGGCGAGGGAAGCCTGCTCTCCCGTACCGATGCGGCCGGTGGGGTGACCCGCTTCGAGTACACCCACTTCGACCTGCCAGTCGCCCGCATAGGATCCGATGGCGCGCGCTACGAGTTCGAGCACGACTCCGCGCTGCGCCTCACCCGGGTCACCGACCCGCAAGGGTTGACCTGGACGTACACGTACGACGCCGCCGGCAATGTCGTCTCAGAGAGCGACTTCGACGGACGCACCCTGACATACCACGTGGACGCCGCGGGCCGGCTCGCCGCCCGTGTCGACGCGCTCGGCGGGACCATCTCGTTCGAGCGTGACCAGCTCGGTCAGGTGACGAGCAAGGATGTCGACGGTGAGGTGACGGCCTACGCATACGACAGGGCGGGACGTCTCCTTGAGGCAACTGGACCGGCCGGCGAGCTGCGGTACCAATACGACCGTCGGGGATTCACCAAGACCGAACTGGTGGAGGGCCGCCCCATCAGCTACGCCTACGACGCCGTGGGCCGCCGCACGCGCCGGACCACACCCACCGGCCATGCCACCTCCTACACCTACGGTGCCGACGGACAGCCCCACCGGCTCACGACCGGCGGCCGGCTCGTCGAGTTCACGCACGACGCCGCTGGTCGCGAGCTGGCCCGGGTCTTCGGTGACGCGATCACCGTGACCTCGGCCTGGGACGAAGCAGGACGGCTCTCCGAGCAGCACGTCACGGCCGCGGGGCGCGTGGTCAACAGCCGCGCCTACGCCTACCGCGCCGATGGGCACCTGACCTCCGTCGCGGACCGGCTGTCGGGCGCGCGCACCTTCGACCTCGATCCGGCGGGCCGGGTCACCGCCGTCCACGCTCAGAGCTGGACGGAGCGCTACGCCTACGACACCGCGGGCAACCAGACCTCGGCGTCCTGGCCCTCCGGCCACCCCGGCGGCGAGGCCACCGGACCGCGTACCTACGCCGGCACCAGCCTCACCCGGGCCGGAAACGTCCGCTTCGAGTATGACGCCCTCGGCCGGGTCATCTTGAGACAGAAGACCCGGCTCTCCCGCAAGCCGGACAGCTGGCGCTACACGTGGGACTCGGAGAACCGCCTTACGTCCGTCACCACCCCCGACGGGACCCGTTGGAGGTACCGCTACGATCCGCTCGGCCGCCGCACCGCGAAGCAGCGCCTGGCAGCTGACGGCGAGGGCGTGGTGGAGGAGGTCCGGTTCACCTGGGACGGCCTGACCCTGTGCGAACAGACCACCCACCAGCCGGACCGGCCGAACACGGTCGCTCTCACCTGGGACCACCGCGGCGACGTCCCGCTGGTCCAGACCGAGCGGATCCTCACGGCGGACGACCGCCAGGAGGAGATCGACCGCCGCTTCTTCGCGATCGCCACCGACCTCATCGGCACCCCCACCGAACTGATCGACGAAGCCGGCGACATCGCCTGGCGCAGCCGGGCCACCCTGTGGGGCACCACCGCCTGGGCCCGCGACAGCAGCACCTACACCCCGCTCCGCTTCCCGGGCCAGTACTACGACCCCGAGACCGGCCTGCACTACAACTACTTCCGGCACTACGACCCCGCGACCGGCCGCTACATCTCCCCGGACCCCTTGGGTCTGGCTCCCGCGCCGAACCCCGTCGCGTACGTGGCCAACCCGAACACCGGGTGCGACCCGCTGGGCCTCATGCCCAAGTACACGAAGGAGGAGAAGGCACAGAAGGCCAAGGACGTCGCGCTCAAGGCCATCGACGATGTCATTGAGAGAGCGCAGGAAGGCGCGATGAAGAAGGCCGGCAACTACCACGCGCACGACCACGGCTTCAGCGAGGACATGGTCGTGAAGATCCTCAGGAATCCGGACGCGGTGTACTACTCGACGGCGGGCACCGGGAAACTGATTTTCCGTCAGGGCGAGGACATCGTGGTGGTCCGGGCTGACAACATCGCACCGGGCAATGTCATTACGGCATACGGTTCGTCCGGCATCAAGGGCCCCTCCGGATTCGAAGCGCTGGGCGGCTCGCCCAGCGACCCTGGTGCACCGATTACGCACACTGATGTGGTCGAGGGCAAGATTCCTGCCAAGAACGGCTACATGGCTCCCGCGGAGCAGGTCAGATGAGGTGGCATGCGGATGAAACTCACCATCGGCGACGAATGGACCGCGACGGTGACGGGCGAGCCGCTGAGCATCACCCCGCGTTTCGATTTTTGGGACCTCACCGTGTCGATCACGACGTACGCGAGCGTCGAGGAACGCGGGCGGTTCCTTCTGGACACTTTCGGGAGCCATCCATGGTTGTGGGATACGCCCGACGAACTCCACTTCGATCGGGTCAGCCGGAATCTGGTCGGGGCGGAGTTCCAGATCGCCGTCGGGTCCGCTGACGCCGAGGACTGGGCGCGTGTTCCCGCTACACCTCTCGTCCACCCAGGTGGCCTGCGCGCGGACGAAGCCCGGGACTTCCGTCTGGAGGTGACCACGGAGCTGTGCCGTGCACCCGCGGACAGCGAGCTGACCTGTCTGCGTGACCTCGACGTCCTCGACGAGGCGCTGGAGGCCCGGATCGGCATCGCCTCCGACGTGGCGCTCCTGGTCCAGCAAGGAACCGTCGTCGGGTGGAGCCTCACGGATCCCGCGCGATACCTGACCACCGGCTTCGCCGTTCCCGACGAGGCACCCCCCGCCCCGGCCACCCGGCTCCTGCTCACCGAATGCCTGGACCTCCTCACCACGCCGTGGCTCGACGAGGTGAGGCGTCGTGATCCGGCCGCCCTGGCTGGCCTCCGGGACCTCCACCACCGTCTGCGTGACCAGCGCGAGGATCGCCACCGTATCGATGCCCTGACCATGAAGATCGCCGACTTGATGGCGGACTACGGGAACCGGTGACGGCCGGCCGGGGCAGTCGAGGCGTACCGACCGCACCAGCAGGAGGGCGACGCGTTCCTCCTCTCCATCGACGACACCGGGTCGTTGAGGTCTCCCCTTGCCGGGTATCCGTGTGCGGTGTGGGGGCGAAGCCGGGCGGTGGTGGTGGGAGGTAGGTGTCCGCCGGGGCGGCGGGCTCTGCGGGGGACGCCGAACAGGGAGTCAGCTGGGCTTGTCGCGGCGGACGCGAGGCGCCAGCTTCCAGTCGGTTCTCCCCAGCGACTCCCCCAGTAAGTAGATGGTTCCAACGAGTGTGGGTGCAAAGAGAATTGCTGCCCAGGCAGAAATCTTCTTGAAGTCGTCACCCTCACACCGCTGACCTGCGGGAATCGGCTGCACAGGCGGACTGACTTGCAGCGATCGACCTTTCCGCGTCTTTCACCCTGCTGCCCGTTCGTGCAGCCGATTCCCCCCAGCCGCTCCCCAATGGAGCCTCATTCCCCCCAGGCTCACCCCAACGGACACTGTCTCGCCAAGAGGGGCACCGCAGTTCAGGGGCCGTCCTCCGTTGCTCACGACAGGTTGCTCAGGGGGAGTGGCAGCGGGCGGGAGCAGGTGGCAAGGCGGGGCCGGAGGGCCTCCGAGGCTGACCAACGCCCTGGGACAGCGGATCGCGTACGAGCGGGACGAGCTGGGCCGCATCGTCCGCAAGGATGCGGCCGGCGCGGTCACGACCTTCGAGTACGACATCTTCGGCCGACTCGCGCACGCGGTCGGACCCGATGGAACCCTGACCCCGGTTGCGTGACAAGGCGGGCCGAGTCCGATCCGAGAACGTCGACGGACGAGAAATCACGTACGCCTACACGAGGTGGGACGGCGTGTGGCACGGACGACTGCGACCGGCTCGCAGAGCAGCTGGAGCCATGACGCTGCAGGCCGGCGCACTGGCGTCAGCGTCGCGGGCCGCACCGTCGGATTTCGCTACGACGCGGCCGGCCGAGAACTCGAACGTCTCATAGGGGGCGCAGTCACCCTCAGTAGCACATGGGACGAGCTCGGTAGGATTACCGCCCGAACGGTGACTGGCGGAGACGGGCGGTTGGTCCAGCGGCGCAGCTACGCGTACCGGTCAGGCGGCCATCTCATCGGTATGGAGGATCACCTGTCGGGCGCACGGCGGTTCGACCTCGACCCGGTCGGCCGCGTGACCGCCGTCCACGCCGACGCGTGGACCGAGAGTATGCCTATGACGCCGCGGGCAACCAGGTTTCGGCCTCGTGGCCGCCCTCCCACCCGGGAGGTGAGGAGGCCACCGGCACCCGCTGCTACGAAGGCACCCGGCTCGTCCGCGCGGGAAGGGTCCGCTACGAGTACGAGCGCTGGGCCGCGTTACCCTCCGGCAGAAGCCCCGGCTCTCCCGCAAGCCCGACACGTGGCGCTACACATGGGACGCCGAGGACCGCCTCACGGCAGTGACCACCCCGGACGGCGTGCTGTGGCGGTACACGTACGACCCGCTGGGTCGACGCACCTCCAAGCGACGCCTTTCGTCCGAAGGCACCGCTCTTGCCGAGGAGGTTCTCTTCACGTGGGACGACAGCGTGCTGTGCGAACGGTCCACGCGCAGTGCTGGCTCCGACAGCGTGATCCTCACGTGGGAACACGAGGGACTCCACCCCCTGAGCCAGGTGGAGCGCATACGCAACGCCGCGCAGGAGGACGTGAACGAACGGTTCTTCGCCATCGTCACAGACCTGATCGGCACGCCGACCGAGCTGATCGACGAGCATGGCGAGATCGCCTGGCGGACCAGCTCCACTCTGTGGGGGACCACGAGCTGGAACCGCGACGTATGCGCGTACACGCCACTCCGCTTTCCGGGACAGTACTTCGACCCTGAAACGGGACTGCACTACAACTACTTCCGGTACTACGACCCGGAGCCCGGACGTGATCGTCGAGGGGCGCATTCCCAAGTCGAAGGGCGATGGCTTCCTCCCGTCCGCGGAGCAACTCAGATAGGACACGGATGGACATCAAGTTCGAGGGCGGTGTCATCGCCGGCTCGGTACCGGGGCAGATGAAGTCCGTGCCGCGGTTCTCGCTCGGCGGGCGGTTCGTGGTCGTCTCGCCGTACGAGGACCGGTGGGGCCGGGAGAAATTCATCGGGGCGACCTTCGGCAGCATGGACTGGCTGTGGGAAGGCGATGACGAGATCCGTTTCGACAAGGAGACGAGGGATCTGGCGGGCGTCATGGTCGCGCTTCCCGAGGAGGAGGACCCGGCCTGGGACGGGAGCGCATGGCTGCGGCTTCGGCAGGAGACCGCCGGTGCGAGGGCGGGGACGGTGGAGGACTTCTCGGCCCGGCCGGTGGATGTGCGGTGGGTGGCGCCTGGTGCGAAGGCCGTCGTCTGCGCGTATTCCGCTTTCATCTCCGATCCCTCGGGGCTGCGTCGCCTGCGGGTGGCGCCGGGCTTCGACCTCGTGGCCGCCGCCGACGGGACGTACGCCGGCTGGATTCTGGAAAGTCCTGCGGACTGTGTGGTGGAAGCCTTCGAGGACGCCACGCCCGGCCCTGCGCCGGCGGCCTTCAGGGAGGCGCTTGCCGAGTTCCTCGATCTGTTCGTCGAGCCGGGGATCGACATGATGCAGGACGAGGATCCCGCGCTCCTCGTACGGCTCGAAGCCTTGCTCGCTCGCGTCTCGGCTCTGCCGCCCGACCCGCGCCACGACACGATGCGTACGTGGATGCTGCAGGTTCGGGAGGATTGGTACGCGATCGCTGGATGAACGCTCACATGCCCTGGGGAGCGTGTTCGCCGTGGATCGATGTGCCGGATGACTTCGTGGTGGGGGCGAGACCGGTGTAGGAGGCGGGGTGGGCGGCGCTGGGGAAGCCGGTGCCGTGGACGACGGTGCCCAGCAGGAAGGCGGCGGTCCTGACGCCGACACCGGGCATCGAGGTCAGGACCTTGGAAAGAGGATGGGCCGGCCTCCAGCAGGGCGTTGAGCTGGGCTTCCAGTGCCCGGCGCTGTTCGTGGACGGCCGCGAGGGAGCGGGCCAGGGACGGGATCACGGTGCCGAGCATGCCGGTCCCGGGCAGACGACGGTCTGCTCGTCCAGGGCGGTAAAGACGTCGTCGGTCAACCGGTTGGCCATGTGTGGGGCTTTGGGCCTGATGAGCTCGACGAGGCGTCGGCGGCCGGCCTTTCGCAGGGCGCGGTCGGAGATCCGTGGCGGTCCAGCATCCAGGCGACGGCCTGGTGATCGAGGTGGGGGCCTAGGACGCGTTCGAGGCTGGGGGGAACTGAGTGAGGAGGTCGCGTATCCGGTTGCTGGTGCGGGTGGTTTCGGCCGCGAGGTCCGGTCCGGGTCGAAGGCGGTCAGCACGGTGATCTCGGCGGTGATCTCGGCGGTCAGCTCCAGTGAGCGCAGCGCGTGGGGCAGGGTGTGGGCGGCGTCCGCGCTGACTGGGGCGTCCCTCGCGTCGGTCTTCGCCTCGGCTGGGTAGAGATCGGCGATCCGGCGCATGGTCAGGCCCGGCAGGTAGGCGACCTTGCAGCCAGCATCCCGGGCGATGGTCAGGGGCAAGGCGCCGATGGAGGCGGGCTGGTCCACGATCAGCAGCACGGTGCCGAACTTCGCGGCCAGCTTGTCGAAGAGGGCCGCCCACGTCTTCGGTGTCGAACACCGCGTCTCTTCCACGGAGTTGAATTGGCCGTAGGTCTGGGCCGCCCGCTGGTCGCGCGTCACCCGGCCTGCGGCCGGCGGCTGCGTGGAGCCGCGCAGGTGGTTCGGTGACGGTCTTCCTTTGGAGAGTTCGGCTCGGTCCGTTTCCATGGTTGTGCTCGCGGGTGCGCACGGGTCGCGCCGCCCGCGGGGCCGGGTTGCGGACAGAAGGTGTCCGCGAGGGGGGCTACGTTGCTGTCATGGCCTCCAGGACGACGTACCCCGTGCTCGATACCCGTTCACTGAACCGCGCCACGCTCGAACGCCAGCTGCTGCTGGGTCGTGCGCAGATGTCCGCGCGGGATGCCGTCCAGCACCTTCTGGGGCTGCAAGCGCAGAACGTGAAGCCGCCCTACTTCCAGCTCCACGCGCGCCTCGCCGGGTTCCGGCCCGCCGAGCTCGCCGGGCTGATGGAATCCCGGGAGGTGGTGCGGATGGTCACCATGCGGTCCACCATCCACACCCATACGGTCCACGACGCGCTCACCTTGCGGCCCCTCGTCCAGCCCGCCCGCGACCGGGAGGTGAACTACTTCCGCAAGGGCTTGGTGGGAGTCGACCTGGACCGACTGGCCGGGCGCGCGCGGACGTTCCTGGAGGAGGAACCGCGCACGATGGCCGAGATCCGCGAGGAGCTGCTCGAGGAGTGGCCCGACGCCGACCCCCAGTCGTTGTCCGTCGCCGCGCGCTGCCTGCTGCCACTCGTGCAGGTCACCCCGCGCGGGGTGTGGGGCAGGAGCGGGCAGGTACGGCTCGCCACCCTTGGTGAGTGGACGAAGGGGAGCCGGACGGACGCCACCCATGCCGCCGCCGCCACCCATGCCGCCGACGCCGCCCGTGCCGCCGCCGCCACCCAAGGCATCGCCGCCGCCCAGGCCATTGCCGCCGCCCAGGCCATCGACGAAGTCGTCCTGCGCTATCTCCGCGCCTTCGGGCCCGCCTCCGTCAAGGACATGCAGACCTGGGCCGGCCTCACCCGGTTGCGCGAGCCCTTCGAGCGGTTGCGGCCGCGGCTGGCCGTCTTCCAGGACGAGAACGGCGTCGAGCTCTTCGACCTGCCCGACGCGCCCCGCCCCGACGCCGAGACGCCCGCCCCGCCGCGCTTCCTCCCCGAGTTCGACAACCTGCTCCTCTCCCACACCGACCGCTCCCGCGTGGTCGCCCCCGAGCTCAAGGGCCGCACCTGGTCGGGCAACCAGGCCCACTGCGCGCTGCTCCTCGACGGCTTCCTCGCCGGCCTGTGGAAGCTCGACGGCGCCACCCTCACCGTCGAATTGTTCCCCTCCGCCTACGGGGCCGCCTCCAAGGCGCTCAAGGCCGAGATCGTCGCGGAGGGAGAGGTGCTCCTCGCCGTCATGGCCGAGGAGCAGCTCGCCGGTGCCGACCGCGCCACCGGCAACGTCCGCTTCGGGTCGATCCGCGGCTGACGCCGCTCTGGTGGCCCGTACTCCGGACACGGCACGATGCCTGCCATGACCGAGAACATGTCGAACCCGTCGAACCCGTCGAACCCCTCGAAGACCTCGGCCCCGTCGGCCCCGTCGAAGACCTACCCGACGTACCCGACCTACCCGACGCACCCGCCCCACGCGAACCCCGACGCCACCGCCCGGTTCCTCGCCGCCCGCGATTTCCTGTTGGAACACCGCGGCGACTACGCGGCCGCCCGCGCCGGATTCACTTGGCCCCGGCCCGAGCGCTTCAACTGGGCCCTCGACTGGTTCGACCACATCGCCGCCGGGAACGAGGCCGACGCCCTGCGGATCGTCGAGGAGGACGGCACCAGCCACGCCGTCTCCTTCGAGCAGATGAGCGTCCGGTCCGACGCGGCCGCCAACTGGCTGCGCGCCCAGGGCGTCGCCCCCGGCGACCGGATCCTCGTCATGCTCGGCAACCAGCGCGAGTTGTGGGAGGTGATGCTCGGCGCCATGAAGCTGCGCGCCGTCGTCATCCCGGCGACCCCGCTGCTCGGCCCCGCCGACCTCCGCGACCGCATCGAGCGCGGCAACGTGCGCCACGTCATCGCGCGGGCCGAGGACACCGCCAAGTTCGACGGGGTACCCGGCGCGTACACCCGCATCGCCGCCGGCCCCGAGATCCCCACCGGATGGCGGCGCCTGGAGGACATGTACGGGGATACGCCCACCCACGCGGATACGCCCACCCACGCGGCCCACGCGGATGCGCCCACCCAGGCGGATACGGATCCGCGCGCCGACACGGGCGCGCACACCGCGGCCGGCCGCTTCACCCCGGACGGCGAGACCCTCGCCACCGACCCCCTGATGCTCTACTTCACCTCCGGCACCACCGCCCGGCCCAAGCTCGTGGAGCACACGCACGCCTCGTACCCCATCGGGCACCTCTCCACCATGTACTGGCTCGGCCTGCGCCCCGGCGACGTGCACCTCAACATCGCCTCGCCCGGCTGGGCCAAACACGCCTGGTCCAACCTCTTCGCACCGTGGAACGCCGGCGCCACCGTCTTCGTCCACAACTACGCGCGCTTCGACCCGGAGCGGCTCATGGCCGAGATGGACCGGCACGGCGTGACGACCTTCTGCGCCCCGCCCACCGTGTGGCGGATGCTGATCCAGTCCGACCTCGGCGCGCTGCGCACCCCGCCGCGCGAGGCCGTCGCCGCCGGAGAGCCGCTCAATCCGGAGGTCATCGAAAAGGTCCGCGAGGCGTGGGGCGTCACCATCCGCGACGGCTTCGGCCAGACGGAGACCACCCTCCAGGCCGGCAATTTCCCCGGTGCGCCCGTCAAACCGGGCTCGATGGGCCGCCCGGCCCCCGGCTACGAGATCGTCCTGCTGGACCCGGTCACCGGCAAGGAATCCCCCGACGAGGGCGAACTGTGCGTCGCGCTCGGCCCCCGTCCCGCCGGAGTGATGACCGGCTACCGCGACGACCCCGAGCGCACCGCCGAGGCCATGGCCGACGGGCTCTACCGCACCGGCGACATCGCCTCGCGCGACGCCGACGGCTACCTCACCTACGTGGGTCGCGCCGACGACGTCTTCAAGGCCTCCGACTACAAGATCAGCCCGTTCGAGCTGGAGAGCGCCCTGCTGGAACACGAGGCGGTCGCCGAAGCCGCCGTGGTCCCGGCCCCGGACGCGCTGCGCCTCGCCGTCCCGAAGGCGTACGTCACGCTCGCCGCGGGCTGGCAGCCGGGCCCGGAGACGGCCCGCGTGCTGTTCGAGCACTCCCGCGCGGTGCTGTCCCCGTACAAGAGGATCCGCCGCATCGAGTTCGGCGAGCTTCCGAAGACCGTGTCCGGCAAGATCCGCCGGGTGGAGCTGCGCGAGCTCACCGCGGCGGGCTCGGCGGGGGAGTACGACGAGGCGGACCTCGGCTGACCCGATCGGTACGGGGCCGCGCGCACGCGGCGGCCCCGTACCGTCAGCGGGTGCTACGCGGAGGCCGGCAGCAGGGCCTCGATGGCCGCGACCAGCTCGGGGGCTTCCGGCTCGGTGCGCGGGCGGAAGCGGCCCACGACCTCACCGGCGGGGGAGATCAGGAACTTCTCGAAGTTCCACGTGATGTCGCCGGCCTCGCCCTCGGCGTCCGGGATCTTCACGAGCTCCTGGTACAGCGGGTGCCGGTTCTCGCCGTTGACCTCGGACTTCTCCAGCATCGGGAAGGTGACACCGAAGCCGGCCGCGCAGAAGGTCTGGATGTCATCGGCGTTGCCCGGCTCCTGCCCGCCGAACTGGTTGCAGGGGACACCGATGACGGTGAAGCCCTTCTCCTCGTACTTGAACTGCAGCCGGGCCAGACCCGAGTACTGAGGGGTGAGACCGCACTGCGAGGCGGTGTTCACGAGCAGGATCGCCTTGCCCTTGTGCGCGGCGAGGCTGGTGGGCTCGTCGGACAGGGTGGTCAGCGGGATGTCGTACAGGCTCATCAAGCTCTCCTCGGCAGAAAGTCACGTAATACGCCCCGAGCCTAGGCCCCCGTCCCGACGAGCTCGTCCGCCGGGTCGTTGACCGGTTGCGGCATGCCCGTGAGGTCCATGACGAACAGCGGTATCCCCAGGTCGTCCGCGCGTGCGCGCGCGTCCGGTGTATATCCGGCGAGCGCGAAGTAGACGCTGGTCGCGGAGGCCGTGAGCCCGTTCAGCCAGACGCACTCCACCGCCCGCAGCCCGGCCGGGGCCGTCGTCGGGTCCACCTGGGCGACCAGACCCGGGGCGCGCAGGTCGACCGCCGCCGACGGGTTCGGCCGGCCGTCGGGCTGGCGCACGTCCGGGAAGCCGAGCCAGCGCAGGTACAGCGCGGCCGTGGACACCGCGTCCCGGGCGGTACGGATGGTCACGGGGCGGAACGCGGGACGCCGCGCGTGCGCGTCCGCCGGGGTGGGATCCCGGCCCGGAACCGCCGAATCCGGAATCGTCGGGTCTGGAGTCGCTCGGTCTGGAGCCGCTCGGTCTGGAGTCGCTAGGTCTGGAACCGCTCCAAACCCGCCCGCAAACCCAGCCGCCAACCCGTCCGCATCTGCGCCCGCACCCCCGCCCGCCGGCTCCAGCGGGTGCACCGGAACCACCAGCACCGTCCCGCACGATCCGCACCCCACCTCCGGGTGCGGCCAGTCGCCCTCCCGCCCGCAGGCCGCGCACCGCACCGTCACCCAGCTGTCCGACCAGGTGCGGTGGATCAGCTCCCGGGGCGGCGCCGCCAGGTCGAGGGGCGGGATGACCGGGCTGCCGCAGGCGCAGGGGAACACCGGAGCCGTGTAGTCGTTCTCGTGCAGGCACGCCGGGCAGCGCACCGGTACAGCATCCGCCATGAGACCTGGCCCCCTCCGTCGCTGAGCGTGAGGCCATGCTCCACCACGCGCGACCGCCGGGGCGGGCAGACCCCCGATTTTCAGTCGAGACATGGTTCTTCGTACAACTCACCGACCGAGACGTGGCTTTTGGTGGGTTCCGGGCTGCCGGACCGCCTTGACGTGCGCGAGGTCGCGCCTTAGCTTGTTCCGTATAGCAGAACAAAACTTCCGGATTACGGAAAAGCCTGACCGCCAGACCCGCAGGAGAACTCGATGCCTCGTATGACAGCCGCCGCCGCTGCAGTGGAGATCCTCAAGCGTGAGGGCGTTTCGCAAGCGTTCGGCGTGCCCGGCGCTGCGATCAACCCGTTCTACCGCGAGCTCAAGAACGTCGGTGGCATCAACCACACCCTCGCCCGCCACGTCGAGGGCGCCTCGCACATGGCCGAGGGCTACACCCGTACGCACGCCGGCAACATCGGTGTGTGCATCGGTACCTCCGGCCCCGCCGGCACCGACATGATCACCGGTCTGTACTCGGCCATCGCGGACTCGATCCCGATCCTGTGCATCACCGGTCAGGCTCCGGTCGCCAAGCTCCACAAGGAAGACTTCCAGGCCGTCGACATCGCGTCGATCGCCAAGCCGGTCACCAAGAAGGCGACCACCGTCCTGGAGGCCGCGCAGGTCCCGGGCGTGTTCCAGGAGGCCTTCTACCTGATGCGCTCCGGCCGCCCCGGCCCGGTCCTCATCGACCTGCCGATCGACGTCCAGCTGACCGAGATCGAGTTCGACCCGGACCTGTACGAGCCGCTGGCCGTCCACAAGCCGGCCGCGACCCGCAAGCAGGCGGAGAAGGCCATCCAGCTCCTGCTGGAGTCCGAGCGTCCGCTGCTCGTCGCCGGTGGCGGCATCATCAACGCCGACGCCTCCGACCTGCTGGTCGAGTTCGCCGAGCTCATCGGCGTCCCGGTCATCTCCACCCTCATGGGCTGGGGCGTCATCCCGGACGACCACGAGCTCGCCGCCGGCATGGTCGGTGTGCAGACCTCGCACCGCTACGGCAACGCGACGTTCCTGGAGTCGGACTACGTCCTGGGCATCGGCAACCGCTGGGCCAACCGTCACACCGGTTACAACCTGGACGCGTACCTCGGCGACCGCAAGTTCGTCCACGTGGACATCGAGCCCACCCAGATCGGCAAGATCTTCGCCCCCGACCTCGGCATCGTCTCCGACGCCAAGGCCGCGCTGGAGATCTTCATCGAGGTCGCCAAGGAGCTCAAGGCCGAGGGCAAGCTGCCCGACTACAGCGCCTGGGTCGCCTCGCACCTGGAGCGCAAGGGCTCGCTGCAGCGCCGTACGCACTTCGACAACATCCCCATGAAGCCGCAGCGCGTCTACGAGGAGATGAACAAGGCCTTCGGCCCGGAGACGCGCTACGTCACCACCATCGGCCTCTCCCAGATCGCCGGCGCGCAGATGCTGCACGTCTTCAAGCCGCGCCACTGGATCAACTGCGGCCAGGCCGGCCCGCTCGGCTGGACCATCCCGGCCGCGCTGGGCGTCGCCACCGCCGACCCGCAGACCCCCGTCGTCGCCCTCTCCGGCGACTACGACTTCCAGTTCATGCTGGAGGAGCTGGCGGTCGGTGCGCAGCACAAGATCCCTTACGTCCACGTCCTCGTGAACAACGCCTACCTGGGCCTGATCCGTCAGGCTCAGGGCGGTCTGGGCATCAACTTCGAGGTCAACCTCGAGTTCGAGAACATCAACTCCCCCGAGCTCGGCGTCTACGGCGTCGACCACGTCAAGGTCGTCGAGGGTCTCGGCTGCAAGGCGATCCGCGTGACGGACCCGAACGAGCTGGGTGCCGCCCTCGAGGAGGCCAAGAAGCTCGCCGCCGAGTTCAGCGTCCCGGTGGTCGTCGAGGCCATCCTGGAGCGCGTCACCAACATCTCGATGAGCAAGACGGTCGACATGAGCGACGTCACCGAGTTCGAAGAGATCGCGACCGAGCCGGGCCACGCCCCGACCGCGATCCGCCCGATCACCGCCTAGCAGTCCCGCAAGGCTGGTCCAGCACCACACGACGGCCCCTGTTCCTCCTTCCCGGAGGCGGACAGGGGCCGTTTCGCGTTCCCCACGGCTCGCCCCGCGCCTATCCGCTCCGCGTGTACGGAGCCCAGCGGGCCAGTTCCTCGCGGGTGGCGGCCGTGTCCGGATGGGCGGGCCCCAGTACGCGCACCTGTTCGTTCAACAGATGCGTGAGGGAGGTCGCGGCCCCGACCGGGTCTCCGGCCCGGCCGCGCCAGTGCGCGTGGCCGAAGTGGGCGCCGAAGACGTCGGACCAGTCCGGGCGGTTCCTGACCAGCATCCCGAGGGCGGCCGACCATCGCGGGAGCCGGGGACCGCCCTGCGGGGCCAGGTGGCGCAGCAGATCGTGCAGGAGCGCCTCGTAGGCGATGGCGGCCCCGTAGGCGTCCCCGGCCTCGCCCAGCAGGCTCGCCGCCCGCACGCGGGTGTCGACGACGTCCGAATAGCCGGGCCCGTACTGGCGGGCCTGGAGCGGGGCGAGTTCGGCGTAGGCGGCGGCCGCCCCCGCCGGATCCCCGGCCCGGGCGCGCCAATGGCCCAGGGCGGCACGCGTGGAGAAGGTGTGCTCGTGGGCGGGATCCACGGCCTGGACCAGTTCGCCGAGGAGCGCGGCGTGCGCGGCCGCGGCTCCGGCCGCGTCCCCGGCCTCGCCCTGCCAGTGGGCGAGGCGTTTGCGTGCGCTGTAGAACACGGAGGACTTCGGCCCGTGGCGGCGCAGGGCTTCGTCCGCCAGTTGCCGGAAGTGGCTCTGGGCAGCCTCCGGCCCGTCCGCCTCACCCAGCAGCTCACCCATGCGCAAGAGCACTTCGTGCGCGCCGGAAGGGTGGTCGGAGCCGAGGCTCGTGTCCCAGTGGGGGGTCGTCGACCAGAGGGCCGACCCGTCGAGTTCCTGGGACAGGCCGACGGCGCGGACCAGGAACGGGGTGAAGGCGGGGTCGTCCCGGAACCGGGAGCCGGCTTCCACCAGCGCCGAGGCGGCGGTCCAGTAGGGGACGCGGGCGGCCGGGGCCTCGCGCGTCGCCCGTTGGAGCACCGGGTGTACGCGTACGGCGCGGTAGGTGTCCGCCGGAAGGTATTCGATCAGGCAGAGGCGGTCGAGGACCTCGAGCGCGGTCCTGACGTCTTCGACGTGGACCGGGACCACGTCGGCGGCCGTCGCCGCGCGGTAGTGCTCCAGGTACCGCAGGACCGCGGGGCCGGTGAAGACGGCCTCGGGAGCCCCCTCGGGCGGCAGCACCGAGGCGAGTTCCAGCAGCGGGCGCACGTGCCCGCCCGTCCGCGGGGTCCGCTCGGCCCGGTCCAGTGACTCCCGCCAGGCCTCGTGCAGCGACAGCGGCTGCCCGTCGGGCAGTGCGCCCGGGCCGGGCACGAGCTCGGCCAGGGTCCCGCCGGTGCCCGGCCGCAGTAGCCGGGCGTACTCCGCGCAGTCGATGCCCGCACCGACGAGGTGGGCCGCCGCCTGGGCCAGCGCGAGCGGAAGCCGGCCCAGCCCCCGCGCGAGCTCCTCCAGCTCCCCGGGCCGGCCGCTGCGGCCGCCGACGGCGAGCGCGTCGCGGAGATGAGCCGTGGCCTCGGTCTGCGTGAAACCCCCGACGGGGACCACCCAGCGGCCCGCTCCCGGCTGTGCGAGGTCCCGACGGCTGGTGGTGACGAGGGTGCGGCCGTCCGGGTGTCCCGGGGGCCACAGGCCGCGTACGTCCTCCGGGTCGGCCACGCCGTCCAGCACGACGAGCCAGCGTCGCCGCGGGTCTGCGGGTGCTGGCGTCAGCCATGCGAGGAAGGACCGGGCGCCCTGCTCCGGCGCGGTGGTTTCGAAGCCGGTGATTTCGGCGGCGGCCTGGGCGTAGGCGGCCACGACCGCCTCGCGGTCCGTGGCCGTGACCCAGAGGAGCAGGTCGAGCCGGCCCTCGTCCCACGCTGCGCGGGCGAGGCGGGCCGCCTGTTGCGTCTTGCCCACTCCCGCGGTGCCGACCAGCACTCCGCAGCGGACCGTCGGGCCCAAGAGCCCGTCGAGGGCGGGGCGGTGCTGGAAGCCGCGCGCGGCCGCGGGCACCGTCCCGACCTGGAGCGGCCAGGAGGCGGGAGCGCGCGAGGCGGCGTAGTAGGAGACGTGGTCGGCGCGGCCGACGGCCATGCCGTAGTGGCCCGCCTGGACGGTGTGCGGGTGTGGCGGACCGGTGAGAGGGGCCGTGGCGCGAGCTCCCGCGGAGTCCGGTGCCTCGGAGTCCACCGCCTCGGTGTGCGGTGACCGGAACTGCGCGGACCCGGTGGAGAAGGGGCTTTCGGTAGCCGGTCCGCTCAGCCCTGTCGCGGAGCCGGCGGGGGAGGGGGGCTCAGCTGGGCACCTCCGTTGATCACCGCGGCGGCGATCGACCCGTGGTCGGCCCGGACGTGCACGTCCCCGCCGACGGCCAGCCCGGCGGCCCCCGCGGACACCCCGGTCGCGTGGGAGTCGAGCAGTGCGCGCAACTCCTCGGCGGCCCGGTCGCGCTGATCGTCCGGGAGGCGCTCCAGCAGACTCTCGAAGCGGGCCTGCCACATGGCCTCCTGCCGGATGCGGGCACGTTCAACCTGCCCTGCCTCTCCGGCGCCGCCCGTGTCCGCCGCCGTGAGCTCGCAGGCGCTGCGGTCCAGCCGTACGAGCTCACCGGTCACGCGCTCGGTGTCACCGCGGCCGAACCATGCGGCCAACTGCCCCCGCAGTCCTTCCCAGGCTTCCGTACCGGCGGCCTGGACCACCGCCGTTCCGCCGGCCGCCGCCAACGCCAACAATGCTTCTGGCAGCACCTGTTGCCCCCTTGTAGTGGATCACCGAGGCCCCGACTCTACCCGGCCCCCCGCCGCCCGGGCACGCCGAAGAGCCGAGTCACGGGACCGTCCGTGACTCGGCTCTTCGAGTGTGTGGTGCTGTTACCGCCCGACGGTACGAGGCTGGCGCGACAGGACGTTCGCACCGCCGGGCGGAGTCTGTGGTGGCGTCGGGCGGAACCCGACGGCCGGGGGAGGTTGTCCTCTATATAGGGGGACTCTGTGCGCGGCCCCGTATATCAGGAATGGCTGGGACCGCGGCGAGCGGCGACGAGAACTTCGGCTTCGTCTCCCTCAGGTCAAGAGACGGGCTTCGGAACCCATTACCACCGCACTGGCTCGCACGCTCGCCACGGTCCTCGTCCTGCCCTCACCGCGTACCACCCCTCATCCGGGTCCGCGGTGCGGGCTCAGCACCCGGAACCTGACCTCCCGTCAGGCCCCCGGTACAGCTGTGCGGCTCAGGCGTCGCGCAGGGCGCGGACGGCCTCCTCGACGCGCTTGCCGTAGTCGGCGTCCGCGGCGTGGAAGTGAGCCAGGTTCTTCTCGATGACGGACTCGATGGTGACCTGCGACAGGCCGCCGGCGATGTTCGCCACCAGACGCTGCTTCGCGTCCTCGGACATCAGGCGGTAGAGCTCACCGGCCTGGAAGAAGTCGTCGTCCTTGGTGTGGGCCGGGGCCTCGTGGGTGCCCGTGTAGCCGGAGACGGCCTTCGGGGCGCCCAGCGCCAGGCCGGTCTCGGCCGGGCCCTGGTACGAGTTGGGCTCGTAGTTCTTGTCGTGGCGCGAGCCGTTGCGCAGCGCCATGACGCCGTCGCGGCCGTAGTTGTCGGCCTTCGTCGCCTTCGGGGCGTTGACCGGGATCAGGGTGTGGTTCACACCGAGGCGGTAGCGCTGGGCGTCGGCGTACGCGAAGAGACGGCCCTGGAGCATCTTGTCCGGCGAGGCGGTGATGCCCGGGACGAAGTTGTTCGGGGAGAAGGCGGCCTGCTCGACCTCGGCGAAGACGTTGTCCGGGTTCCGGTCGAGGACCAGACGGCCCACGCGCTGGAGCGGGTAGTCGCTGTGCGGCCACACCTTGGTGAGGTCGAACGGGTTGAAGCGATAGTCCGCGGCCTCGGCGGCCGGCATGATCTGCACGTAAAGCGTCCACGAGGGGTTCACACCGCGCTCGATGGCCTGGAGCAGGTCGGTCTGGTGCGAGTTCGCGTCCTTGCCGACGAGCTCGGCGGCCTGCTCGCCCGACAGGCAGCGGATGCCCTGGTTCGTCTTGAAGTGGTACTTGACGAAGAAGGCCTCGCCGGACTCGTTCGTCCACTGGTACGTGTGGGAGCCGTAGCCGTTCATGTGGCGGTAGGACGCCGGGATGCCGCGGTCACCCATCAGCCAGGTGATCTGGTGCGTCGCCTCGGGGGCGTGCGCCCAGAAGTCCCAGACGTTGTCCGGCTCCTGCTTGCCCGTGAAGGGGTCGCGCTTCTGGGAGTGGATGAAGTCGGGGAACTTGATCGGGTCCTTGATGAAGAACACCGGGGTGTTGTTGCCGACGAGGTCGTAGTTGCCCTCTTCGGTGTAGAACTTCAGCGCGAAGCCGCGCGGGTCGCGGACCGCGTCCGCGCCACCCAGCGAGTCGGCCACGGTGGAGAACCGCAGGAAGGTCTCGGTCTTCTTGCCGACCGTGTTCAGGAACGCGGCGCTGGTGTACGCGGTGACGTCGTCGGTCACCTCGAAGTGGCCGTACGCGGCGCTGCCGCGGGCGTGCACCACGCGCTCCGGGATGCGCTCGCGGTTGAAGCGGGCGAGCTTCTCCAGGAGCTGCTGGTCCTGGACCAGGAGCGGGCCACCGACGCCGGCGGTAGCGGAGTTCTGGTTGTCGGCGACCGGGGCGCCAGACTCGGTCGTCAGCGTGCGCTTCGACATGGTGACCTTCCGTACGGGGAACTGCTGGCGGAATCCGTCTTCCGTCATGCGGAACAGCCTAATTTCGACATGAACTCGACGTCAACAGTTTGTTGAAAAGAAAGAGGGAGAAGAGGTAATCCGGACGGCGCCGACGCTTGGGCGCGACAGGACAGGTGTCAGCGCCGACGCCATCCGGAAACTCGGGGCCCCCGAAGGGGACTCCCCCGCAGGGGAGTGGAGCCGTGGCCCGCGAGCGGGCCGCGGGATCAGATCTGGGCGCCGGAGAGGCGCTCGACCGCGCGCAGCAGCGCGGAGTGGTCCAGGCCGCCGTCACCCTGGGCACGCAGCGAGGCGACCAGCTGGGCGACGACCGCGCCGACCGGCAGGGCCGCACCGACGTTGCGGGCGGCGTCGGTGACGATGCCCATGTCCTTGTGGTGCAGGTCGATCCGGAAACCGGGCTTGAAGTCGCGGTTCAGGAAGTTGTCCTTCTTGCGGGTCAGGACCGTGGAGCCGGCCAGGCCGCCGTTGAGGACGTCCAGGGCGGCGGCGAGGTTCACGCCCGACTTCTCGAGGAAGACGACGGCCTCGGCGCACGCCTGGATGTTCACCGCGACGATGAGCTGGTTGGCGGCCTTCACCGTCTGGCCGGAGCCGTGCGGACCGCACAGGACGATGGTCTTGCCGAGGGCCTCGAGGACCGGCAGGGCCTCGTCGAAGTCGGCCTGCTCGCCACCCACCATGATCGACAGGACGGCTTCGATGGCGCCGGCCTCGCCGCCGGACACCGGGGCGTCGATGACGCGGATGCCCTTGGCGGCGGCGTTCTTCGCCAGGTCGATCGAGGTCTGGGGGGTGATCGACGACATGTCGATGATCAGCGCACCGGACTTGGCGTTCTCCAGGATGCCGTTCTCACCGTAGGAGATGGCCTCGACCTGCGGGGAGGCGGGCACCATCGTGATGATGATGTCGGCGTCCGCGACGGCGGCGGCGATCGAACCGGCGGCGGAGCCACCGGCCGCGGCGAGGCGGTCCAGCTTGTCCTGCTCCAGCGTGAAGCCGGTGACCGGGTAGCCGGCCTTCAGGAGGTTCTCGGCCATGGGGGAGCCCATGATGCCGAGTCCGATCCAGGCGATCGACGGGAGCGCAGCGGGGTTGCTCATGATGAGGGTCCTTCTCTTAATGCTTTGTACGAAAAGTTCGTGTGTTGCCTGGCTGTTCGCCCGGACTTTTCCGCTTACTTCGCGGCGCGGGCCTCGGCCGGCAGGAACGCGAAGGACGCGGCGGCGTCTGCGGCCTTGTACTCAAGACCGACATAACCGTCGTAACCGGCCTTCTGGAGCTGGTCGAGCAGCTCTTCGAGGGGCAGGTCACCGGTGCCGGGGGCACCTCGTCCCGGCTTGTCCGCGATCTGGACGTGCCCGGTCTTGGCGGCGTACTTTTCGATGACCTCGGAGAGGTCCTCATCGTTCATCGCCAGGTGGTACAGGTCGAGCAGGAACTTGGCGTTGCCGAGGCCGGTGGCCTCGTTCACCTTGTCCACCACCTCGATGCCGGCCGGGGCGCTCACCAGCGGGTAGAGCGGCGACTCGGGCTTGTTGAGGGTTTCGATCAGGAGGATCGCGCCCACGCGGTCCGCGGCCCGGGCCGCCACGACCAGGTTCTTCAGCGCGAGCTCGTCCTGAACGGCCGGGTCCACGCCTTCGACGCGGTTGCCGTAGAGGGCGTTGAGCGCCTTGCAGCCCACCGAGGCGGCGAAGTCCGCCGCCACGTTGATGTTGGCGTTGAAGCGGTCCGACTCCTCACCGGGAACCGACACCGCGCCGCGGTCCGGCCCCGGCAGCTGGCCGGCGTAGAAGTTCAGGCCCACCAGCTGGGTGCCGGCGTCCTCAAGAGCCTTCTTGAGGGCGTCGAGCTCCGCCTGGGCGGGGGTGGGGGTCTCGATCCAGGGCCACCACAGCTCGACCGCCGTGAAGCCCGCTGCGGCGGCAGCCGCGGGACGCTCCAGGAGCGGGAGTTCCGTGAAGAGGATCGAAAGGTTTACATCGAAGCGCTGGTCCGTGTATCCCATGAGGGGTGTGCGCTCCTTCCGTATCGCGGAAGTTAATTTCTGCCTGATGGAAGACTGCAAGCCCGGTGTCGCACTTGTCAAGTACCGGCTCCCGAAAAGTCCTGCTCGCCGACCGCCCGACCGCCACCTCCCCGAGGGGGCGCCATCGCGCCGGGCCTCCTGGTCCGGGTAGCTTGAGCCGCGTGCGATTGAGAGTGGAGTTCACGACCGAGCCCTTCGATCTGGAAGAGGCGCCAGCCCATGCCGTGGCCGCTCGCGAGGTCATTCAGAAGGCCCGACTGGACGCGGTGGACGTCGGCCCGTTCGGCAACACCGCCGAAGGGGAGTCCGAGGACGTACTGAGCGCGGTCGCCGCGCTGCTGCGCGACTCCCTGGAGGCCGGAGCCACGCGCGTCTCGCTCCAGGTCAACGTCATCCGGGAGGACACCCCATGACCGAGCCTCGCGACCACCCCTTCGTCACCGCGGTCAAGCCGCTGGTGGACGCGATGGGCGGCGAGCTGATGGACCCGGCCCTGGCCCAGCCCGACGACGTCGTGCTCGCCTGGGAGGGCCAGGACCTGCTGGCCGTACGGCTTCCGCAGCTCTCGGACTCGCTGGACCACATCCTGGCCGCGCTGGAGCGCCGACACGGCGTACCGTTGTCCCAGCTCGACCGGAAGTCCAAGCAGGACGTCGTACGGATACTCGAGGCGCGCGGCGCCTTTTCCGTACGGCACGGTGTGGAGACGGTCGCGGGGGCCCTGGGCGTAAGCCGTTTCACGGTCTACAACTATTTGAACCGGGACTCGAACACCCCCAAAAGCAACACCGGAACCAACCAAGAGTGAAGCATTCTTGACCCACGGTGACGAGCCGCCGCCCAATTCATCCGGGCGGCGGCTTTTGTGTACGGGAAGTTTCAACAAAGTGTTGACGCCGTGTTGTCCAGGGCGTTAGCTATGCGCAGCCCGTCAAAGCAACAACAGGCCACGGAGGCCTACCGTGACTTCGAGTCCGACCCCGGGTCTCACCCGGTTCAACACCTTGGACGACAGCGCGGCCACGGCCGAACTGCACGAGGTGTGCGCCAGCTCGGCATGGGTGAGCAAGCTGCTCGCCCAGCGCCCCTTCACCAGCGTCGACACCCTGTTCTCCGCGAACGAGGCCGCCATGGCCGAGCTCACCGCCGAGGACCTGGCCGAGGCGATGGGAGGCCACGCGCCGATCGGCCGGCCGAAGCCGGGAGACCCGACCTCCGCCCGCGAGCAGCGTGGCATGGCCGGTGCCTCGGAGGAGCTCAAGACCGAGCTCCTCGAACTGAACCTGGCCTACCAGGACAAGTTCGGCCACGTCTTCCTCATCTGCGCCACCGGGGCGACCGGCGAGTTCATGAGGGACGCGGTCAAGGTCCGGATCGAGAACTCGCCGGAGCAGGAGCGCGAAATCGCTCGCGGCGAGCTCGTCAAGATCAACCGGATCCGCCTGACCCGTCTCGTGGAATCCGCGGAAGGAGAGTAAGACCGAGCATGAGCACTGAGACCACCGCGTCGGTGTCCACGCACATCCTGGACACCAGCATCGGGAAGCCCGCCGAAGGTGTCGCGATCTCCCTGTCGGCCCGTACGGGTCCGGGCGGCGAGTGGGCGGCCCTGGGCGGCTCCGCCACCGATGTGGACGGGCGCTGCAAGGACCTGCCGGCCCTGCCGGAGGGCACCACCCACGTACGTCTCGACTTCGAGACCGAGACGTACTTCTCAAAGAAGCAAGCCGAGGCGCAGCAGGACGCCCCCCGCGTAAGGGACAGCGGTGCGTTCTTCCCCGAGGTCACCATCACCTTCTCGGTGAACCCGGGCGAGCACTATCACGTACCGCTGCTGCTCAACCCGTTCGGCTACTCCGTTTACCGAGGGAGCTAGCATGGCCACGATTCTGGGCCAGAACCAGTACGGCAAGGCAGAGAACCGCGTCGTCAAGATCACGCGGGACGGCGACACCCACCACATCAAGGACCTGAACGTCTCGGTCGCCCTTTCGGGCGACATGGACGACGTCCACTACTCCGGCTCGAACGCCAACGTGCTTCCGACGGACACCACCAAGAACACGGTGTACGCGTTCGCCAAGGAGTACGGCATCGAGTCCGCCGAGCAGTTCGGCATCCACCTGGCGCGCTGGTTCGTCAACAGCCAGGAGCCGATCCAGAAGGCGCGCATCCGGATCGAGGAGTACTCCTGGTCCCGGATCGCCACCTCGGACGCGAACTCCAAGTTCATCGGCGCCGACGAGGTGAACCACTCCTTCGTCCGCGAGGGCATGGAGACCCGCGTCACCCAGATCACGTACGACGGCCAGAACTGGGAGGTCATCTCCGGCCTCAAGGACCTGGTCGTCATGAACTCCACGAACTCCGAGTTCTGGGGTTACGTGAAGGACAAGTACACGACGCTGAAGGAGGCCTACGACCGCATCCTGGCGACCCAGGTTTCGGCCCGCTGGCGCTTCAACTGGTCGGACGACGAGCAGCGGATGCCCAACTGGGAGAAGTCCTACGCCGAGACCCGCAAGCACATGCTCCAGGCCTTCGCGGAGACCTACTCCCTCTCGCTGCAGCAGACCCTGTACCAGATGGGTTCGCGTATCATCAACCACCGTTCGGAGATCGACGAGGTCCGCTTCTCGCTCCCGAACAAGCACCACTTCCTCGTCGACCTGGAGCCCTTCGGTCTCAAGAACGACAACGAGGTCTACTTCGCCGCGGACCGTCCGTACGGTCTGATCGAGGCGACGGTCCTGCGCGACGGTGTCGACGCCCGTATCCCCGTGGACATGACCAACCTCTGATGTGGCGGGCGCGTCCCGGGGCTCCGCAGTGGCCCCGGGACCGTGCGAAACCCTTCAGTACGTCCAACTTCCTGAATCGGCACCCGGACGCACCCCACGGGGCGGCAGTACTGTCAGCTGTCAAGGCCCCCGGCTCCGGCACTCAAATCCCCTGGGTTTTGCCGTGCCCGCACCGCCACTGAAAGCACGAGGAAGTCCCATGGCAGCATCGGCAGCCAATGACAGCGCCGTAGCGCGCATCGTCATCGAAAACTGTGCGATTGCAACCGTTGACGCGAACGACACCGAGTACGCCTCGGGCTACGTGGTCGTCGCCGGCAACAAGATCGAGTCGATCGGTGCGGGCAAAGCCCCCGAGAACCTCGGCAATGTGGTCCGCCGCATCGACGGCACGGGTCACCTCGTCACCCCGGGCCTGGTCAACACCCACCACCACTTCTACCAGTGGATCACCCGTGGACTGGCCACCGACCACAACCTCTTCAACTGGCTCGTCGCGCTGTACCCGACCTGGGCGCGCATCGACGAGCAGATGACGTACACGGCCGCGCAGGGCTCCCTCGGCGCGATGGCCAAGGGCGGCGTCACCACCGCCATGGACCACCACTACGTGTACCCCAAGGGCTCCGGCGACCTCTCCGGCTCGATCATCCGCGCCGCGTCCGAGATGGGCGTCCGCTTCACCCTCGCCCGCGGTTCCATGGACCGCAGCGTGAAGGACGGCGGCCTGCCGCCGGACCACGCCGTCGAGACCCTCGAAGGTGCGCTCGCCGACACCGAGGCGACCGTGAAGAAGTACCACGACGCCTCCTTCGACGCGATGACCCAGGTCGCCGTCGCCCCGTGCTCCCCCTTCTCGGTCTCCACCGAGCTGCTGAAGCAGGGCGCCGAGCTGGCCCGCCGCCTGGGTGTGCGCATGCACACGCACGGCTCGGAGACCGTCGAGGAAGAGCAGTTCTGCAAGGAACTGTTCGGCATGGGCCCGACCGACTACTTCGAGTCGACCGGCTGGCTCGGCGAGGACGTGTGGATGGCGCACAGCGTCCACATGAACGACTCCGACATCGCCGCCTTCGCCCGCACCAAGACCGGTGTCGCGCACTGCCCTTCCTCCAACGCCCGTCTGGCCGCCGGCATCGCCCGCGTCCCGGACATGCTCGCCGCCGGCGTCCCGGTCGGCCTCGGCGTGGACGGCACCGCCTCCAACGAGTCCGGTGAACTGCACACCGAACTGCGCAACGCGCTGCTGATCAACCGCCTGAACCCGGTCCACCGCGAGCGCGCCCTCAACGCGCGCCAGGCCCTGCGCCTCGGCACCTACGGCGGCGCCCAGGTCCTCGGCCGCGCCGACAACATCGGCTCGCTCGAAGTCGGCAAGTGCGCCGACCTCGTGATGTGGAACGTGAGCACGTTCCTGCACTCCTCGATCGCCGACCCGGTCACCGCGCTGGTCTTCGGTGCGGCGGCCCCGGTGACGGCCTCGTTCGTCAACGGCAAGCAGATCGTGGAGAACAACCGACTTCTCTTCGCCGACGAGGACGCGATCGCCGTGTCCACCCGGGAAGAGGCCCAGCGCCTCGCGCGGATCTCCGCGCAGGCCTGATCCCACGGAGTTCGGCCGGGGGGGACGGCCCCCGGCCGGCGGCCGCGGACCCGAGCGGGGTCCGCGGCAGTCGTTCCCGGGTAGCGCCCGAGGTTTTTCACCGAGGGCGCCCCGGGGGCGGTGACTCGTGCACCTTGCTGCGCAGCTCTCGCAACGCGCCACTGCCACGGCACTCCCAGCTCTTTTGCGCTTCCGGCAGCGACTGCGGGCGGTCCCCCGCCGACCGTCTGCCGCCACCGCGTGGAACCGACTCGGGCGAATCGTTTCCACACCGCTTGGGACACAGCACCCGGCACCACCCACAACTCCACAAAGGCTCGACTAGCACCGCTTTCGCACCACCTCCATGACACCCACGTCCCTGCCGACGTGTTTAACCGACCGGAGGAAGCCGTGGCCATAGCGCCCAGGTTTCGCAAAGACGCAGTCGCAGTACCGGAGGAGAAGCACCCGGTCGACGAGACCCTGCCTCCGCTGAAAATGTTCACGAGCGGCCTCCAGCACGTGGCCGCCATGTACGCGGGCGTGGTTGCCCCGCCCATGATCGTCGGCCCTGCCGTCGGCCTCTCGGCCACCGAGACCGCCTTCCTGATGGGGGCCTCGCTCTTCACCGCAGGGCTCGCCACCCTCCTCCAGACCCTCGGATTCTGGAAGATCGGCGCCAAGCTCCCCTTCGTCAACGGAGTTTCGTTCGCCGGCGTCACCCCGATGATCGCCATCGGCAAGGGGGAGGGGGACAACGCCATCCCCGTCATCTTCGGCGCGATCATCGTCGCCGGAGTCCTCGGCTTCTTCGCCGCCCCGTACTTCGGAAAGCTCGTCAGGTTCTTCCCGCCGGTCGTCACCGGTACGGTCATCACGCTCATCGGGGTCTCGCTGCTCCCGGTGGCCTTCAACTGGTCGCAGGGCGGCAACCGCACCGCCACCGACTACGGCTCGATGCAGAACATCGGCATGGCCGCCGTCACCCTCGCGATCGTCCTGCTGATGCGCAAGTTCCTGCGCGGCTTCCTCCAGCAGATCTCCATCCTGCTCGGCCTGGTCGCCGGCACGCTCATCGCCCTTCCGCTGGGCATGACCAGCTTCGACGCCGTCAAGAACGCCGACTTCGTCGGCTTCCCCACCCCCTTCCACTTCGGCGCCCCGCAGTTCCAGGTCGCCGCGATCATCTCGATGTGCATCGTGATGCTCGTGTGCATGACCGAGTCCACCGCCGACATCCTGGCCCTGGGCAAGATCGTGGGCCGCCCGGCGGACGCGAAGACCATCGAGGGCGGCCTGCGCGCCGACGCCCTCGGCAGCGCGGTCAGCCCGCTGTTCAACGGCTTCATGTGCAGCGCCTTCGCGCAGAACATCGGCCTGGTCGCCATGACCAAGGTGCGCAGCCGGTTCGTGGTCGCGGCCGGCGGCGGCATCCTCATCCTGCTGGGCCTGTGTCCGATGGCGGCCTCCGTCATCGGAGTGGTCCCGCTGCCCGTCCTCGGCGGCGCGGGCGTGGTCCTCTTCGGCTCGGTGGCCGCCAGCGGCATCCAGACGCTGGCCGGCGCGGCCATGGAGAAGGGCGAGAACGCCCTGATCGTCGCCGCGGCCCTCGGCATCGGCCTGATCCCGATCGCGGCCCCCGGTTTCTACCACGCCTTCCCGAAGGACCTGCTGGTCGTGCTCGACTCCGGCATCAGCACCGGCTGTGTCGTGGCCATCGCGCTGAACCTGGCCTTCAACCACCTCGGCGCCAAGAAGGGCGCGACCGTGAACCCGGACCCGGTGCCGGTGCACTGACCGGGCTCCGCCCGGCCGGAGCGCGGAGCGGCGGTGCGCACGTCACCCACTGCGGGTGTGACGTGCGCCCCGCCGCGTGCGGTCCGTTCAGCAGGTGGAGTGGAAGAGCCCGCCGACGCGCTCCGTCGCGGCCAACCGGTCCCGGTCCAGCCCGCCGACGGCGAGCGCCTCCGGTACGAACGCCTCGCTGATCGGGCACAACTCCCGGTAGAAGGTGTCCCGCTCGGGATCACGGGCCGTATACGAAGCGCCGTCCTGATGGCCGGCCACGGAGGCGCCGAAGCTGATCATCGAGTAGGGCCCCGGGGCGGGCCCGTCCGCCTCGATGTCGACGCAGATGCAGACGTTGGGGCGTGGAGTGCGGGTCGGCATGCCCGAGAGCATGCCGGCCCGCACCGAAGGGATCGCCCGAGTCATCAGGAGGCGGGGGTCAGGTACATCCCGCTCTGGTCCGTCCCGGCGGTGTTCTTGCAGCCGAAGCCGCTCGTCGCCGGCTGGGCCACGACCAGCGCCAGGCAGCGCCCGGCCGCCAGCTGACCGAAGTGGTTCGGGTGCATGGACTCCTGGACCAGCCCCTGCGTTTCGCTGCTGTCGATCCAGCGCGCCCACTCGCTCGTGTTCGCCGAGGCCGGAGCGGAAGAGGTCACCTGCTTGCTCGCCTTCGCGCAGACCTCGCGCCCCTGCATCATGTCCCGCAGGTCCAGGAACTGCGCGCCCTTGGCGGCGGCCACGCCCTTGAGGCGGTTGGCGATCTGCGGCACGAGGGAGTCCCTCGCCCAGTCCGAGTCCTTGTTCCAGAACGGGCAGCCGCCGGTGTTGAGCCGGCTCCAGTCGCTCTGCGTGTACCGGTTCTCCGCGCCGCGCGGGATCGGCGAGGGGTAGGACTGCAGCACGATCCGGTACGAGGAGTCGGTGTAGCTGGCGGCGCGCATGACGGCCCGCACCTCGTCGACGGACTTGCCGACGTTCGCCATCACGGCGTCGATCTTCCCGTTCACGCCCTCCTGCTGGTCGTCGTAGCAGTAGGAGTTCCAGAGGGCGAAGTCGTACGCGCACTCCTCGATGATGTCGGCGAAGCCGAGGTCGTTCCCGCCGATGGACAGCGCGATGACCTTGACGTTGTTGCTCGCGGCCACGGCGGCGAGCTGATCGGCCTGCGGGGCCTCGCCCTTGAAGGCGACGCCGCCGTTGGAGGTCCGGAACACGTTCTGCGAAACCGCTCCGGAGCAGGCGAGGTTGACGGCGACGTCGGCGATGGCCCCGGCGCTCCTCACCTCGGCGGAGTCCGACCGGTGGCACCCGCCCGCGGTGGCCCCGTACACCTTGCCGGGGTCGTAGCTGCTGCCGCTGACCCACGCCCGGTCCGTACCGGTCCGGTTCCCGGTGTTGGTCAGGCTGTTGCCCTTCCAGCGCCCGGCCTCGCCGGAGATGTAGCTGTCGCCCATGGACACCACGGCGGTGGGCCCGCTCCCCGGCCCGGCCACGGCCGGCCCGGCGCCCGCGGCCACCAGCGCCCCGGCGGCGAGCGGAAGCACCATGGCGATCCCGGCCAGTCGTCGCACTCGACTGCGGGCGGTCCGGTTCGTGCTGTCGTTGCGGAATCCGATCACTGCGGAACTCCTGCGGTCGGCCATGCGGAAGCCAGGAACAACTTCGCCGCATGGCTGGGTAAGTGGGGGTTACCTCCGGCCGGTGGCAACCGGAAACGTGCCACGCCGCGCGTTGTTACCGCTAGGTACAGGCAAGTTACGAACAAGTAACAACCGATCGGTGGTCGGCCCGGGACCACCTTCGCCAGGTCCCCGCCGCCCCGCGCCGCAGGGCGCGCGAACGACCGCGCCCCCGGAGCCGGATGGCTTCGGGGGCGCGGTCGGGATGCTCGGCTGCTGTGCGTTTCAGCCGAAGAAGGTGTCAGCCGACGAGCTGGTCGTACGCGGGGAGGGTGAGGAAGTCCGCGTAGTCCGCGTCCAGGGAGACCTGGAGGAGGAGGTCGTGGGCCTGCTGCCACTTGCCGGAGGCGAAGGCCTCCTCGCCGACCTCGGCGCGGATCGCGGCGAGTTCGGCGGCGGCGACCTCGCGGGCGAGGTCGGCGGTGGCGAGCCGGCCGTTCTCGAAGACCACGCCGGCGTTGATCCACTGCCAGATCTGCGAGCGCGAGATCTCGGCGGTGGCTGCGTCCTCCATCAGGCCGAAGATGCCGACGGCGCCGAGGCCGCGCAGCCAGGCCTCGATGTAGCGGATGCCGACCTGGACGGCGTTGCGCAGGCCCTCGTACGTGGGCTTCGCGTCCAGGGAGTCGATCGCGATGAGCTCGCCCGGGGCCACCGAGACGTCCTCGCGCAGCCGGTCCTTCTGGTTCGGCTTGTCGCCGAGGACCGCGTCGAAGGAGGCCATCGCGATCGGGACCAGGTCGGGGTGGGCGACCCAGGAGCCGTCGAAGCCGTCGCCGGCCTCGCGGTCCTTGTCGGCCTTGACCTTCTCGAAGGCGACCTTGTTGACTTCGGCGTCCTTGCGGGACGGGATGAAGGCCGCCATGCCGCCGATGGCGTGCGCGCCGCGCTTGTGGCAGGTCTTGACCAGCAGCTCGGTGTAGGCGCGCATGAAGGGGGCGGTCATCGTCACCGCGTTGCGGTCCGGGAGGACGAACTTCTCGCCGCCGTCACGGAAGTTCTTGACGATGGAGAAGAGGTAGTCCCAGCGGCCGGCGTTCAGGCCTGCCGCGTGGTCGCGGAGCTCGAAGAGGATCTCGTCCATCTCGTACGCGGCCGTGATGGTCTCGATCAGGACGGTCGCGCGGACCGTGCCCTGCGGGATGCCGACGTAGTCCTGGGCGAAGACGAAGATCTCGTTCCAGAGGCGCGCCTCGAGGTGCGACTCCGTCTTCGGCAGGTAGAAGTACGGGCCCTTGCCGAGCGCGATGAGGCGCTTGGCGTTGTGGAAGAAGTACAGGCCGAAGTCGACGAGCGAACCGGAGGCCGGGCCACCCTCGAACTGCAGGTGGCGCTCCTGGAGGTGCCAGCCGCGGGGGCGCATGACGACGGTGGCGAGCTCCTGCGCCGGCTTCAGCGCGTACGCCTTGCCCGTGCGGGGGTCGGTGAAGTCGATGCGGCGCTCGTAGGCGTCGATCAGGTTGAGCTGGCCGAGGACGACGTTCTCCCAGGTGGGAGCCGAGGCGTCCTCGAAGTCGGCGAGCCAGACCTTGGCGCCCGAGTTCAGGGCGTTGATGGTCATCTTGCGGTCCGTGGGACCGGTGATCTCCACACGGCGGTCGTTCAGCGCGGCCGGGGCCGGCGCCACCTTCCAGTCACCCTCGCGGACCTGTGCGGTGTCCGGGAGGAAGTCGAGGGAGGAAGTGCGGGCGATCTCGGCGCGGCGCTCACCGCGGAGGGCGAGGAGCTCGGCGCGCCGGGGGGCGAACCGCCGGTGGAGCTCGGCCACGAAGGCGAGAGCCGCTTCGGTGAGGACCTCGTCCTGCCGGGGCAGGGGCTCGGCGTCGACGATGGCCAGCGATGACGGCGCTGGTGCGGACATATCTGTCACTCCTTCAGCGGCGGTGCCTGGCGGCCGCGGGGGAATGCTCGCGCTGGACGGCACGCAGTGCCGTCGGGTGTGGAGAGTTCCGGATACGGTCGCGGGCGCCGTCTAGGGGATTCAGGGCGCTTCTGACCAGTGGATAGTAATTTCCTCATGGTGGAAGTTCAATGGTTTGTTGATGTCGAGATTCTCCGGGTCGACAGATTCCGCACGCCGGTGGCCCTCAGTGCCATCGCCGTCACTGCGTGCTCAAGCGGGGCTCCGGCCCGGCTCAGGCGAGTCGTGCCAGGTCGGGCGGCGTGTCGATGTCGAACGCCTCCGCGATGTCCCCGCACTCCACCAGCGTGAGCTCGGCCGCGTGCGCCGACAAGTGCACCCGTGCGCCCTTGTCACCCGTGGCCGTCGCCACGATGTCGGGCCACCGGTCCGAGCCGAACAGCACCGGGTGCCCGCGCTCCCCGTCGTAGGCCGCCGCGACCAGGCTCGCGGGGGAGCGGTAGGCCTCCCGGACCCGGGCCACCGCCTCCGGCCCGATGCCCGGCTGGTCCACCAGAGACACCAGGGCCGCGCGGGCGCCCGTACCGGCCAGCGAGGCGAGGCCGACCCGCAGGGAGGAGCCCATGCCCTCGGCCCAGTCCGGGTTGTCGGTCACCACGCACCCCCTCAGGTCCGCGCGCTCGCGCACCTCGGCCGCCGACGCGCCGAGCACCACGTGCAGCGGTCCGCAGCCCGCCTCGCGCAGCACCCGTACGGCGTTCTCCACCAGCGGGCGGCCCCGGTAGGGCAGCAGGGCCTTCGGGCGGCCACCGAGGCGCCGGCCGCCGCCGGCGGCGAGCAGCAGACCCGCGATCACCGGGGGAGCGGTGCCGTCGGCCGCTGGGGGGCGCTGCCCGTGGCGCCGCTCCTGCTCTCGCTCCTGCTCGTGCCGCTCGGGGTCTCGCTGCGCGCCGCTGTGGGGTGACATGTCAACGATTCTCGCTCGCGCCGCAGGAGACGCCGTACGGCGGCCAGCGCGTCCCTGACGCGCACGGGCTCGGCGATGCGGTTCTCGGCGGCGGCCAGCAGCGCCCGTTCGTCACGGTCGGTCAACATCGTGGAGACTCCTTGCCAATCGGGGGCCAATGCGGTCAGTCTTGTCCCCGATTGGCCTGGCTGGCAGAGCCAATCGGGGGAGGTTGGCATGGCAAACGGGCGAGTGGTCCACACGGCGGACAGGACGATCGGCAGCCGCCAGCTCGCGGCGCTGCTCCCGGCCGAGGTCCTGGCCCGCCCCGGCTACCGGGCGCTCGCCGACGCCGTCCGCATCCTGATCCTCGACGGCCGGATCGCCCTGCACGTGCGGCTGCCCGCCGAACGCGAGCTCGCCGAAGCCGTCGGCGCCAGCCGGGCCACCGTCACCGGCGCCTACGACCTGCTGCGCGAGAGCGGCTACGTCCGCAGCCGCCGCGGCTCCGGCACCTGGACCGAGCTCCCCGAAGGCCACCGCCCGGTCGGCGCGCACGCCATCCTCGGCGCAGGCGGGTACAACGTCGACGGAGACCCCGGCATCGACCTCGCCATCGCCGCCATGGGGGCCCCCGAAGCGGCCTTCGCCGACGCGGTGGCCCGAGCGGCGCCCAGGCTCCCGGAATTCGTCCGCCAGCCCGGCTACCACCCCTTCGGGCTCCCCGCCCTGCGCACCGCCATCGCCGACCGGTTCACCCGCCGCGGGCTGGCGACCCGGCCGGAGCAGATCCTCGTCACGGCGGGCGCGCAGCAGGCGTTCGCGCTGGTCGTGAGCCTGCTGTGCCAGCCCGGGGACCGGGTGATGACCGAGAACCCGACCTACGCCAACGCGCTGGACGCGCTGCGGCACGCACGGCTGCGCACCGGGTCGATCGCCGTCTCCGACGCGGGCTGGGACCTGGAGATCGCCGAGTCCACCCTGCGCCAGACCGTGCCGAGGCTCGCGTACGTCATCCCCGACTTCCACAACCCGACCGGCGCCCTGATGCCGCAGGAGCAGCGGCTGCGGCTGCTCGCCGCGACGCGGCGGACCGGGACCTGGCTGGTGGTCGACGAGACCATCGCCGACATCGCGCTCGACGTGCCGGCGCCCGCCCCGACGGCCTCGCTGGCGCCCCGGGGCGGAGCCGACCACGTGGTGACCATCGGGTCGCTGAGCAAGACGCACTGGGGCGGGCTGCGGGTCGGCTGGATCCGGGCCACCACCAAGATGATCGCGGAGCTCACGGCGGTACGGGTGGCGGCCGACATGACCGGATCGGTGCTCGACCAGCTGGTGGCACTGCCGCTGCTGGAGGGGCTGGAGCAGTCCCTGCCGGAGCGACTGGCACAGCTGCGGGCGCAGCGGGCGGCGCTGGTCGCTTCCCTGGAGCGGCACGCGCCCGAGTGGTCCTGGCAGGTGCCGCCCGGCGGGCTGTCGCTGTGGGTGGACCTGGGGGAACCGGTCAGCTCCGCGCTCGCGGAACGGGCGGCGGCGGCCGGGGTGCACATCGGCCGGGGCGCGCGGTTCGGGGTGGATCCCGGGACGTTCGAGCACCGGCTGCGGATCCCGTACACGCTGCCGGCGGACCGTCTGGACGAGGGCGTACGGAGGCTGGCGGCGGCCTTCCACGACGGAGTCCCGCTGCCGTCGGCGGTGGAACGGCCGCATTGGGTGGCGTAGGGCCGGGCGCCGCCGGCGGGCGGCGCCCGGCTTCGAGGTGAGCCCCGACGACTACGGCGTGCGGATCAGGCGGCGGGTGGCGGCCGCGGCCACCGCCGAGGTGCGGGAATCGACGCCGAGTTTGGCGTAGATGTGGACCAGGTGGGACTTGACGGTGGCCTGGCTCAGGAAGAGCTGCTTCGAGATCTGCTGGTTCGACAGGCCGTCCGCGACCAGCTGGAGCACCTCCAGCTCGCGCTTGGTCAGCGCTTCCGCGGGAGTCCGCATGCGGTCCATCAGGCGCAGCGCCACCGCCGGGGCCAGCGCCGACTGGCCCGCCGCCGCCGTGCGGACCGCCGCCGCGAGCTCCTCCGGCGGGGCGTCCTTGAGCAGGTAGCCCGAGGCGCCCGCCTCCACGGCCGCCAGGATGTCCGCGTCCGTGTCGTACGTGGTCAGGACCAGCACCCGCGGAGCCGAGGCGCCGGCCGTGATCAGGGCCGTGGCCGCCGAACCGTGCATGCCGGGTCCGGGGCCGAACTGGAGGTCCATCAGGACCACGTCGACAGCGGCGGACCCGGCCAGCTCCACGGCCCGTTCCGCCGTCGCCGCCTCCGCCACCACCTCGAAGTCCGGCTCCGTGTCCAGCACCGCGCGCAGCCCGGCCCGGACCACCGGATGGTCGTCGGCCAGGAGCAGCCGGATCGTCATGACAGGGCCTCCGCGGGCAAGGGCAGGGTGACGGCCACGGCGGTGCCCTGGCCGGGGGAGGACTCGACCGTGAACAGGCCGCGCAGCGTCTCGGCCCGCGAGCGCATCGCCGGCAGGCCGAATCCGCCCTCGCCCGAAGGCGCCAGGGGGTCCCTCCCAGCGGTAGCTGGGGGAGAGGGGTCGAAGCCCCGGCCGTCGTCGACGATGTCCAGCGTCACGGAGGTGTCCATGAAGGTCAGGGTGATCTCGGCGCGCCCCGCCCGCGCGTGCCGCACCACATTGGCCAGCGCCGACTGCGCGATCCGCAGCAGCGCCACCTCGTAGGGCGTGGGGAGGGGGCGGGCCGTGCCGCTCAGGGAGAACCGGACCCGGGGGCCCGGCGCCGCCGCGCAGAGCCGCTCCAGCGCGGCCGGGAGCGACCCGTGCTCCAGATCCGGAGGCGTGAGGGCCCGTACGAAGCGTCGCGCCTCGGCGAGGTTCTCCTGCGCGGCCCCGCGGGCCCGGGCGATGTGCGCCAGCGCGGCCGCCACGGAAGCGTCCGGCACCGCGGCGGCGGCACCCGCCGTGCCTGTCGGCCCCGCGGCGGCCGCCGTGCCCGCCGTGCCCGTTCCGGCCGCGCCCGCCGTGCCTTCGGAGAGCGTCCGCTCCGCCGCCCGCAGCAGCAACTGGATGGAGGAGAGCCCCTGCGCCAGGGTGTCGTGGATCTCGCGTGCCAGGCGCTCACGCTCCGCCAGGATCCCGGCGCCGCGCTCGGCCGCCGCCAGCTCGGCGCGTGTGGTGATGAGCTCCTCGATCAGCTCGCGCCGCCGCTCGCTCTCCCGGTACAGGGCCTGGTAACCCAGTACGGTCGCCACCGCCACCGCCCCTCCTAGCAGGGGTCCGAGGAACGTCCCGGGTGTCACCGCGCTGCTGTGCGCGAGGAAACCGGAGATCGCCGCGCACGCCGTCAGCGCGACGGCCGTCACCCCCCAGCGCAACCGCAGCAGGTGCAGCTCCAGGAAGTACAGCGGGAAGGCGATCCACAGCCCGTCGGGAGAGACCACGAGCAGTCCCCCCCAGGCCGCGCAGAGCCCGGCCAGCCACACCGCCCCGGCGCGCGGCGAGCGGCGCACCACGGGGGCCAGTACGCCCGTGACGTACACGGCGGCCAGCACGGCGCAGGCCGCGACCACCCAGCCCGCGCGCGGCGCCGAATCCGTGACGGCCCGCCCGGCGGCGAGCGCGAGCAGGCCGAAGAGCAGCGCGTGCAGACACAGCCGCAGGACGCGCGAGACGGGGGTGAGCGGCCGATCGCGGGCGGCGGCGGCGTTCGCGGGGGCGGAGGCGGCCGGGGAGGGTGTCGCGGACGGGGCCGGGGACGGGAACGGGCCGGGGGACGGGGCCGGGGTCGGTGCGGGGGGAGCAGTCATGGCCTGACCAGCGTAAGTCCGGGTCCGGCGGCCCCGGTCAACCAAAGGATTGATGTCTCCGTGCGCCCTTTGATACCAGGATCCCTCCTGGGGCGCGATGTCTTGTGTCCACGCGGAAGACCAAGGTGGGGAACATGTTCGTCGCATGGAGAGATCTACGTTTCGCCAAGGGCCGGTTCGCCCTGATGGGCTCGGTCGTACTGCTGATCACGCTGCTGGTCGGCCTGCTGTCCGGGCTCACCGCCGGCCTGGCCCGGGAGAACATCTCGGCCATCACCGGCCTGCCCTCCACCACCCGCCTCGCGTTCGCCGCGCCCACCGGGGACCAGAGGGTCTCCTTCTCCAACTCCCAAGTGCCCGAGAAGGCCTGGCTGGCCTGGCGCGAACAGCCGGGGGTGACTTCCGCGCAGCCGCTGGGCATCCGCACCACCAACGCCGTCTCCGGTGACCGCACCGCCGCCGTGTCCGCCTTCGGCGTGGATCCGACGGGACCCCTCGCCCCCGTCGGGAGCGGCCTCGCCCAGGGGCAGGTGGTCCTTACGGAGAAGGCCGCCGAGGAGCTCGGCCGGCTCGGCCCCGGCTCCCGGCTCAAGATCGGCCCGGTCGAGATGACCGTGGCCGCCGTCTCCGGCACCGCCGTCCACAGTCACACCCCGGTCGTCTGGATGGACCTGGGCGACTGGCAGCGCGTCGGCAACACCGGCACGTCCCTCGACACCCTCGCCACCGTCGTCGCCCTGGACGGGAAGGGCGGGAAGGCCGGGAAGGACGGCAAGGGCGGGGCCGACTGGGCGGCCGGCGACAAGGCGGCCGGCACCAAGGCCCTGACCGTCGACGAGGCGCTGGGCGCCATCGGCTCGTACACCTCCGAGAACGGCTCGCTCCAGCTGATGCGCGGCTTCCTCTTCGCCATCTCCGCCCTCGTCATCGGAGCCTTCTTCACGGTGTGGACGATCCAGCGCAGCGGGGACATCGCCGTCCTCAAGGCGCTGGGTGCCTCCACCGCGTACCTCCTGAAGGACGCGCTCGGGCAGGCCGTGGTCATGCTCGCGATCGGCACGGGCGCGGGCACCGCTCTCGCCGCCGGATTCGGCGCCCTGATCACAGGCGCGGACGTCCCCTTCGTCCTCGAGGCCGCGACGGTGCTGGTCCCGGCCGCCGTCATGATCGCGCTGGGTGCGCTGGGCGCGGCCCTGTCCATCCGGCGGATCACCGCCGTAGACCCCCTGACCGCACTCGGGAGCGCCCGATGACCCTGCTCGTCCACGACGTCACCCTCACCTATCCCGACGGCGGCACCCGCCTGACCGCCCTGGACTCGGTCCGCCTCGAGGTGCCCGCGGGCACCCTGACGGCCGTCATAGGACCCTCCGGCTCGGGCAAGTCCAGCCTGCTCGCCGTCGCGGCCACCCTGGTGACCCCCGATGCGGGACGGGTCGTCGTCGCGGGGCAGGACACCACGTCGCTCGGAGCCGCCGAGAAGTCGGCGCTGCGCCGCGAGAAGATCGGCATCGTCTTCCAGCAGCCGAACCTGCTGGCCTCGCTCACCGCCGCAGAGCAGCTCCAGGTCGTGGCGCACCTCTCCGGCCGCCCCTCGCGCACCCTGCGCCGCCGGGCCCTGGAGCTGCTGGACGCCGTGGGTCTGGCCGACAAGGCCGACAAGCGTCCGCACCAGCTCTCCGGGGGCCAGCGCCAGCGGATCAACATCGCCCGCGCCCTGATGAACGAGCCCGCCGTGCTCCTGGTGGACGAGCCGACCAGCGCCCTGGACCACGAGCGCGGCGCCGCCGTCCTCGACCTGCTGGTCACCCTCACCCGGGAGCGCTCCACCGCCACCGTCCTGGTCACCCACGACCACGCGCACCTGGAGCGCGCGGACCGCACCGCGGCGATGACGGACGGCCGCCTCACCCAGGGCGCCCCGGCCGCGTAGCCCCGTACGGGCAGAGGTCCCCGGCACCCCGGCGTACGCGACAGGCCCCGTACGCCCCTTCCGAGGGGGTGTACGGGGCCTGTCGCGTCGCGTACGGCGCCGTCGTAGAGGCGGGTACCTGGTAAGCCGCGGACGACTGGGCGAACCTTCCCGGTCAAGAGGGCCCTACGCGGGAGCCCTACGCGGGGCTCTGGCTCTGCAGAGCCACCGACAGCTCGGCGGCGACGCCCTGCAGGATCGGCACGAAGGACTCGGCCACCGCCTCGGTCACCCGGCCGGCGGGGCCGGAGATGGAGATCGCGGCGGCGGTCGGCGAGTTCGGGACGGATACCGCGAGGCAGCGGACTCCTATCTCCTGCTCGTTGTCGTCGACGGCGTAGCCCACCTTGCGGACCTGCTCCAGGGCGTCCAGGAAGCCCTCGGGCGTGGTGATGGTCTTCTCGGTCGCGGCCGGCATCCCGGTACGCGCCAGCAGGGCGCGCACCTCGTCCGCGGGGGTGTGGGCGAGCAGCGCCTTGCCCACGCCGGTGGAGTGCGGCAGCACGCGGCGGCCGACCTCGGTGAACATGCGCATGGAGTGCTTGGACGGCACCTGGGCGACGTAGACGATCTCGTCCCCGTCGAGCAGGGCCATGTTCGCCGTCTCCCCGGTCTCCTCGACGAGGCGGGCGAGGTAGGGGCGGGCCCAGGTGCCCAGGAGCCTCGAGGCGGACTCGCCGAGGCGGATCAGCCGGGGGCCGAGGGAGTACCGTCGGTTGGGCTGCTGTCGTACGTAGCCGCAGGCCACGAGGGTGCGCATGAGGCGATGGATGGTCGGCAGCGGCAGACCGCTGGCGGCGGAGAGCTCACTGAGGCCGACTTCGCCCCCTGCGTCGGCCATGCGTTCGAGCAGATCGAAGGCGCGCTCGAGGGACTGGACGCCACCGCTGGCGGCGGTGGGCTTGTTGGAGGCGTCGGTGGTGCTGGCGCTGGACGTCGGCACGGCGCGGTCCTTTCGGTGCTGGCAGGCAAGGAAGCAGCCTACCGGTCGGTCGGCGTCGGCCCTAGAGCCGGGGCAAGGCCGTCCCCGCCGGTCAGAGGCGGTTTGTCCCGGTGGTGGACGTCCTCGGGAAGTTACCCGCCCGGCCCCCGGTGGTGGTAGCTACATTCTGCATAGCGAAATCTTAATTCCATGTTGTGGAAACATCCAATTGCGGTCCAGGAGCGTCAGTGGTCCGTCCGGGTGCTCTTGACTGGTTCAGGATCGACGGGAAGACTCCGTCAACAGAACGTTGAATTTCGCTCTGTGGAAGTAGATGGGGAGGTTCCGGTGTCCGAGCTGGCTGTGGAACTGGTACTGCGCTCGACTCGCGTCATCACCCCCGAGGGGACGCGCGCCGCTTCGGTGGCCGTCGCCGGCGGGAAGATCGCGGCCGTGCTGCCGTACGGGGCCGAGGTACCGGCCGGTGCCCGGCTGGAGGACTTCGGCGACGACGTGCTCCTCCCCGGACTGGTCGACACTCACGTCCACGTGAACGACCCCGGTCGTACCGAGTGGGAAGGCTTCTGGACGGCCACCCGCGCCGCCGCGGCCGGTGGCATCACCACGATCCTCGACATGCCGCTGAACTCGCTGCCGCCGACCACCACGACCGCCAACCTGGTGGTCAAGCAGGAGGTCGCGCGCACCAAGGCGCACGTGGACATCGGCTTCTGGGGCGGCGCCCTGCCCGACAACGTCAAGGACCTGCGCCCGCTGCACGACGCCGGCGTCTTCGGCTTCAAGTGCTTCCTGTCGCCCTCCGGCGTGGAGGAGTTCCCCGAGCTCGACCAGGAGCAGCTGGCCGCCTCGCTCGCCGAGATCACCGGCTTCGGCGGCCTGATGATCGTGCACGCCGAGGACCCGCACCACCTTGAGTCCGCGCCGCAGAACCCCGGCCCCAAGTACGCCGACTTCCTGGCCTCCCGCCCCAAGGACGCCGAGAACACCGCGATCCAGAACCTGATCGACCAGGCGAAGCGACGAGACGCGCGCGTTCACGTACTGCACCTGTCCTCCTCCGACGCGCTGCCGCTGATCGCCGCGGCGAAGGCCGAGGGCGTGCGGATCACCGTCGAGTCCTGCCCGCACTTCCTCACCCTGACGGCCGAGGAAGTCCCTGACGGCGCCACCGAGTTCAAGTGCTGCCCGCCCATCCGCGAGTCCGCCAACCAGGACCTCCTGTGGGACGCGCTCGCCGACGGAACCATCGACTGCATCGTCTCCGACCACTCGCCCTCCACCGCGGACCTGAAGACCGGCGACTTCGCCACCGCGTGGGGCGGCATCTCCTCCCTCCAGCTGGGACTCCCGGCGATCTGGACCGAGGCGCGCCGCCGCGGCCGCTCCCTCGAGGACGTCGTCCGCTGGATGTCCGCCGCCCCGGCGGCCCTCGCCGGCCTGGCGCAGAAGGGCGCGATCGAAGTGGGCCGCGACGCCGACTTCGCGGTCCTGGCCCCCGAAGAAACGTTCACTGTGGACCCGGCCCACCTCCACCACCGCAACCAGGTCACGGCGTACGCGGGCAAGACCCTGCACGGTGTCGTGAAGTCCACCTGGCTGCGCGGCACGCAGATCGCCGACCACGGCACCCCGACCGAGCCCACGGGCCTCCTCCTCGAAAGGCAGAACTGACAGTGGCGATTCCCTCTTTCACCGGCAACGCGAACCCGTACGGAGGCGGCGACCCGTACGCGGACTACCGTACGGCGGACTTCCCGTTCACCCAGTACGCGAACCTCGCCGCCCGTGAGCTGGGCGCCGGTGTCACGTTCGCCAACGACGAGTTCTTCGCCCAGCGCGAGAACCTCCTCATCGCCGAGGCCGCGCACTTCGACCCCGAGCACTTCGGCCACAAGGGCAAGATCATGGACGGCTGGGAGACCCGCCGCCGCCGCGGCGTCTGCGCCACCCAGCCCTGGCCGACCCCCGAGGACCACGACTACGCCCTGGTGCGCCTCGGCGCCCCCGGCGTGATCCGCGGCATCGTCGTCGACACCGCCCACTTCCGCGGCAACATGCCGCAGGCCGTCTCCATCGAGGGCACCAACTGGGAAGGCGCCCTCGCGCCGACCCCGGAGGAGCTCCTCGGCGAGGACGTCAAGTGGACCGTGCTCGTCCCGCGCACCGCGGTCGGCGGCCACGCGGCCAACGGCTTCGAGGTCACCGCCGAACAGCGCTTCACGCATCTGCGCGTCAACCAGCACCCGGACGGTGGCATCGCCCGCCTGCGCGTGTACGGCGAGGTCGTCCCGGACCCCAAGTGGCTCGAGGCGCTCGGCTCGTTCGACGTGGTCGCGCTGGAGAACGGCGGCTCCGTACAGGACGCGTCCAACCGCTTCTACTCCCCGCCGACCAACACCATCAACCCGGGCCGCTCCCGCAAGATGGACGACGGCTGGGAGACCGCCCGTCGCCGTGACAACGGCAACGACTGGATCCGCTACCAGCTCGTCGCCGAATCCGAGATCCGCGCCGTCGAGATCGACACCGCCTACCTCAAGGGCAACTCGGCCGGCTGGGCCTCGCTGTCGATCAAGACCGGCGAGGAGGGCGAGTGGACGGAGTTCCTGCCGCGCACCCGCCTGCAGCCCGACACCAACCACCGCTTCGTACTCGACGCCCCGGCGGTCGGCACGCACGTCCGCATCGACATCTTCCCGGACGGCGGCTTCTCCCGCCTGCGCCTGTACGGCGCCCTGACCCAGACCGGCGCGGCCGCCCACGCCATCCGCCACCAGGAACTGAGCGGCTGACACCACCGGCTTCGGCACCACGGGGCGGAGCCGGGCGGCTGCCGCCGCCGGCTTCTGCACCACGGGGAGCCGCCCGCACCACGAGGAGCCGGGTGTCTGCCGCCACCCGCTTCCGCACCACGCTGACCGCCCCGGGGGCCGACACCCCCGGGCGCGTCCACCAGCCCGCAGGGGCGCACCACTTGGGGGTGCGCCCCTGCGGCGTTCCCGGCCGCGCCCGACCGGGCCGGACATGGTTGCGGTTGCGGTCAGCGGCTTTCCAGCGTCCGGGCTTGCGCCGGTGGAGGGTGCCCCCGCCATGCGCGCGGGTCTTGCGCTTCGGGGCGGTGATCGGGTGGCTCCTTCCCGGTGCTGTTGGGCGTAGTCGGTGAGCGCGTGGGTGGGCGCGGGTGGTGGTTGGTGGGGGCGAGGTGGGGGTTCTTCCGCGCGCCGGAGCGATGAGATGTGGGTGGGGCGGGAGTCTGGGTCTTGTAAGGACGGGCTAGTAAGGAGCGCGGAATCATGGGGAAGCTGACTCTCACCACCTTTTTGAGCCTCGACGGCGTGATGCAGGCGCCCGGGGGGCCGGACGAGGACCGGAGCGGAGGGTTCGAGTACGGCGGGTGGCTGGTGCCGTTCGCCGACGAGGGCATGGGGGAGTTCGTCACCGAGGTCTTCGGCCGGACCGGGGCCTTCCTGCTCGGGCGGCGGACCTACGAGATCTTCGCCTCGTACTGGCCGCAGCACGACGACCCCGCCGACCCGGTCGCGAGCAAGCTCAACCGACTGCCGAAGTACGTGGCCTCGACGACGCTCAAGGAGCCCGCCTGGGGCCCGGCCACCGTGATTGACGGGGAGCAGTTGCAATCAGAGGTCGTCCGGGCCAAGGACGGGCTGGAGGAGGGCAAGGAGCTGCAGGTGCACGGCAGTGGGCAGCTGGCCCAGTGGCTGTTGGCGCGGGACCTGGTCGACGAGCTGAACCTGCTGGTGTTCCCGGTGTTCCTCGGCGCGGGACGCCGGCTGTTCCCGACCGGTGCGCTGCCCACGGCGTACGAGCTGCTCTCCTCCCGCACCACCGGGAGCGGCACCGCCATCCACACCTACCGTCCGGCCGGCCGCGCCACCTTCGGTACCTTCTGACCGTCTGAGTGCCATCCGCGTCCCATCCGAGGCCCGTCCGAGCGGTGTCCGAGCGGTGACCGAGCGCCGCGTGGGCCCGTCTGAGCAGGGGGAACGGGGGCGGGCGGGTGGGACAACCCCCTCGACCGGGCGATCACGCTCCGGTAGCGTGGGGCCGCCCCGTGCGAGCCGCCGAAGTCTCCACCCGCCTCCTGCCGTTGGAGACAGACCCGGTGTCCACCGCCCCCGCTCCCGCCCTCGCCCCCGCGCCCCTGGCCGCCCCCCACCGGGCCTGGCTCGCCGATCTGCCGGTGCTGCTCGTCGCCGTCGTCTGGGGCGGCAGCTACCTCGCGGCCAAGGGGATCACCACCACCCACACCGTGATCGCGGTGCTCGTCCTGCGCTTCGCGCTGGTGCTGCCCGTCCTCGTCGTCGCCGGGTGGTCGCGGCTGCGCGCGCTCACCTCCGCCCAGCTGCGCGGCGCCGGGGCGCTGGGGCTCGTACTCGGCGGGATCTTCCTGCTGGAGACCTACGGGGTCGTCCACACGTCCGCCACCAATGCCGGGCTGATCATCAGCCTGACCATGATCTTCACCCCGCTCGCCGAGGCCGCCGTCCGCCGCAAGGCCCCCTCGGCGGGGTTCCTCGGCGCCGCGGCCGTGTCCGTCGGCGGAGTGGTGCTGCTGACCCAGGGCGCCGGCTTCACCACCCCCAGCCTCGGTGACCTGCTCATCCTCGGCGCCGCGCTCGCCCGGACCCTGCACGTGCTGCTCATGGCCCGGATCAAGGCCGTGCAGGAGGCCGACTCGCTCTCCCTCACCACCGTGCAGCTCGGGAGCGCCGTCGCCGTGTTCGCCGTACTGGCCGCACTGCCGGGCACCGGCGCGAGCCCCTGGGCGGCCGCCGCCGGGTTCGGACCCGCGCAGTGGGCCGGACTGGCCTTCCTGTCCGTCTTCTGCACCCTCTTCGCCTTCTTCGTGCAGATGTGGGCCGTACGCCGCACCTCGCCCTCCCGCGTCAGCCTGCTGCTCGGCACCGAACCGCTGTGGGCGGCCGCCGCGGGCATCGCCATCGGCGGCGAGCACCTGGGGACGGCCGGCCTCGCGGGCGTCGTCCTGGTGCTCGCCGGAACCGCCTGGGGCCGTCGCGCCGCCGCCTGACAGCGGGGCGTCTTCCCTCGGCCCGGGCCCCCTCCGCCGGGAGGGCGGGCCCGTCCTCCCGGCGGAGGGGGCCGTCCTCCCGATTGGCCGAAACCAGCTCGGCCCCGAGGTCAACCCCGGGTCTAAGAGCTGATCCGTAATTCATGCGCAGTCGATCTTGAGGTTGTGGAGTACCGCCACGGCCCGGCTGGTGTGGTTGATCGTGTCGCCGCGTCGGCGGTGCTGGCGTAGGACTTGGAAGTCCTTGAGGCGGGCGAGGCTGTGTTCGGCCCGTGCCCGCCGCTTCGCGAACGCCTTGCTCTTGTTGCGGCTGGTGATGACCTCGGGTGCGCTGCGGTATGCGCCGTCCCCGATGGTCAGCCGGTGTCCGGGGACCTGATCGGTCATGGTGGCACGGAAGACGATGATGTCGTTGCGGTTACCGGGCCAGGCGTCAGTAACGGCCATGACGCGCCGGTCGCGGGCGCGGAAGGTGAACTGGATGTTCACCGAGCGCCGGTAGTTCTTCGACTTCGCGGTGCGGGTCTGGTCGTGCAGGGGGATGAGCGTGCCGTCTACGACCCACAGGTCCGAGCGGTGTCCGTCGGGTGGGTCGAGGAGCCCCGCGATCAGGGGCGTGAGCCGGTCGAGGATGCGGTGCACGGTCGCGACGCCGATGCCGAAGAGGTCGGCGAGCTGACGGTTGGTGAGGTGCGCCACGCGGTGGCGGCACGCAGGACACGGTTGTCCAGCAGGAGGAACGCCTTGACCGGCAGGCCGGTCCAGCGCAGGAGGGATCGGAGGCGCAGGCTGACGACGCTGATCTTCGACACGAACGGACAGAACATCGCATGAGGTCAATTACTTCCCGGATGGGAAAAGGTCAGTTAATCGCCGCGCTTCGGGTGTTCCTCCCGCCAGGCGGCCAGCCGGTCAACCGGCCACAGCGGGGTGCGTCCGACGTAGACGGGGGCGGGGAAGTCGGCGCGGCTGCTGTTCAGGTTGTAGACGTGCTGAACGGTGACCTTGAGTTGCTCTGCTGCCTGTCGGGCGTCTGCATATCCGGGAATCATGGCTGCCATAACCCCATTCTACCTCGATCGTCATAGCTGAACTCATCACATAGTGTGTCGTAAGTCAACTCATTGTGAAGGGAGGTGACGGTCATGCAGGCTGCCCAGCCGCAGCGGAAGTTCCGGGGGAAGAACAGGGCCCCGAAGTGGACGAAGCCCGACGACGGGATGGTGTCGGTGATGGTGCTGCCCCTGGCCGTCACCGCCCCGGCCGACCTCGCCCGCGTGGAGAAGCTGTTCGGCGCGATGGGCTCCCTCAAGCGGGCCGTCCAGCGTGACGCCCGCTCAAAGGTCGATGCCTACTGGACCGCGTATCACGAGCGGAACGAGCAGGGCGCGAAGCCTGTCCGGCAGCGCTTGGGCCTGTCCCGCGAAGCGTTGGAGCGGTGCGCCTACAAGCACCTGGAAGACTCCGGGCACCTGGGGCACCACGCCTCGAAGGCCCTGGCCATGCACATGGCTGACGAGGTGTGGAACGGCGTGCAGCGGCACCTGTTCTCCGACGCCACGGGCAAGCGACACGGCCGCCCGGAGGTGGGCCGCTGGCACGACTT
>NZ_JAGGOW010000028.1 GCF_018614135.1 Streptomyces sp. ISL-66
CGCCGGCGGGGCTGGGTTTGCCCGGCGGGGCTGGGCTTGTCCGGCGGGGCTGGGGAGCAGCCCCGCCGGACAGGGGTTAGTCCTTGATTTCGCAGATCGTCGCGCCCGAGGTGAGGCTCGCGCCGACTTCCGCCGACAGGCCCACGATCGTGCCCGAGCGGTGGGCGTTCAGGGGCTGTTCCATCTTCATCGCTTCGAGGACGACGATCAGGTCGCCCTCGTTGACCTGCTGGCCCTCCTCGACCGCGACCTTCACGATCGTGCCCTGCATCGGCGAGGCGAGGGTGTCGCCGGAGGCGGCCGGGCCCGACTTCTTCGCCGCGCGCCGCTTCGGCTTCGCGCCGCCCGCGGCCGCCGTACGGGCCAGGGTCATGCCCAGCGAGGACGGGAGGGAGACCTCCAGGCGCTTGCCGCCGACCTCGACGACCACCGTCTCGCGGCCCGGCTCGTCCTCGGCGTCGTCCGCGGCGGGGACCACGAACGCCGGGATCTCGTTGACGAACTCGGTCTCGATCCAGCGGGTGTGGATCGTGAACGGGTCGGCCTTGAAGGCCGGGTCCGCGACGACCGCGCGGTGGAAGGGGATGGCCGTGGCCATGCCCTCCACCTCGAACTCGGCCAGCGCGCGCGCCGCCCGCTGCAGGGCCTGCTCGCGGGTGGCACCCGTGACGATGAGCTTGGCGAGCAGGGAGTCCCACGCGGGGCCGATGACCGAGCCGGTCTCGACGCCCGCGTCGAGGCGGACGCCCGGACCGGTCGGCGGGTTGAACTTGGTGACGGTGCCCGGGGCCGGCAGGAAGCCGCGGCCCGGGTCCTCGCCGTTGATGCGGAACTCGAAGGAGTGGCCGCGCATGACCGGGTCCCCGTAGCCGAGCTCCTCGCCGTCCGCGATGCGGAACATCTCGCGGACCAGGTCGATGCCGGTGACCTCTTCGGTGACCGGGTGCTCGACCTGGAGGCGGGTGTTGACCTCGAGGAAGGAGATCAGGCCGTCGGCGGCGACGAGGAACTCGACCGTGCCGGCGCCGACGTAGCCGGCTTCCTTCAGGATCGCCTTCGACGCGGCGTACAGCTCGGCGTTCTGGGCCTCGGTCAGGAACGGCGCCGGGGCCTCCTCGACCAGCTTCTGGTGGCGCCGCTGGAGCGAGCAGTCACGGGTGGAGACGACGACCACGTTGCCGTGGGTGTCGGCAAGGCACTGGGTCTCCACGTGCCGCGGCTTGTCGAGGTAGCGCTCGACGAAGCACTCCCCGCGGCCGAAGGCGGCGACGGCCTCGCGCACGGCGGAGTCGTAGAGCTCCGGGACCTCTTCGAGGTTCCGGGCGACCTTCAGGCCGCGACCGCCGCCGCCGAAGGCGGCCTTGATCGCGATCGGCAGGCCGTGCTCCTTGGCGAACGCGACGACCTCGTCCGCCCCGGAGACCGGGTCGGGCGTGCCGGCCACGAGCGGCGCGCCGGCGCGCTGCGCGATGTGGCGGGCGGCGACCTTGTCGCCGAGGTCGCGGATGGCCTGCGGGGGCGGGCCGATCCAGGTCAGGCCCGCGTCGATGACGGCCTGTGCGAAGTCGGCGTTCTCGGACAGGAAGCCGTATCCGGGATGGATGGCGTCCGCTCCGGAATCGGCGGCGGCCTGCAGGACCTTGGAGATGTCCAGGTAGCTGGTGGCCGGGGTGTCACCGCCCAACGCGAAAGCTTCGTCGGCCGCGCGGACGTGCAGAGCGTCCCGGTCCGGGTCGGCGTAGACGGCTACGCTCGCGATCCCGGCATCCCGGCAGGCCCGAGCAACGCGGACTGCGATTTCGCCACGGTTGGCGATGAGCACCTTGCGCACGATGGCTCCCTCCTTGAAACAAGCTGAGTTTAGGGACAGCCCACACGGCCTTTCGACCCTTCCCCGATGGTGACCTTGCCCACACGCAGTGTGACTCGAGTCGACCCGGAGTCGAAAATCCCTTGTGGCGCCCCACGTAAGGGGGATCCCCGACTGCACAGTAACGCTGTCCCGCATCCGGGGTCTCTGTCCGGCGGGTCAGTGGGCCCCCGTGATTCTTTGTCGAGTCCCGACGAACGGTCCACCCGTTCCTTCGCGTATCCGCCGTATGGGCGTCGCCCGAGGCGTCCCACCGTAACGAAGCGGTCCCGGCCCCTTGTCGGCAGGATTACCCGTTAGTAGCCTCCAGGCGTCGAACAGGCTTGTGCCGACAGGGGGTGGGGGCGTCGTGGCTCGTGCGGGTGGCGTGGTGCTGCGGAGATCCGTGGCCGGGGCGACCGCGGTCGTACTCGTCGTGGAGGCGGCGGTGCTCGGCTTCGTCCACATCGTCCTGGGCCGCACCACCGAGAACCAGTCGATGTCCATCGCGGGCATGGATCCGGATGTCATGTCCAAGGCAACGTACGCAATGGGCGCCGGCATGGCCGGCTTCCTGCTGCTCTGCGCCGTCCTCCTCGCCGTCGCCGCGGTCCGCGACAAGGCCCCCGGCACCTTCCCCCGCGTGGTCCTCGTCACCGCGGCCGTCACCCACGGACTGCTCGGCGCCCTCGTCGTCGGCCTGGTCGGCTGGGGGGCCTTCGCGGTGATGATGCTGATCCTGTGCCTGCTCGTGCTGAGCCTGATGCTCTACGCGGCCCAGGGCCCGGACGGGGCGCGGGGAACGGGCGGGGACCCCGCGGACCACGGCGGCGACGGCGCGGGCCCGCCGGCCGGCGACGTGCGCGACACGCCGCCGGGACAGCCGCTGCTCGGGGGCTTCGGGGACTTCAAGCCCACAAGTCCGTGATCGACACGCCCAGTTCGGCCAGCAGTGAGCGCAGCAGCGGCAGGGAGATACCGATCACATTGCCGTGATCCCCGTCGATGCCCTCGATGAACGGCGCCGACAGCCCGTCCAGGGTGAACGCCCCCGCCACGTGCAGGGGCTCCCCGCTCGCCACGTACGCGGCCACCTCCGCGTCCGAGGGCTCGCCGAAGCGGACCGTCGTCGACGCCGTCGCCGAGACCTGGCGGCCGGTCGCCGTGTCGATCACGCAGTGCCCGGTGCGCAGCACCCCGGCGCGCCCGCGCATCGACTTCCACCGGGCCGTCGCCTCCTCGGCGTCCGCCGGCTTGCCCAGCGCCTCGCCGTCCAGCTCCAGCACGGAGTCACAGCCGATCACCAGGGCTCCCGCGGCCTCGTCCAGGGCCGCCACGACGGCCGCCTTGGCCTCGGCCAGGGCGAGGGCCAGTTCGGCGGGGGAGTCGGCGGTGAGGGCGTCCTCGTCGAAGCCGCTGACGATCACGTGGGGGGCGAGCCCGGCCTGCCGCAGCAGGTTCAGCCGGGCGGGCGAGGCGGAGGCGAGGACGAGGGCGTGGCGGGTGTCGGCAGTCATGCCTGCCATCGTAGGGGCGCCCGCACCGGCCCCCGGCGGGTCCGGGCGGGCCGCTCAGAAGCCGCCGACGCCCAGCACGTACACCACGACGACCATCGCGATGACGACGATCACCGTCATCCGCCGGACCATCGCCTGCGCGTCGCGCATGTCCTCGGGAGGCTCGTTCTTCGGGTCTGACCAGAGCATGCCCCGATCCTGGCCCCGGGGACGGCGGTGGCGCCTGAGTACGGGTACTCAGGCGCCACCGCCGCTCGGATCATCTTCCGCTCACGCGGGCCAGTACGTACGCCCCCACGCGGCCGGACCGGGCCGGGGCAGCGTCCGCCGGGCCACCCGGCCCGGCGCCGCCCACGCGTCGGCCACCCGCCGCGCGCCGGGCGGCACCGACGCCAGTGCGGCCGCGCGCGCTTGGACCACCGCCAGTGCGGCGGCCAGCTCCTCCGGGGTCGGGTTCCCCTTGATCACCTTGATCACCACAGGACTGTCCTCCTAGGGCCTAGAGGGGGATGTTGCCGTGCTTCTTCGGGGGCAGCGACTCCCGCTTGGTGCGCAGCTGCCGCAGCCCCTTCACCACGTGTGCCCGCGTCTCGGACGGCATCGTCACCGCGTCGATGTAACCGCGCTCGGCGGCCGTGTACGGGTTCAGCAGCGCGTCCTCGTACTCGGTGATGAGCCGCGCCCGGGTCTCCTCGGCGTTGCCGGCCTCCTCCGCTTCGGCGATGGCCCTGCGGTGCAGGATGTTCACCGCGCCCTGCGCGCCCATGACGGCGATCTGCGCCGTCGGCCAGGCGAGGTTGAGGTCGGCGCCGAGGTGCTTGGAGCCCATGACGTCGTAGGCACCGCCGAAGGCCTTGCGGGTGATGACGGTGATCAGGGGCACGGTCGCCTCGGCGTACGCGTAGATCAGCTTCGCGCCGCGCCGGATGATTCCGTTGTACTCCTGGTCCGTGCCCGGAAGGAAGCCCGGTACGTCGACGAAGGTCAGCACCGGCACGTTGAAGGCGTCGCAGGTCCGTACGAAGCGTGCGGCCTTCTCGGAGGCGTCGATGTCCAGGCAGCCGGCGAACTGCATGGGCTGGTTGGCGACGATCCCGACCGGGTGGCCCTCGACGCGGCCGAAGCCGGTGAGGATGTTCGGCGCGAACAGGGACTGCGTCTCCAGGAACTCCGCGTCGTCGAGCACGTGCTCGATCACGGTGTGCATGTCGTACGGCTGGTTCGCGCTGTCCGGGATCAGGACGTCGAGCTCGCGGTCCCAGTCGCCGACCTCGATGTCGGCCTCCTCCGGGAAGGCGGGCGCCTCGGAGAGGTTGTTCGAGGGGAGGTAGGAGAGGAGCGACTTCACGTACTCGATGGCGTCCTTCTCGTCACCCGCCATGTGGTGCGCGACGCCGGACGTGCTGTTGTGGGTGCGCGCCCCGCCCAGCTCCTCGAAGCCCACGTCCTCGCCGGTGACCGTCTTGATGACGTCCGGGCCGGTGATGAACATGTGCGAGGTCTGGTCGACCATGACCGTGAAGTCGGTGATCGCGGGGGAGTACACGGCGCCGCCGGCGCAGGGGCCGACGACCAGGCTGATCTGCGGGATCACGCCGGAGGCGTGCACGTTGCGGCGGAAGATCTCGCCGTACATGCCGAGCGCGCTGACGCCCTCCTGGATGCGGGCGCCGCCGGAGTCGTTGATCCCGACCAGAGGGCAGCCCGTCTTCAGCGCGAAGTCCATGATCTTCATGATCTTCTGGCCGTAGACCTCGCCGAGGGCCCCGCCGAAGACGGTGAAGTCCTGCGAGAACACCGCGACGGGCCGCCCGTCGACGGTGCCGTAGCCGGTGACGACGCCGTCCCCGTACGGGCGGGTCTTCTCCAGCCCGAAGTTCGTCGACCGGTGCCGGGCGAACTCGTCCAGCTCGACGAAGGACCCCTCGTCCAGCAGCAGGGCCACCCGCTCGCGGGCCGTCAGCTTGCCCTTGGCGTGCTGCTTCTCCACCGCTCGCGCGGAACCGGCATGGGTGGCTTCCTCGACGCGGCGCTGCAGGTCCGCGATCTTGCCCGCGGTGGTGTGCATGTCGATCGGCTCTGACGGTTGTGACGACATCGGGGTCGCGGCTCCCTGCGTGGTGTCAACTGCCTGGTGAATTCACTGATGACTACTAGCTACTGGTGCGTAGGGTATCGGCGCGCATGGCCCTCGGCAGTGCGGCGTTTGACACACCTCATCTGGCTTGCTTGGCCTCGCGGCGCGCCCTAAGAGCTGATCCGTAATTCATGCGCAGTCGATCTTGAGGTTGTGGAGTACCGCCACGGCCCGGCTGGTGTGGTTGATCGTGTCGCCGCGTCGGCGGTGCTGGCGTAGGACTTGGAAGTCCTTGAGGCGGGCGAGGCCGTGTTCGGCCCGTGCCCGCCGCTTCGCGAACGCCTTGCTCTTGTTGCGGCTGGTGATGACCTCGGGTGCGCTGCGGTATGCGCCGTCCCCGATGGTCAGCCGGTGTCCGGGGACCTGATCGGCCATGGTGGCGCGGAAGACGATGATGTCGTTGCGGTTACCGGGCCAGGCGTCAGTAACGGCCATGACGCGCCGGTCGCGGGCGCGGAAGGTGAACTGGATGTTCACCGAGCGCCGGTAGTTCTTCGACTTCGCGGTGCGGGTCTGGTCGTGCAGGGGGATGAGCGTGCCGTCTACGACCCACAGGTCCGAGCGGTGTCCGTCGGGTGGGTCGAGGAGCCCCGCGATCAGGGGCGTGAGCCGGTCGAGGATGCGGTGCACGGTCGCGACGCCGATGCCGAAGAGGTCGGCGAGCTGACGGTTGGTGAGGTGGGTGCGCCACGCGGTGGCGGCAAGCAGGACACGGTTGTCCAGCAGGAGTGCCCACGGTCGCCCGCGTCTCGGCTCCGGCAGGAGTGCGGCGACGCGGGCGACCAGCAGGAGGAACGCCTTGACCGGCAGGCCGGTCCAGCGCAGGAGGGATCGGAGGCGCAGGCTGACGACGCTGATCTTCGACACGAACGGACAGAACATCGCATTAGGTCAATTACTTCCCGGATGGGAAAAGGTCAGTTAATCGCCGCGCTTCGGGTGTTCCTCCCGCCAGGCGGCCAGCCGGTCAACCGGCCACAGCGGGGTGCGTCCGACGTAGACGGGGGCGGGGAAGTCGGCGCGGCTGCTGTTCAGGTTGTAGACGTGCTGAACGGTGACCTTGAGTTGCTCTGCTGCTTGTCGGGCGTCTGCATATCCGGGAATCATGGCTGCCATAACCCCATTCTACCTCGATCGTCATAGCTGAACTCATCACGTAGTGTGTCGTAAGTCAACTAAGGCCGTGTCCTATGTCGTGAGGCGTCGTTGACCTCTGTATGGGGCGGGGTGCGTGGAGTTGGATTGTTCCGGAGGGGTTGTGGGAGATCGCGGAGCCGTTGATCCCGCCGTCGAGGGTGCGGCCGCAGGGCGGGGGGACGCAGGACACGCCTGATGAGACGCTGTTCGCGGCGATCATCTACGTGCTGGTCAGCGGTTGCGCCTGGCGGGCTCTGCCGCCGTGCTTCGGGATATCGAAGTCCACCGCGCACCGCCGGTTCCTGATCTGGTCACGGGCAGGAGTGTGGGGCCGGCTGCACGAGGAGATCCTGCACCGCCTGGACGACGCCGGCCTTCTCGATCTCTCCCGCGCGGTCCTCGACTCCGCCCACGTCCGGGCTGAAAAGGGGGCGAACTCACAGGTCCGAGCCCCGTGGACCGGGGCAAGCAGGGTTCCAAGATGCACGTCCTGTCGGACGCGAACGGACTGCCCCTCCTCGTCGGCGTCTCGGCCGCGAACACTCACGACAGCCTCGCGCTGAAGCCGATGATCACGGGTCGCCAAACGAGACACGACCCCCACCGGGGCCGCCACTTCAAACCCAGGCGGCTCCATGCGGACAAGGCTTACGACGTCCCTCACCTGCGAAAATGGTTGCGCGGCAGACGCATCGGCGTTCGTATCGCCCGCAAGGGAGTCGAGTCAAACGAACGGCTCGGCCGCCGCCGGTGGGTCATCGAACGGACGATGCCCTGGCTCACTGGATACCGCCGACTCAACCACCGATACGAACGCCAACCCCGCGACTACCTGGCCTTCCTCGGCCTCGCAGCCGCCCTCTGCTGCTACAAACGCCTCATCCGAATGACCGCATAGGACACCGTCTAACTGTGAAGGGAGGTGACGGTCATGCAGGCTGCCCAGCCGCAGCGGAAGTTCCGGGGGAAGAACAAGGCCCCGAAGTGGACGAAGCCCGACGACGGGATGGTGTCGGTGATGGTGCTGCCCCTGGCCGTCACCGCCCCGGCCGACCTCGCCCGCGTGGAGAAGCTGTTCGGCGCGATGGGCTCCCTCAAGCGGGCCGTCCAGCGTGACGCCCGCTCAAAGGTCGATGCCTACTGGACCGCGTACCACGAGCGGAACGAGCAGGGCGCGAAGCCTGTCCGGCAGCGCTTGGGCCTGTCCCGCGAAGCGTTGGAGCGGTGCGCCTACAAGCACCTGGAAGACTCCGGGCACCTGGGGCACCACGCCTCGAAGGCCCTGGCCATGCACATGGCTGACGAGGTGTGGAACGGCGTGCAGCGGCACCTGTTCTCCGACGCCACGGGCAAGCGACACGGCCGCCCGAAGGTGGGCCGCTGGCACGACTT